>RXJR01000023.1 GCA_003963305.1 Candidatus Melainabacteria bacterium | reverse complement strand
CCGAGTGCCCGGAACGCCATTCGTCCCGCCTAGCCATGGAACGCACTCGTCCCGAGTGCCCGGAACGCCATTCGTCCCGCCTGGCCATGGAACGCACTCGTCCCGGGTGCCATGGAACGCACTCGTCCCGAGTGCACCACCACCACTTCATCCCGGTGACCTTTGGGTGTCATCCCAAAGGATGATACACACCAGTCCTCATTGTCATAGACTGTAAGCACAGAGGCGAAAGACAAACCAAACCCAAACCTCCAAAGTTGAACCAATCGGCCGTGCCAGGCGCAGCTCTCCTAAGAGTTTTAATTTGGACACGGCCGTTGGTTTTTCTGTTTTGGTATGGAGTCCCAAGATAATGCGCGTTATCATTGCTGTAGACGGTTCAAGAGCAAGTAAAGATACAATCGCAGCGGTGCTAGGCAGATACTGGGCCGCAGGTACTAGCTTCAGAATTCTGTCTGTGATTCCTTTTCCACTCAGTTACGATGACGAACTCGATGATGATGAGAATGAACTTCTGGAAAGGCAGTTTCAGAAGCGCAAGAATCTCATTGAAGCTAGGTGTCGCAGGTATCAGAGAATTATCGAGCAGTCTCTGCCGCATTGCTCTGTTCATATTCAATTGAAAGAAGGAAATCCACCGCCTGAAATTATCAAAGTTGCCAGCGAGTGGATCGCGGAAAAATTGATAATCGGAAGGTTTCAATCAGACACCTGCGATCGCTGTGTTTGGGGATCGGTCTCCAAGGCAGTAACGCTGCGGGCACCATGCGCGGTTGATGATGTAACCGGTTCCAGTAGTCATCGAGACGTAAGAACTGCTTGCTAACGGCTTGCTAACTGCTTGTCGACTGCTTGTCGACGATCTATAGATTGTTTGCTCACAAGCAGCAGCGTCCTAAATGCTCCTGCTTGTTTAGTCTACTGAATTATTCTGCGCAATCGCCGAGCCTTATTTCTGCGCCACCGCTACAGCAGTTGGAATGTTTTGGTCGAGCTCTTTGGAGATTGACCAACCCGTTTTCAGCCCAACTACAAACCAGGCTAAGGACATCACGCCGGCAGCGAAGATGGTATCGCCGATGACGCGCAGCCAGCGCAATGTATTCATGGTTCCAGTCTGCAAAAATTCGGCGGATCTCGCATACCACAAACCGTGCTCGACACTTGCCCACGTTTGCATCAATCCGACCGGCAATAAGCTAATCAGAACCATCAGTGCCAGACCAATGTTGATTGCCCAAAATGCGAAGCGCAGCGACCCTGTTTTCCAGATGTGTTTGGTGCCCAATCCTTTCAAACAAAACAGCATCAGTCCGATGGCGAGCATGCCATAGACTCCGAACAGCGCAGTGTGTCCGTGCACTGGTGTAGTGTTCAGTCCCTGCATGTAATATAAAGCGATGGGAGCGTTGATCAAGAAGCCGAATAACCCAGCGCCAACCAGATTCCAAAATGCAACTGCGACGAAGAAATTAATTGGCCACTCGTAGCTCTTCACCCATGGTTTTGCTCTGCTGAGCGTCAGATTCCCGTAGCCTTCGAAACCTATGAGCGTAAGTGGCACCACTTCCAGTGCGCTGAATGTAGCTCCGAAAGCAAGCACCGGAGTTGGTGTGCCGCTAAAGTACAGATGGTGCATTGTGCCGATGATTCCGCCAGCAAGAAAAATAGCTGTGGAGAATAGCACCCCGGCTGTTGCTGTTCCGGCTGCTAATAGACCCATGCGTGTAAACAGAAATGCGATTACGACAGTTGCGAAGACTTCGAAAAATCCCTCTACCCAGAGATGAACCACCCACCATCTCCAGTATTCAGCAATGGCGAGATTAGTGCGCTGTCCATAAAGCAGACCCGCACCATAGAAGGCTGCTATAGCCAGTGACGATATCAAAAAAAGTGCCAGCAGACTCTTGTTTTCTTTTGGATTTTTGAACGCGGGTGCGAGACCGCGTGTCATCAAAGCGAGCCAAACGAAGAGACCTACAAATAGGAATATCTGCCAGAATCGTCCCAGGTCGATGTATTCATAACCCTGGTGACCAAACCAAAAGTTCGCTTCTAATCCAAGCTTTTGTTGTACTCCCAGCCATTCTCCGGTCAGTGAACCTACGACAATCAAGAGCAGACAGAAGAAAAGGAAATCGACTCCAGCTTTTTGGAACTTCGGCTCTACTCCTGAAACAGCGGGTGCCATAAAAAGACCTGTGCCGAGCCAGACTGTAGCTATCCACAAGATGCCGAGCTGCGTGTGCCAGGTGCGTGTGACAGCGTAGGGCAGCCAATCCGCCAGCGGAATGCCATAGAAGCTTGAGCCTTCTACACCGTAGTGCGCTGTGACTGCACCCAGTCCGACTTGCACTACCAGTAGTGCGCCAGCGATCCAGAAATACTTGAGTGTTGCGTGCATCGACGGCGTAGGCTTCAATCCCAGGAGCGGGTCTGAATCTGGAATATGATCGTTTACTTCTTCACGCCCGCGCTGCACTGCGAAGTACCATGCCAGTGCACCAATTCCGGCGAGCAAAAACACGAAGCTGAAGACCGACCAGACCACAATCATTCCGGTTGGTTTGTTATCGATCAGCGATTCTGCCGGCCAGTTGTTGGTATACGTTATGTCGCTGCCCGGGCGATTTGTCGAACACGCCCAGGCTGTCCAATAGAAGAATGCATTCAAGCATCGCATCGAATTAGCATTTTGTACTGCGTGCGGCTGGAGTGCATATGCGTCTCGCAGGTCTTTGGTTGCCGGATCTCCCGTGAACAGAGCCGTATAGTGTTTGCTGACAACTTCGATGGCTTCCGCTTGAATGGGCTCTACTGTAAGTTGCCCGGTGCCCGGATCAAAAGTGTTTTTGCGCATGAGTAGCTGAAGTCGCTCTCGAAGCGCAGCTTGCTGCTCGGGATCAATGTTTGCGTAGTCTTTACTTGCCGATTCTTTTGTTGCGTAGTCTTTGCCTGCAAAATCTTTGCTTGCGGAATCTTTGCCTGCAAAGTCTTTGCTCTCGCTTCGAAGAGCCCATTTGTCGAGTATGCATGTGATTTCTCGATGCAGAAAATCTGCAGACCAATCGGGCGCTACATACGCGCCATGTCCCCAGACTGAGCCGACTTCTTGCCCACCCAGCGATTGCCAGACGCTCTGCCCGGTGCGAATGTCATCGCCAGTAAATAGTGTTCGTCCATCAGTTACTACGACGCGATCTGGAACCGGTGGTGCTTGCATGTAGATCTCGTAACCGAAATATCCGAGCACCAAAAAGGAGGCGGCCACGACGATGGCTAGACCCCACCATAGTCTTCGATACGACATTACAGTGAACCTGCAATTAGGAATGCGCCATGCCCAGACTACTGTATTGCAGTCTGGGCGCCAAGCTGAGCTGTAGCTGAAGTCAGCTGCAGCTCAGCTTACTTCGCGCCGCAGGAGTTGACTTCGCGCTGTGCACGAATGCAATCATCCTTTAGGATGATTTTTATGCAGATTCAAACAATTTAGAGTGCGTTTTCTATCAGGTTGTCCCGGTGCGCCTGCACTTTCGGGGCATCCAGCTTTCGCTTCGCGTAGTCTTCCAGTCGACGTCTTGCCATTAAGAATGCGTCCCGAATGGCAACGTACACGTCTTGATATTCTTCATGGTTGTCGGATTTAGTCTCAACTGAAATCGTCTGTCCCGGCACAGAAATATCGATACGCACCTGAAAGATGTTGCCTGAATGGTGACTCTTGTGCGGCATCTCAATAGCTACATTGATACTTGCTATACGTGGATAAAAGCGCGAAAGCCGTTCAGTGGACTGGCGCACCATTTGCTCGACAGCTGCAGAACTTTCCACGTTGAGGAACGAGATTTGAATCGGATAATTCACGTTGGGACTCCGTAAAATGAGACTGATGTCCATTTTGCCAGTGGGTTCGTCTCAGGTCATCATCCGCAGGGCTGATTCGAATTCTGATGTTTTTGCGAGCTTTTCGGCAGGGCTGATTCGAATTCTGATGTTTTTGCGAGCTTTTCGGCAGGACTGATTCGAATTCTAGGGCTTTACTTCAACTGTCTCACTGATACCATGTGGGTCGCGCATGTGTTGCACGGGTCGTATGCTCTGACGAGTGTTTCGAGTGTACTGCGCAAATGGTCAGGAGCCTTTTTGAGTTCCAGCTCCGCCGCCTTGCGTATGTCTAACTCAATATGAGCTGAGTTCTGCGCAGATGGAGTGATCATGTCTGCTGCGGTAATGTTGCCGCTCTCATCGAGCGTGTAGCTGTGATAGAGAGTACCCCTGGGGCACTCCACGGCACCAACTCCTCGACCGGCTTTGAGCTTATTCTTAAAGTCCGTGTTTTCGCTGCCAGCAATCGTGCTTGTGAGCAGAATTTCGATTATTACTGTTGCGCGCTCAATTGCTTCGACGATTTCTATCGCCTGCGCGAAGTTGTTCCATAGTGAGCTGACTCTTTTGTTCTTTTGGGCGAGCGGGCTTTTGTCGAATATATCTTTCGCTGTTTTGCCGAGCTTTTCCGAAAAGAAAAACAATCTCGCCATCGATCCGACCATGAATGGCTTAGTACCGAGTAATGAACGCTTGGAGTGACTATATTCGACGCTGCTTTCAGAGAGATATGTTGTGTACTCTTCGACCGGTGCTTGCCATCCGTCGCTGGCTTTGATGGTCTTACCGAAATAGCCGTACGAATCTCCCTCAGGAATAAGTGCTAAGAAGCATGGGGCGAGTTCTGTTTCGGTTGGCAGGTTAAAGCTTTTGAGCAATGTGATCAGGTGGGCAGCATCTTCTGTGCCGCGTTCAAGTTTTACGAGCAGTGGGCGCAGTTCCTTCCTGCTCGGATATCGCGATAGTCCACCGGCGTGCAGATTGACGGGGTGAAACGGACGACCGCCGACGACGGTTTGTATGGAGGCACCAAGATCGCGCAATCTAGTCCAAATGGCAAATTCATTTTCGTGTTTTCCGGCAAGGTCGCTGAGGTCGGCAGCGCCTACAAAGTCTGGTAGTGCCAGGGCGCAGATATGGGTCGCGTGCGATTCTATGATCATTCCGAGGTGCATCAGCTCTCGAAACAGTTTCTCAGTTTCAGACGGGCTGAATTGAAAGATATTTTCCACCGCTTTAATCGCAGCTAGCACGTGTCCGGTAGAGCAGATTGCACAGATTCGAGAGGTTATGTGCGGCATCTCATCGTATTTGTGTCCGAGCACAATGCGTTCGAAGAAGCGAGTTCCCTCGAAGACCTCAAGCTTCACATCAACCACTTTGCCGTTTTCGACATCGACAGTAACGGCTGAATGCCCTTCGACTCGACTTATTTCAGGGATTTCTATTTCTGTTCTCTCGATTTCGCTCATCTGTTTTTTGCTCGCCTGCTCACTTCGTTGTTCCCAAACTTTTGGCTTCTTACTTTACTCATCAGTTCTTCATCGCTTCTTCAAAGGTTCCTCATCAGTGCCTCTTCAGCGCCTCTTCAGTTCTTCTCGCTCGCCATTCGAGTGAAAAGTTCTTTGGGGGCACCAAACGTTTGCAGTCTGGAAAGCACGTCATCCAGCTCGTATCCTTTCTCTTGCAGAATGGTCGCCATTGCCTCCATTTGTGGCTCCTGGCACGGACCCCAGCAACCGTAGCAAGCAGCACCGACGCGCGGGCAGAGAGCACCACATCCGGCGGCAGTAACTGGTCCCAGGCAGGGTAGATTTTTTTCAATCAGGACGCAAGCTGTCTCTCTCAGTTTGCATTCCAGGCAAACAGGCTTATGCGTGATGAATGGCAGGTGATCTTTCAACAAGCTTGCCGTAACTGACAGAAACTGAGTGGCATTGATAGGGCATCCCGATAGACGAACGTCAACTTTGACAAACTCTTCCAATGGTTTCGCCTGCATGACTTCGAATTTGCAAGTATCGCCATAAACGCTGTGCATCATGTCATCAGCATGACAGCGAGAGCAAGAACCAGCCTGCACACAGCCCCAGACTGCGCAATTGCCGATGGCAACCAGCCAGCGCGTCTTGGCGCGAATCCTTTTGAGTTTTTCCAGATCATGAGGTTGGCTGACGCTGCCTTCGACGAATGCGATATCGAGCGGACCATCTTCATTTTTGCTTTGCGCAAATGGAAAGCTCATGATTCGAATGAAGGGCACAAGCTTCTCTAAGTTGTCCAAGATGACGAGCAATTCACCGGCGCATCCGGTCAAGCTCTCGACAGCGACTTTGGGAATTGGTTTTGCAGGATTATTTGACATGAGTGGCCGCTCCAGAATCCAATTCAACAACCTCTTCCATCAGTTGCAATTCAGTTAGTGGAAACACTGGACCCGATTGGCACGTAGAGCGCCCGCCGATGAAACAGTGTCCGCATTTGCCGATGCCGCATTTCATCTGTCTCTCCAGAGATAACCAGATGCTCTCGTCGCGGACGCACTTCTGTCTCAACTCGTTGATGACATATTTGTACATTACAGGCGGCCCGCAGATTGCTGCTTGATACGAATCAGAGAGCGCCGCTGCTCTGAGCATATCGGTGACTCGTCCCAGCTGCACCGCAAGTGGTGGCAGCTCGGGACCGATGAGTTCTTCTGCGGCGATATAAACATCAATGTCGCGACGACGCATCAAAAGCTCGAACTCTTTTCTGAAAAGCAGTTCGTCCGAGTGCCGCATCCCGTAAATCAAAGTCAGCTTGCCATAGTCTTCGCGATGATCCAGAACGTACTGCCACAGTGATCTGATTGGTGCTACTCCCAATCCTCCGGCTATCATGCACAGATCGCTGCCAACGTAGCTGTCGATGGGAAATCCATGACCATACGGGCCACGCAGTCCTACCCAATCTCCTTCTCTCATTTTGAAAAGTGCGTCTGTAACTCTTCCTACTTTGCGCACCATTAGCTGAATGCTGTCACCGACTCGACCGGAGCAAACTGAAATCGGACACTCTCCGACGCCAGGCACCCACAGCTCTACGAATTGCCCAGGCATGCAGCCACTGAGATTGGCGCTTTCTGTTGTGAATTCAAAAAGCCAGTTGTCTTCAGTCATTGGTATGACTGAGCGGATTGTGCCTTTTTCGGATAGGAGCGGGCTGCTACATAACATCTTGATTCGCCTCAGATTTTGAATCGTTTCCTTGCAGAGCTTTCACAACAGCGACAATATCGTCGATACCGGCGGGGCATGACACCGTGCAGCGTCCGCAACCCACGCAAGTTTTGAAGCCATAAGGATCATCGAATCCATGCAATTTGTGTTGATACCAGTATTTGAGCCGGTCTACTGGTGTTGGTCTGAAATTGTAGTCGCCGGCTACCTGCGCGAAAGCAACGAACTGGCAACTGTCCCACTGCCGGTGCCGCTCGCCTGACTCACCATCCAAACTGGCAATGTCGAGTATGTCGAAGCAATAACATGTCGGACAGACAGGTGTGCAGTTACCGCAGCTCAAACAGCGTTTTCCCAGCTCTTCCCAAATTTCGTTATTCCATTCCATCTGCATGACGGAACGAAGATTGCTTTCCGTAAATCCATTTGTGAAGGCTTCGGCGCGCTTGTTCCAAAAATCTTTGTATCGTGCGCGATCGCCGTCCGTTGCAGGAGTCAGATATTCCAAAACAGGATCAAGCGCCGACAGTCCTGCCACCGTTTCAACGTCAATGTAAAGCGCGTCGCCGATATCAGTGAGGAAAAGGTCGTAACCTTCTTTTGGACTGTCTGTGCCCATCGATTGACAGAAGCAGTGTTTGTCGGGCATACATGACATACCGACAATCAGACTCGCTTCTCGCTTTGACAGATAGTGACTGTCAGCGGGACCAGCCGCGAAGATTGTATCCATAATTCCAAGACCGGCCAGGTCGCATGGATGCACGCCGAACAGAACGACAAACTCGATATCTGCGTCATGCTCATAGATATTCTCTTTGTCGTAAGTGATAAGCGTTTCGTCTGTGGGATAGAAGAATTTCTTTGGCGGCAGAATGGTTCTTAGAGCCTCGAAACAAATCTCTTCTGGTTTTTTCACCGAACGAAAAGCATAAGACTGTTCTGAGACTTTCACCGGCGCATAGACTTTTCCCAGATCGCGCAACGCCGAAAAGAGATGATGGAAAGATTCTTTGGCGAGAACAAAACGTTGTTTCACAGCAACACCTAATCACTGACTTTCTAATTAAACTGAATGTAGGATCGATCGACATCGACCAAAGGAACGAATGCAATCTTGCACTGCCGACTGCACCGTTTAAAATCGTACTGATGAGCCTGAATGAAGAACTAGCTTTCATTCCGAGAGTATTGATGGAGCACTATCATCACCGCTGGTGGGTCACCAATGGGCTATTGGCTTTGTTTTCGCTAAGCTCTCGTGACAACCATGCAATCCATTCATCCATACCCTGACCAGTCACGGCTGATATCGAGAAGCAATGAACCAGAGGATTCAAGTTCTTCAAATGTTTTGTGGCGCGCTCGATATCGAATTTGACATAGGGCAGCAAATCACATTTCGTGAATATAACCGCATCACAGCGATGAAAAATAACTGGATACTTAATCGGTTTGTCATCACCTTCGGTTACTGACAAGAGCACTACGCGCCGGTGTTCGCCGAGCGGAAACTCTGCTGGGCAAACCAGATTTCCGACATTTTCGATGAATAAGAAATCAACTCCTGAAAACGCCTTTGCGTGCAGAACTCGTGCCACCATTTGGGCGTCTAAGTGACAGCTCCTGCCTGTAGAAATTTGAGTCACATCCACGCCGTTCCGGCGCAATCTGTCTGCATCAAGCTCTCCGACCATATCACCTTCGATGACAGAACAGCGCCAATCGTTTGTCAGACTGGTTAATGTCTTTTCGAGAAGCGTCGTCTTGCCCGCACCTGGTGCACTCATCAAATTGACGGCGAGTACGCCCAGTTCGTCGAAGTGCTCGCGATTGTGAAGAGCTAGATCTTCATTGTTCTGTAAAATTCGCTCTAACTGGTGTTCATCTACCGATTCGTGCATTTTCTCGCTCCTTCATTTTACCTGTTTCCATGCGCACGCTGACAATGTTCAACTCTTCACCACGAATCATGCGACCGATTCCACTTCCGCATATTTGACAGCAAAACGCGTTTTCGAATTGCGGATGATAAGAATGTTCATTTGATTGACAGGTAGCTTCGGCGTTGACTGTCTCTATCTCCAATTGGCAGTCCGCCATTCCCTCGTACTGCGATTTCATGTTGTCAAACGCAAACTGCAGAGATTCTGGGTCTACGTTACGGAATTCCCCGACTGAAACTCGCACTTTAGTTATCTGCAGAGCCTCCGGCGTAGTCAGAAGTTTTGCAGATGCAGATTGAAGTATGGCGTCAGCTATGCTCGCTTCATGCATTTTTTGTTCAATGTCTCCAGTACACTCTCAATCAGAGATTCCAGTGACTGTGCCAATTGCGGAATTTTAGCTTCGAGTTCGGGGCTGAGGTTTTCACTCCAGTCGATTGACTTCGCCTCGATTCCGAAGAAATAAAACTGACTTGGAAGTTCTGTCGACCTGTGGTAGAGCCTCAATTCATCCAGAAATGAGAATCCATGCGATGAGCTTACCTTTATGCTTCTATCACCCTTCAATAATGCTTCAATTTTTATAATCGTAAGTGCACCGGTGGTGGTGCCGTTTTCCGTTGCATCTATGACTATGGCTGCTTTGTGTTTGCGCAAACATTCCCCGAGAAAACTTGTGTAGGTACCCAGGTCATATCTGCATACATACTTTAATGCCGCAGCAGGCAATGCGTCGCAAACGCGCGAGGCGATGTCGTCGTCTGCTCTCAGCGAATTGCCAATTGTCGCTAAACCAATGGGGTATCGCTCAGTTAGCGTTCTTTGCAATGAGACTAATTCAGTGCCTTCGATCGTTTCAGTGCCTTCGATCGTTTGAGTGCCATCGATGGCTTGAGCGCCCTCAGCGGCATTGGTTCTGTCAGTCATTCTTTTCGTTTGCCCCGGCAGTTACTATTGTTTTCTCTTCCAATTTGGCTAGTTTAACAATTAAGACCGAGCAAGGTGAGTGCGATAAAACAGCTAGCGATGTGCTGCCCACGAGCAGTCGTTCTAAGCTGTTCCGGCTGTGAGACCCCATGACGATGAGATCTGCTTGCCATTCCGAGGCTAGATCGAGAATTTTCATTTTCGGGTCGCCATCTTCAACAATATCTTCCACCGTGGCATGCGGAACGTGTTGTGCCAGTTGGCTTCCTACACCGAGAACCAGACTTTTGGCGGCTCGACGACGCTCTTCCTGGACTTCGATAAATCTTGTGTCCACGACACCGGTAACTGCTGGAACCGGATACTTGAGCGGTGGCACGGTGCTGATGATTTTGAATTCCGGTTTTTCGTCCCAGTCCATAGAACAGATACAATCTGTAATAGCCTGTGCGTAAGTTTTGTCTTCTACGGCAACGATAATCTTCATTTCCGTTCTTCCTGTGCAGATTACCTGACGATCATGACAAAACAAGAAGCTGGGGTCATCGACCGCAAGACAGACATTGCGTCGTCCAAAAGGATGACAGTGGAGTTAAAAATACCTTGTTTCCGCTCGATGATTCAGTCGATATCAAGTCCTGGCCGATTTTCTTGTTCGGCATCGTTGTTGCGAACTTCTTCGTGTTTCTATACGAAGCATCTTTATCCAACACCGCTATCGAGCAATTGTTCCAGACTTTTGGATTGGTTCCAGCAACTGCATTCAGTACAATCCCTCATTTTTTTGTGGCTGCATCGACTTCAATGTTTTTGCACCTGGGCTGGGGGCACCTGCTCGGCAATATGTGGTTTTTGTGGATATTCGGGCGGGCTGTAGAAGACAGGCTGGGGCACCTGGAGTTTATTGTGCTCTACTGTTTGTCCGGCTGTTCGCTGCCGTGGTTCAACTGCTTATCAATCCCGGTGAAACGTCCCCAATGGTTGGGGCAAGCGGAGCAATTTCAGGAGTGCTGGGCGCCTACTGTTACGCCTTTCCGCGATCGAGAATAAAAACTTTGATGTTGATCTGGTTCTGGTTGAGGCTGGTCGAAATACCAGCCGCCGTCTATTTAGGTTTCTGGTTCTTCATGCAAGTAATAACTGGATTTAGCACCATTTTTTCCAGCGATCAAACGCCTGTACAGGTCGCGTTTTTCGCTCATGTCGGCGGTTTTATATGCGGCTTGATGATTGGTTATCTAACTTTAGACAGAGAAGCCTACTGAGAGCCCTGGCTTTGAAAGAAAGAAACTATTTCGCTGTCGACATAGAAGCAGCATTTTTAGCTGGTTCTGATGAACTTCCCTTTGGCAATTTCAAAACGATTACCGAGCAAGGTGCGATGCTCACTATCGCAGATGAAACACTGCCCATTGCAAAGCGGGTCAAACCTTTTCTGCCATGCGATCCAACAAGTAGAAGATCGGCAGGCCACTCTTGCGCTATTTGAATCAGGCGGTCTCCGGCATGACCTTCGATGACTTCAGTGATTATCTGCGGCGAGTCAAGGTGTGAAACCTTGATCTGTTGTGCTAAATCCTGAACCAGTTCGTGTGACGCCTTCTTTTCGCTCTCGACCAACTCGTTGAGCAAAGGTAAGAAGCTGACATCAGTTTCATGTACCAGGGCTGGTTCGATCACATGTACGACTCGAAAGGTTGTGCGGGGCTTCCAATTGTGTGAATTGATGAACGACGCGGTCACTTTGTTGAAGGCCAGGCTATCAACCCCAATCAGAACTTTCATTTACACACTCCACAGACAGAACGAAATTTAAGCCCTCAACTGCACGTGAAAAGCGACTCATCACCCCGTTTGTTGGTTCTTAAGAGAATCGGGCTTTGGGTGAGGTCGCTTTTCTATTGTTGATAACTTATGCTCCAGCTCCTTGCCATCCCGTTTGGCACTTCCTTTTTACATTTAAAGTGTAGCTCATGGACCTGAGAGGCAACATCATCTTTTGGGATGAGTATACGTTGCCGGAGAGTTCGGATAAAAGTCACAAAAGTCAAGAATCTTCAGCGAATGAAACGCGTAATACGCACCGGGGATGATGTCATCGTCGACACTGTTTGCGAAAATTTGAATGTTGACCAAACAGAGGGCTTAACAATGAAAGTTCTAATCGCGCTCGACGAGTCTGAGTGCTCCGATCTCGCTTTTCATTCCTTACTTGAGCGAACATGGCCTGATAACGCAGAGTTTCGAATTCTCACGGTTGTCGAACCTATTTATATGCAGCCCAGCTTTGGCGGAATGTATATGGAGCCCGCGGTTACGGCTCAGGTTGAGTTTGAAAAGTTATGCCAGATGAGAGTCAAAGATAAGATCAAAGAAATGCAAGCTGCGTTTCCAAAATATGCAGTTTGCGGTGACACTGTTTTAGGCCCGGTTGCTGAATCGATCATCGATGACGCCGAATCTTGGGGCGCTGATCTCGTCGTTGTAGGCTCGCATGGTCGACGCGGCTTTAGCCGATTCTTCCTGGGCAGCGTTGCAGAAAGAGTTGCAGCACACGCACCTTGTTCAGTTGAAATCATCAAACATAAGATAACTGGAAAGGAAAAATGCGTCACGAAGGAAGAGCAGAAATCTGTAACTGAGCCTGTCGCGTCGGGGGCAACGAAACCATAATGAAAGTCATAGTTGCAATTGATCAGACTGACTATGCCGATCAAATCCTGGATAAGGTATCGACATCTCATTGGCCGTCTGGTACTCAAATCAAAGTTCTGACAGTCATTAAACCCTTGCAGTGGGAATGCGTTCCGTGCATCGAATGGAACAAAGAAGCGGCAGAGTTCTTTAAACACAGAGAGAAAATTGCTGACGAAATTGTGCACAGGGCGAAGAAGGTCATTCACAAGGCTTGCCCTGATGTTAAGGTGAGCGTTGAAGTTTGCACCGGTGATCCCAAAGAGGAGATCACTAATGTTGCAACTGAATGGATGGCCGATCGCATCGTCATTGGTGCTCATGGTGCCTCTCCCAACCGCTTCTTCAGAGGCAGTGTCGCTCGCCTGGTATCGCAATATTGTGCGTGCTCGATTCAGTTGATTAGACTGAAGCCGCTGGAAGAGAAGGAAACGGCAAAAGAGAAGGAAGCTGTAAAAGAAAAGGAATCGGCAAAAGAAAAGGACAGTGAGAAGGCTCACAAACATAAATCAGCAGTTTCGTCGCATTGAGCTGGTCTACTCGGGTTGTACTCGGGAATGTGAATGAGATTCGTTTCAGAAAAGGGCGAGACTCTTAGTTTTGCTGCCTGGACAGGCTAGAATTGCTGAACGCGGGGGATTACAGAACTCGCAGGAAGCAGAAGAGCTCGCCGGAAAAATAAGAGCTCTCAGGAAACATAAGAGCTTGCAGGAAGCATAAAAGCTCGCTCGTTCACAGGTCAGGATGCCGACGAAAAAGAAAAACTCGGGAAAAGTCGAACGTGTGACTGCCGAACATCGTGAGAAATTGGTGCAGTTCAAAGCGGATTTTTTCAAGGCTCTTGCTAATCCGCTACGAATCAGAATTCTGGATGAACTGCGCTCCGAAGAGCTAACGGTCTCTGAAATACGTGACAGGCTCGACGTTGAAATGCCCAACGTCTCCCAACAATTGGCTGTTCTGAAAAGCAAACAGCTGGTGATCGCACGCAAGCAGGGCAACAACATTTATTATTCATGTGTTGATCCGACTGTCTTCGAACTTTTAGATGTCGCGAAACAACTTTTCCAGAATCATTTGACAGATATACACAATGCGCTTAAGCAGCTTTGAGTATCCTAGTGCGGAGTTTCTTGTAGTTTTTTGGCTGCGCTGTATTTGTGATTGACTTTGAGAACGCTGATGTAGTTCTCTTTGATCACCTGTTGCAGTTTTTCGTTGCCGGGATTTTTGCGAACTATCTCTAAAGCTTCTTTGAGAAACGGTTCGGCTCGAACATAATCATTTCGTTCGATGTACAAATCGCCGAGGGAATTGTCCAGCATGCCCACGAGTAAGTGAGAAGGTCCGAGTTTTTCTCTGGTTATTGCCAGACTTTCGCGAAGATATTTCTCCGCTCTCTCGTAACGATGTTCTTGCATATCCAGCCATGCTTCGTTATGCAGAGCAACTGCGAGTTCAACAGGATAATTGGCGCGATTGTGCCGCAGATTTGAAATCGCTTTCGCGTTAGCCTTTCTGGCCAGGGCGTGTTCACCAAGGGAAGCGTAATGTCCGGCCAGCTGTTCGTATGCTAACCCGATATCCGGGTCAGAGCTCGTAAACGCGCTTTCCAGGAAGCGTATCGCCAGGATGTAGGCGAGTTCAGCATTGACCGACCGTCCGGCTGCGTCGTAACTGTTGGCGAGTTGCTCGAAACCTCTGGCTAAACGACGAACGTCGTCATAAGTTTTGCAGTGGTTGTACATGTACTCTAGCTTTTCTTCAGCGCTGCCGCGCAAGACTTCGCCGTTCGTATCGATGTTTGGCTCCGGCATAGCCGGTGCTCCGGAGACGATCAAGAGCGAGGTTAAGAAATTGAGGAGTAAATTTGACATGAGCATTCACCTGAGCGGCAAGATCATTTTAGGTTCAGGCCGGTGCTGTCGGCATCGTTCAATAGAGTGACCGCGTCCAGCCAGGCTGCTTTCTACTGATGAGGAGGATCCTCCGCAAGATGGAGGCGTTTAGCCTCGCATACAGATAGCATCAAAGTGTGGTTTCATGCGGGGATAGAGCTGTGACGAACATATTGGTTCCAGTAGATGGTTCAGCTTACGCCAAGGTGATGACGGATTTTCTAGTTAATCATCGCTGGACCGCGAAAACGCACTTCAGACTTTGCCATGTGGTAGAGCCTTTAGCCGACGATGTTTATCCGGAAGCCCTCTGGGAGCAAACAGCGCACGTTGCGGCAATGAGGCTTCTTAATGAGATGTCGAAGAAAATCAACGCTTTATTGCCGAGCGTCACGGTATCCTGTGTTGTAAAGCGTGGTGATCCTCAGAATGAAATTCTGGAGGAAGCCGCCCAATGGCCAGCTGATTTGATTGTTCTAGGTTCGCATAGCCATCATGACCCCCACCAAACTCGGCTGGGTAGTGTTGCGCTGTCCGTATTGGGAAAAACGAGGTCAACTGTTATCATCGTTCGTGTTCCATCAGAGAAGATCAAAGAGTTGTCGACGCACTCAGATAAGGAAAATTCGCGGGCTCGTTACGGCTATTGTGATTCACAGGCGTCGTAGCATCGGTTGCAAAACAGGTATTGAATGAAACAGACTAGTTCGTTGAAGATGCTTTCGCTGGTTGCGTTGATGCTTGTTGTTTTTCCGCTTGTGTCGCCGGCGGCAAATAAGAAGAGCCAGTCTAAGAAAAATTCCGACCGCGGTGCATATCTGTACATGGCGAGCTGCGAGCCGTGCCACCAGACAGGCGGCAACATGATTAATCCGGACAAGAAAATAGTCAACTCGGATAAAATCACCTCTGAAGCCGTCTTCAAAAAGTTTTTGGCAGCGCAGCACGCGCAAATGCCGCCCTGGAAGACCATCGTCAAAAGTGAAGCTGATTTGAAGGCGCTCTATAACTATGTTCGGAAGCTGAAGTAGATTCGGTCAATAACTGAAGTAAGTTCAGTCAATCATCCTGCTGGTTGATTGCCAGCGGCTTCGCATGTTTTATTCTGAGAATGTGCGCTGATACAGGGTGGCTCGATGGAAGAACGGTGTAAGAGGTGTTTGCGCATCTGTAAGTGGCTTGACGCGACAGATATTCCTGAATTTTATAGTTTCAAATCACTGAGCGCATCAGATGTACTCACAATGCTGGAAGAGGCGCTAAGAACTCACACTTTTCAAATGTTACTCCTCAGGCAGTTCGCTCGCAGCCAGGGGAACCAACTGGCGATGACCTTCGTGCCGACTCTTTCAGGGTTGGAAACGTGTTCAATTGCATTGATAGCTCAGTGCGCAACTACAGCTTCGGGAACTGAGCTCTGGTTTCGATTTGGCGTCGATGATGAGGTGTGCGAATTTGAAGCAGTGGTAGATGAATTTCATCGAGTTTTGAACGAGACAGTAAACATGCTGAAGGATCGAGATTCATCGAGCTGCTGAGAGTGGCGTGATTCAAAGTTCTGAAGGCGCGACATTAATTGAGATGTTCAAATCGCTAGAGATTTCAGAGCGTGTTGTAGTCCTTCGATTTTAGCCCCTTCTTGGGAATGGGCTTTTTTAGCGTCTGCAGATAATCGACAATCAAATCAACCTCTTTGGGCGTGAGATTAGGATTCGTCATCATATTTGGTTCTGAGTTGAAGGCTTTGCGGTTTTTTTCTACGTGCTTTTCAGGATCTAATAGTTGCTCCTTGAGAAACTCTGCATCTCGACGCAAGCCTACACTGCTAAGACTGACTCCTTCTGTACAGCCCCGGCCATCAATGGAATGACAATCCATACATCCATTAGAAAGATACAACTGCTTCCCTCTGGCTGCATTTGAATTTGACTTTGCGTTTGATTTGTTTGGCGCTTTCGACTTAGATGCCAGCGAAGGCTGAATAACCATTGGCTGACCAGCCAGGCACAGTAGAAATAATGCGATGATTCTTTTCACGACAGCCCCTTCTGTTCTCATGCTCCCAGCAAACCGACTCCATTCTATAACATTGCACTATTCAAGATTAACTGTTTCATTCGCTTTCGGTTTGCTTACAACAAGATCGAAGTTCCGTTTGATTTCGTATGCCAGTTGATCGATGGAATGGCTTTCTCCATGAGTCAATACAATTGCCGGTTTGCTTGCTACCATGGGTTGCAGCCATTTGAGCAGATCCGCCTGGTCGGCGTGAGCGCTAAATCCTTCCAGGTTTGCAACGGTCGCCCTTACGTGGATAGTTTCCCCGAGAATTTTGACTTGTTTTGCGCCTTCGATTAGTTCGCGTCCAAGGGAGCCTCTTGCCTGGTATCCAACCACGATTAGTGTGTTGTCGGAGTCGTTTAATCCGTGTTGCAAGTGGTGAAGAATGCGACCGGCGTCACACATGCCTGCACCTGCCAGAATGATGCAAGGTCCGTCCAAAGAGTTCAATGCTTTTGATTCTTCGGCGGTCTCGCACGTTGTGAAAGTTGCGAGATCCCGCTCCAACTGCTCGTTCAATGTCATTTTTTCATATCTCTCATCCAGATCTTTCCGGTGGCGAGAGTACAAATTGGTGGCGTCGATCGCCATGGGGCTATCGAGGTAAACAGGCACCTGCGGAACCTTTTGTGTGCGCATTAAACTGGCTAGATGGTAGAGAATCTCCTGCGCTCGTCCGACTGCAAATGTCGGAATAAAAATCTTTCCGTTTCTTTGAATTGTCAAATTCAAAATAGATTCAAACTCAGATAATGTTTGGTCTAAAGATGGACGCGTTCTATCTCCATATGTTGACTCCATGAAGACGAGATCTGCTTTTTCAATTCGCGCAGGATCTTTTACGATCGGATCATTCCAGTGCCCAATATCGCCTGAAAAAATCACGATTCTCGATTTGTTTGTCCTGTCGTGCACCTTCAGTTGGATGCATGATGAGCCAAGAATGTGTCCAGCTTCTACAAACCGTGCTGAAATTCCTTCTGCTACATCCAGATTTTTGTCGTATTCAACTGTTTCAAATAATGCAACTACGCCGGTCACATCATGATCGCGCAACAAGGGTTTGATCAATTTCAGGCGATTTCTTTTGCGTTTTTCATTTTCGCGTCTGGCGTCGTCTTCTGCAATGCGAGCCGCGTCGCGAAGAACCAACTCAGCAATTTCGCTGGTTCCTTCCGTGGCGTAAATCGGACCTGTATAGCCTGCTCTGATAAGCAGTGGCAGTCTTCCGCAATGATCTAGATGTCCGTGAGTTAGCAGCACTGCGTCGAGCGGTTTGTTCAGAATTTCAGGCGGAAGTTTGTTTTTTCTTTCGAGTCGTTCAGACCCCTGGAACATTCCGCAGTCAATCAAAACTCTGGCGTTCGCCGTTTCAAGCAAATAACAGGAGCCCGTTACTTCTTGCGCGGCTCCGTGCAAGGTCACTTCTAGCACACTGCGGTTTTCGTCTGAACTCTTTGATGTCGAATTTTGAGATAACAAAGTGAACTCCCTGAGTTCTAATTGTACGACCATCTCGTTGTTGACATCGTGGCGCGTTGAAGCGGCTGGCCCACTGTCCCATCGTGGCGCGTTGAAGCTTCTGGCCCACTGATCCATCGCGGACGCGTTGAAGCGGCTGATTCACTGATGAACCGCTGGAGTAAATTACTCAATTCAGTTCAGTTCAGTGGATCAGCCGCCGCTGTATCACGGGCTGTATTGAGCGTGCACAGGCAATTGCCACCGACTGTCAGCGACAAAAGCTCAATCAGCGCACTCAGGTTCTAAGCGCTCTTCACTTCGATGCGCTTCGCGGCTTTCTGCTGCACCGCCGATTTAGGCAATTTCAGTGAAAGAATTCCGTTTTTATAAACGGCATCTACTTTGTCGCTTTCAACTTCGTATGGCAGCGGAATGTTTCGGCAGAACGAACCGTACTGACGCTCCATTCGATACCAGCCTTTTTCCGACTGCTCTTTCTCTTGTTTCTTTTCGCCTGAGATTGTGAGCAGTTCGTTGTTCACCGATACATTGATGTCTTTTTCGTTCATGCCAGGAAGTTCGACTTTTATGACAACTTCTTTCTCTGTTTCGACCATGTCGATTCGAGGAGCTAATTCTGCTGACAGAAACTCTTTGTCTAGTGATCCCAGATCGGCAAAATCGCCGAATCCTGGATAGCGGAAGAAGTTCTCAAAAACCTTGTTCATTTCTTTCTGCAATGCATAAACAGGATGGTCTTCTTCGACTCTAGCAGGCGTGCGCTTGTGACTCCATGGTTTTAGATTGAACATAATGTTCTCCTCTCTTCATGATTTGTGCATGTTTTTGCCGTGTTACCGTTTGACGAAGATGCTCTTGTAGAGTCGCTCTTTCGTCCTCTCGTCCAGGTAGTTATTTGATTCCGGCATTGATCTTGTCGCCGGATGTTCAAAAGATACTCCGCAAGCGCGGTGCCGAGTATCATCCGCCCGAATGACCTACGGAATGATTCGTAGCTCAGCAGTAGTGCCTGAAAATAATCCGCTTGATTGATGAAGAATTGGTGCTGGGCTGCCAATCTAGCAATAGCACTGGAGGAACAGTCATGAATACAAAATCCATATTGCTGGCTTTAAGCGGCTCGGAGCAATCTTATCAAGCCGCTCAGGTGGCGCGGAATCTGGCTCAGAAGACAGCGTCGAAACTGGTGGCAGTACACGTCGTCGATATTAAAAAGACCTGGGCGATGTTCGGCTGTGAGCGTGCCGGGCTTGTAGGCAGTGGAATGTATGTCGCTGCGTATGAATTGATATGTCAGTCGTTGCGAGATTTAGGAAAGAAGCTGGCAGAAAAATTCGAAGCGGTTTTCCCTGCTGTCGAGTGCCTTATCGTTGATGGTGATCCACTCGATGAACTTTGCCGTCGCGCCAGTGATTTTGACCTGCTGGTCGTGGGACACAGACCTCTTGTGTTAGACGAGAGCCATGCCGACACAACGACTCAATTCCGCTATTCATTAGCAGAAAAATTGTCGACTTTATGCAGCAAGCCACTGCTTGTGGTGCAGGGCGAGTGCAAGGAATGGGCTAATCTGAAGATTCTCGTATCTGTAGAGCATCTGAATTTCCGCTTTATAGATGAATCGCTAAATCTTGCCAATCGACTTGGTCTGAAACCGAAACTTGTTTGCCTCTCCAGCGGTGGCAATGAAGAGCCGGCTGCTAAGCTGCTTCCGAATCTGCGAACTTCTCATCCCGAATTAGCCAATATCGAGATCGATTTGATTGGTGTTGGCGGAGCGGTTGATGAACACTTCTCGACAAATGGAATAACAGGGGTTGAGATTGAGGCTGCTGAAGAAGATTTGTTTGTTTTGCCCACAGAGAAGATTTGTAACAAGCGTCTGTCCGTTTTGGGAATTCCAACTAGTTCATTCTTGAAGACATGGACGTTGCCCAACGTTATGTTTTATCCAGAGGAAAATTTGGCTAGTAGTTCCACTGAGCTGACTCAGGAGTCACAGTTCTTGAAAGATCAGGAAATAGTTGCTTCACACACACGCTGAAGGCAATGCGAAAAAGAAAGAATCTACTTTGGAAGCTTGCGCTGAAGATGATTGAGGCGAAAGTCAGCGTCGCGCCCCGCTATCAATTGACTGCAAAAGCACGGGAAGAAGTTAAGAAAATCGTCGAGTCAGGCGACATCTTGCTTGATTGCAATAGCGCCTTCCCGTGCTCCCAATTGATGGCTGGAATCTTTTTCAAAACGAGCTGGATTCATTCTGCGATGTACGTCGGAAATGGCGTAGTTATTGACTCAGGGCGAAAGTCACACGTGGCTGAAATCAGCCTGAACGATTTTCTGGAGACAACTGATGCAGCCGTGTATAGACCTCAATATGTTGACCAGGCTGACCGAGACGCTGCTGTGGCGTTCGTTCGAAAGGCACTCGGTAAGCCTTTCAACATTACCTTCGATGATAAGAATGGTAAAGCATTCTATTGTACGCAATTGATCTCGGAGGCGTTGGCTTCGATGCCTCATCCCATCAGTCTGCCGCGCCGCCAGCTATTCTGGAAGCAGGTCATTCCTCCTGCCTCAGTTGAGATTTGCTCTCAGATCGTCTGTGTTTGGAGCAGTCATCCCTCTGTATTCAAAAGCGTTCTCTGCCACACTCCTATTCTTGCTGGAGCTCTGACAGGCGGAGTAGCTGCGCTTGTTTTAACGGGATCAAACATTTGGGCTGGCGCCATCGCCGGCAGTTTTCTCACTTCTCGTCTTATGCAGACAGCCGTGGTTACGAACCGCAGAAGAAATATTCACGAGTAAGTACATCCGCACATTCGACTCCGGGTGCATGGAGCGCACCGTCCCGGGTGCAATGGAGCGCACCGTCTTGGGTGCATGGAGCGCACTCGTCCCGGGTGCAATGGAGCGCACCCGTCCAATCACTCCTACCGTGCGTTCCGCAATACGATCACGCGTTTCTTCTTCGCTTTACTCTGCTTGTGTTGCGGCTGAGCAATTTCCTGATCGATTTCCGGGTCATGGTACTGTTCGCCAACGGCCAATTTTGCAATTACTTTCGCCAGCATGCACTCGGAGTAACTGCTTTCTTCTTCATGCTTTTGGGAAGCTTTCAATTTCGCTTTAGATACACGCGGTTCCATAACGCTATGCTCCAACTTGAATGTCTATCTGGTATTGATTCAAGTTTAGTCCGTTCGGCACAGCGTTATATCGTCCGCAGGGAGGACAACTCATGGTTGTCGATTGTCTAAACTTGGTCTATGCGTAAGGAATCACTGATCGGGCGAAAAAAGTGCTTAATAAATCTACAATTCTGAAAAATTGGAAAGCGGAATACTCTGCCAAGCTGTCAACCGCGAGCGAGGCTCTCAAGCTAATCTCTTCCGGCGACACTGTGTATGTACATTCTCATGCAGCCGCTCCGCATCCCTTATTAGAGGCAATGGTGGCTCGGTCATCTCAACTTCGCGACGTCAAGATTGTGCAGATCATGACGCTTGGAGCTGCTCAGTATGCGCGCAGTGAGTACAGCTCTTCTTTCAAAGTTCAGGCGCTTTTCATTGGTCCTAATGTGCGCGAGGCAGTCAATGCAGGTCGCGCTGATTACATCCCCATTTTTCTTCACGATATTCCGTCTCTGCTGGGTTCGGATGATTTGCCCATAGATGTTTGTCTGATGCATGTCTCTCCGCCCGATGCACATGGTTTTTGCAGTTACGGTGTGTCTGTCGATTGCACGATTGCCGCCAGAAAGGCTGCTCGAATCGTCATTGCCGAAGTCAACAAGCAGATGCCCAGAACTTACGGTCGTTCTTTCGTGCATGTCAGTAAATTCGATCGCATTGTTGAAACCGACCGCCCCCTGCCCGAGCTGGCGAGCGAAGAGCCATCGATGGCTGAAAATGCCATTGGTAAGAATGTGGCTTCATTGGTTGAAGACGGAGCAACGATTCAGCTTGGCATCGGTGCAGTACCAAACGCAGTGCTGAAGTACTTGCGCGATCGCCAGGACTTAGGCGTCCATAGTGAGATGCTTTCTGATGGAATTATCGATCTCATTGAGTTGGGGGTCGTGACAAATAACAAGAAGACAGTGCTTCCGGGAAAGACCGCGGTCAGCTTCGTTATGGGCTCTCAGAGACTTTATGATTTCGTAAATGAAAACCCGGCGATGGAATTTCAGCCGTCTGACTTCATCAATGATCCATTTACAATTTCTCAGAACTACAAAATGACTGCGATCAATTCTGCCATCCAGGTCGATTTGACCGGACAGGTTGATGCTGACTCGATGGGAACTTATCTGTACAGCGGATTTGGTGGACAGGTAGATTTTATTCGCGGTGCTTCTCGTTCGAAAGAGGGTCGTGCCATTATTGCGATGCCTTCTACCGCGAAGAACGGTACAGTCTCGCGTATTTCGCCTGTTCTGCCTGCCGGCAGCGGAGTGGTTACGTCGAGAGCTGATGTTCACTACGTCGTTACTGAATACGGTATCGCTCAGCTCTTTGGAAAGACAATCAAACAGAGAATGCGGGCATTGATTGACATTGCTCACCCGCAATTTCGTGAAGAGTTGGAGCGCGGTTTCGCAGAGCATTATGGAAAGCTGTAGGACTATAGGACCTGTAGGACTGAGCTGGGACTGAGATAGGACTGAGATAGGACTGAGGTAGGACTGAGGTAGGACTGAGGATTATGAGAATATCGATGCATGACCTGAAAGAAGCTATGTACATTGTGCAAACAATGTTTGGTTTCATTCTGTTGGCTCTGGGAATTCACACGTTACAGATGGGCAAGACCTCAGGCGACTTTGCGACTGCCTTGATCACCGGAGTTGTTCTTGCAATTGTTGGAGTCGGATGTTTGTTCTTTGGGTTGGAAACGTACATCCTTAAGGATGAAGAAGACATCTGGCGTTGACCGCCGCGGGCATCTAGGTCGTTGAGCGCGGGAAGTTGTCGGCGCAGTCACTCGGTTCGCAGGGCATTACTTCAAGGTAATTAATTACGTGACAAACGATGCCCACCAGTTGGCACTCGAGGCGCATGGAATTAATTACATCGGAGTAAGGGTCCAGAAGGTTCTAGCATCTTGAGTCTAAGTACTGATAAGCATTTTCGGATGATCTTCATCGACAAGTGCTCGCATGGATCTTGCTGTGCCACAGCTAGACTTTGTTTTGATGATCTGTGATGAATTTTGATGAGCTGAGACTCGTCAGCAAAACAACTGGCGAGTCTCAGTCTGGTTTTAAAATCGTGTCGTTAGCCCTCATTACTGGCTTTCTTACGAACTCTTTTTCCGTGAGATGGTAGCTGACCATCCTTACGAACTCTTCTCCCGTGAGACTCCCTGCAACAGGGCACCGGCAGTATCAGTTTGTCCGAAGAACCAACTATCTATAAGGACGATAGACAGCGGAATTATCCACATTAAAAGCAGGGCGATGATGGCAAGTATTTCCATAATCAAGCTACTAGATTGTGGATGTCGACTGCGCCGCTTTCCTTCATTGCTGCTTCTATTGCCGGTTCAATTTCATTCGGAACGGTCGCTGAGATCGTGTATAAGGTGGGTTCTTCTATGTCCAGTCGGTCATCTAAGCTGCCGTTGAATACGACATCAGAAAGACCAGCCACCAACTGACCTAAAGCTGCTCCGGTTACACCAAAAGAGAGAGCGGCTAAAACCGTTGCACCGACTCCAACTGGTTGCAGAAATTGCACTGTGTAACCAACGCCAACCAGAGCACCTAGAAGCATCCACGCTGTAAACAAGCGAGTCAGATAGTTTTGATCGCAGTATTCGTAGCGAGTTGATACGTTCGCTTTGACCGTGATTTCGGATGCCGGAATGTGGAAGCGGCGTTTCGTCAAGTCATCGAGCAGGCTTTTCGCGTCTTCCAATTTGTCAAAATTGCCTGCGACTTTGTTGTTAAACATGATTTTGCCCTCCCGATCCGCTCCTTACAGGCCTTATTCTTATCCACTGCAGCGGTCATGACATCGACCTGGCGGATGGATGAAGATCAGCCTTTAGGCTGATGTCGCCCGGCACCCTAATCGATTCTGTCTTCGACCCGATCTTCTCCTGCCAGCCATCGAACCGTTCTTTCAAGCGGCTCTACTGCTTGAGTCTCTTGAAAGTGAATAATTGCGTCGAACTGCTCTGATAGGCTGGTGTAGAAGTAGTGACTTTGCCGCTCCGTTTCGGGGGCATAGATAACGCCAATGGCTCTTTCTAAGTATGGGCGGCAGAGCTGATATGCGAGTTCTTTGCTTCTCAGGTTGAGGATGAATGCCGGCAAGTCGATTGTATGAAAGAGGCTTTCGACACTGCCGCAGAGAGCGGGACGAACCGTCTTGCGCTCTGCAACAGAGCCCCAACGGGAGGCTGCAGTGACTGTTCCGGAAAAACCGGTAAATCCAATCAATTTGCACTCCTTTGGAAACTGTTCGCGCATCAGCTGTCCAAGATTCAGTTCTCCTCTGTCAATCATTTCGGTAGCGCGAGCATCGCCAAGATGTGAATTGTGAGCCCAGATCACTGCTTTCATCTTCTGTCCGTGTTTGGACAAATGCTCTTTCAATGACAGGGTAGTTTCGAACATGTGCCGATCGCGCAAATTCCAGGTGCTGACCTGACCTGTGAATAACTCGCGATAATACGCCTGGGCGTTCGATACAAGTTTCGCATTTTGTTCGATAAAGAAATAACCATCCGCAGCAGGCCTGCCATCTCTCTGCATATAGGTGGTGGCGTTTGCCTGCAGCTCCTGTAGTTCAGCGAGAACTTTTGCTTCGCAATCGTCAGTCAACCCCAGCGATGCCGCATATCCGTAAGCTTGCTCGTCTCGACCAAATTTAGCAAGACACGCATAGCGGTGATATGCACGCTGAGCTGCTGATGGATCAACATCTTTCAGATATTCGAGTACCTTTGCGGCGGAACGGTACAGGCTGTACAGATCCAATCCGTAAAAACCAACTTGGTTGTCGTATTTTGGTATCTGCGCATTGTGCGCTCTGAGCCATTCCACAAATGATAGAACGTCTGCATTTCGCCACAGCCAGGTTGGGAAACGCTGAAATTCGTTCAAGGACTCGTTTGCTGTGAGCGCTGAACCCGTTCCTTTGACGAATTGATTTACTTTCCAGCAGTCCGGCCAGTCAGCTTCGGCAAGTATGACGTTGAATCCTTTCTCTTCAATCAAACGTTTCGTCAAGTCGATGCGGGTTTTGTAATACTCATGTGTTCCGTGTGATGCTTCTCCGATCAGCACGTATGATGCATCACCTACTATTTCTAGCAATGAGTCGAAATCGTGATATTCACCGGTAAATGGCACCGCATGTTTTCTAATCGTTCTGCTGATATCCGTCTTTGCGGGACGGTGTTGAGTGGATGTCATTTTTGAAAACTCCGAAAAATTTGGACTCCGAAATAAATTAACACTGCGTGCTTTCGGGCTCCTTTAGCCGCCATGCAGATTGGGTGTTGCGTGTGGTGGTGTCGTAAATAGTCTGCTTTCTCTCATCGCCTGAATGACTTGTGAGTTTGAAGTTTGAGTGAAATCCAGATAGTGTTGTCCGACAGAATCCAATCGGTCGGGAATATTGACCGGCACTACGGCATCACAAAATTTGGACAGATCTTTGATACCTTCGTTACTCATTACCGGAGCCGCTAAGATGACCGTCTTAGCCCCACGTAACCGGACCGATTTGAGCGCTGCTGCCGCAGTCATGCCGGTCGCAATGCCGTCGTCAACGACAATGACGACTTTATCTTTCAGTGGTGACGGTTCGTAACCCGCTTCTTCATAAAACTCCGTTTCGAGTCCTCTCGAGAATTGCAGGAGCTCGAAATGCTGCTCATTAAGATATTGCTGCCACTGCATGTTGTGCGGAATATCCGGGTTGAGCACTATCACGTCGTCGGAAGATACTGCGCCGACTGCGTACTCAGGCTGTCCAGGAAACGGAATCTTTTTTGAAACAATTACATCTAGCGGGCACCCAAACTGCCGCGCCACTTCCAGTGCCACCATGACTCCGCCTCGGGGCAGTCCGACCACAATAATTTCGTTAGTCCTGACGCCTGGATTCTTTGCGAAATACTCTTGAAGCTTTATAGCTAGCCGGTGTCCGGCGTCCTTTCTATCTCTGAATAACATGGTCAAATCCTCAATCGATGTAAATCTTGTTCTTTTTTGAGTCGTCCGATTGGCGCAAAAGCATCACCGCAGCTGCTTGCAGTGATGCTTCTGTAGATTTGCTGACAGATCTCCCTGAGGCGAATAGCCATCCACAAGTGTCACCGCACGCAAGTTGTACTTGTCTGCGCCGCATACGGGACACATCCAGGATTCAGGCAGGTCATCAACTCTGGTGCATGGTTTAATTCCTCGTTCTTTGTGTCCGGCAGTTTCGTCGTAGACAAAGATGCGACAGCTGTCACAGAAGAAATTATCGAATTCCAGCACTCGTTGAAATGACATGATGACTCACCTGGCCTTGCAGTTATTTGCTCGATTGAGGTTGACTTTTCGCGCCTCTCAACTGTTCTCATTTTGGCTCATATCCGAGCCGCACATATCCTTCCAATGGTTGAATTTTTGTGCTTGTGTAGCAGTGCTGGAATGCGCCGCTTTGCTAATCAGACCACGTTCTCATACTCGCGACGGATAGTAACGAATAGTCGACTCAGAGCAGTCCTAATTAAAATGTGCAGAGTGAGCTTGAAATTGCCAGCGTCCAGGTCAGGCTAGCGGCGGATGGTAACGAATAGTCGACTCGAAATAGTCGTAATCAAAAATGTGCACAGTGAGCTGGAGACTACCAGTGTCCAGTCAGGCATGCTCATGGTCGTCGTATTTAAGATTTCTTGGACGGGTGTTAAGGAAGTTCCCGCAAGCAACATCAGTAGCCCAAGCAGGGTGCTTATCTGCATTGGTGCGTTTGAGAGAAGTGTCGACATTTTTATAGATGGTTTGGTGGCTAACCATGACCAGGATTGCATTAGCAGTGCCAGCGACATCGTGGCAAGGGCGACGGTTTGCTGTTCCATTACTGCTGCAGGCGTTCCATGTTGCGCTAGATTGATAGCGATCAAGCTAGCTATCGCAACGATGGCTCCTCGACCAATGATCTGCATCCAGCTTTTGCTGTCTAGCAAACTCTGGTTTCTTCCACGTGGCTTTTCATCCATTATGCCTGGATACGACTTCTGCAATGCCAGACCCAGACCAGGAAAAATATGCATGATTAAGTTGAGCCAGAGTAACTGCAGAGGTGTAAGCGGCATTGGCATATTCAGCATTGAAGCACCAGCGACTGTGAAAACTGATGCCAGGCTGGCGGTGAGAAGGTATGCAATCGCGCTGCGAATGTTTGCATAAATGGTTCTGCCCTGCTCGATCGCGTGTACTACAACGTTAAAATTGTCGTCAGTCAGTACCATATCCGATGCTTCACGTGCCAGCGACGTTCCTCCTTGTCCCATCGCTATGCCGATGTCTGCTTGTTTTAGCGCTGCCGCGTCATTGACACCATCACCCGTCATTGCAACTACTTTTCCCGCTGCCTGCAACGCTTTTACAATTCGAAATTTCCCTTCCGGCTCGATTCGTGCCAGTACGGTAATGTTTTCCAGTCGCCTGGCGTCATCATGCCAGTCTGTATAGCCTGTTGATCCATTTAGTACAGCATCGGCGGCATTACGATCGCTTGCGACAATTCCGATCTGTTTAGCAATCGCGCATGCTGTTTCCGGTTGATCTCCAGTCACCATAATCACTTTTATTCCAGCTCTATGACACTGACTGACTGCTGTATCAACGCCTTTCTTTGGTTGGTCGCTCATGCCCACCAGTCCTAAAAAAGTCATGTCGTTTTCAACGCTGTTTTGATCCAGCTGGGTGTCCGAAGTAATTTCTTTTCGGGCAAATGCGAGTACTCTCAGACCCTTTTTTGCCAGCGCGTTATTTTGCTCGACAAGCCAGGCTCTGGTTTTGTCATCTAGTGCTTGCGTGCCGTTCTCCGATGCGAATTGACTGCATGTTCGAATTACCGATTCAGGGGCACCCTTTGAATAAGCGATCAGATTGGCGCCCTCGTTGTGGAGCGTTGTCATTCGTTTTCTTTTCAGATCAAAGGAAAATTCGGTTGTTCGTGGATGCGTATTCTTTGTTGCGGATTTTTCAATGCCTGCTTTGAGCGCGACTACCAATAGCGCTCCTTCGGTCGGGTCGCCGTGCACGTGCCAGTCATGGCTGTCATGCGCCTCGAGCTTGGCATCATTGCATAATATGGCAGCGACTAGCACGTCCTGCAGTTTTGGAACTTGTGCTGTATCGATTTCCTTGCCGGATTCGTCGAAGAATGACCCGCTAGTTAGTTGCTCGCTGCTGGAAACGCGAAAGTGCCGATTCCCTGCCAGAATATCCGACACAGTAAGCTCGTTTGTCGTTAAGGTGCCCGTTTTGTCTGTGCAGACAATTTCAGTGCAGCCAAGAGTTTCTACGGCGCTCAGACGTCTTGTCAGTGCTCCGAGTTTGATCATCTGGCGGGTGCCTTCTGCGAGAGTCAAAGTCGCGATGACAGGCAAACCTTCCGGAATGGCTGCGATGGCAAGCGCAATAGCTGTTTGCAGCATTTGCCATGAATTCTCCCCCTTTGCCAAACCGATGAAGAACAAAACGGCGCAGATCGCGACGATGACTACGCTCAGTTGTTTGCCCAGTTGTTCGAGCTCTTCTTGCAGCGGTGTGGCGTGCACCATCAGCGTTGTCAGCGTTCGTCCGAGTTTGCCGAGCTTGGTATCGAATCCCGTGGCGATGACAATGGCCTTTGTTTTCCCGGCCGATACAACCGAGCCCTGGTAGAGAATGGTGCTGGTCGGCGAATCTTCATCTGCTTCTGAAGCTTTGTATACCGGCACTGATTCTCCTGTCAGCGCCGATTCATCAACAGTCAGATTGGTCGAGGTAATCAGGCGCACGTCCGCCGGAACGCGGTCTCCTTCGTTTAGAAGCAGGATGTCACCAGGTACGAGTTCGTTGACCGGGATGTTTTTATCCACGCCGTCGCGCCGCACATGTGCGAGCGGACCAGAAAGCTTTTCCAGCTCAGCAAGAGAGACTTGTGAACGATACTCAGTCAGAAATCCGACCAGGCTGTTTATGACAACGGCGATGCCGATGCCTATCGCTTGCAGATATTCACGCGCTATCACGGAAGCAGCGGTAGCGATTAACAACACAATTACAACCGTCGACCGATATTGATCGATAAACAGAGCAAAAGCATTTGGTGATCTGGGCTGATTGTCTATGCTGGATGTAAGTTGCAACCGACGCTCTGCTGCGGCGGTGGCAGTTAGTCCTGATTTTTCGTCGCTCGAAAGAGACTGGACGATGGTCAGCGAATCTTGACTGGCTGCCTGTTCAATCGAGGGAATCGAGATCGGAACCGGACTTTTATTCGCGGAAGTGTTCAGGTCGGATGAAGGCATACTATGTTTGATCTATTTCGCAGCGAGGCTGTTTGATGCGCAGCGCAGAGTCCATCGCGCTCGTGTGACATCTGTCATTTAACGATGATGTAAGCTTTTGCCGCTTCCATCGTACGGACGAGAAGAAGAGATTCGGAACTCCTTATTTTTTGTGCTCTGATCTGTACGGAAGCAATCAGTCCAAAGGATGACGGTCTGAAGACTATAATCGATATTATGAGCGATGCTGGAATGCGCTGCAAGTGCGACCATGAATAAGATATAGTCTTGAAGGTACACATGCTAGAGACAACGATGCATCCAAATTCAGTACAAGAGTTGTCACCTTTGCCGGCGCACTGGCATTCGTTGGCGCACGCGTTTGTGCATCAAGCACGCAGTCAACCACGTTCTCTGGCTCTTGCTGATTCTTCGGGCCTGTCGCTCACATACCACGACACTCTTTTACGTTCGATTGCACTGGCAAATATTTTGCATAAACGCCTTGGTTCGGCTGAACGTGTTGGCGTGCTTTTACCGCCTTCCGTAGGCGCGGTATTAGTCAATCTTGCCTTGACGATGTTAGGCAGAATTCCAGTGAACTTGAACTATACATCGAGCCAGAACACATTCAATCACTATTTGAGTCAGTGCGAGTTCGATCAAATCATAACCAGCCGCCGCATTATCGAGCGCTTTCCGTTTGATTCGACTGCCAGATATTTGTTGGCGGAGCGACTTCGGCAGGATGCATCTATCTTTCTAAAAGCGATTTCCTGGTCTGAGGCTGACCTGGTTCCCGAGAATTTGCTCGGACACATCTTTGCAGGTCTGAGAAATTCTGACGACAGATTGGACGAGACGGCCGCAATTTTGTTCACAGCCGGTTCGACTGGAGATGCGAAAGGCGTGATGCTAACGCATCGAAATATTCTTACGAATGTTCATGCAATTCAGCAACAAGCACGACTGTCGGAACGCGAATTTGTGCTCGGCGTCGTGCCGTTTTTTCACTCGTTTGGTTTCACACTGACACTATGGGCAGTATTAGCACTTGGGCATGCTGCTGTTTATCATTATGACCCCCGAGATTGCAGGCGAATTGGAAATTTGGCTGAAAAACACAAGCCGACTGTGCTGTTCTGCACGCCCACTATTATGCGCACCTATTTAAGACGCAGTAAGAAGGAACAGTTCGAGAGCATAAAGATTTGCATCCTGGGGGGTGAAAAAGTAAAGCCGGCTCTTGCTCACGATCTCGAACGTGAGCTGGGAATTACGCCATTAGAAGGTTACGGGTTGACTGAGACATCGCCTGTAGTATCGTGCAATGTTCCAGGTCGGGTCGTATTGAAAGATGGCACCGAAATCGCGGGCACGAAACTCGGCACTGTAGGACTGCCTTTGCCGGGAACAGCGATACGCATTGTGGATGCTGATAGCGGCCAGGAAAAGAAAACTCTGGAAGAAGGTTTGATTGAAGTAAACGGTCCACAGGTGATGAAAGGATATCTAAACAATGTCGAGGCTACAGACCGTGTCATCCACAATGGATGGTTCAGAACTGGTGACCTTGGGTTTATCGATGAAGATGGATTTCTGACCATTTCAGGTCGCTTGAGTCAATTTTCCAAAATTGCCGGTGAAATGGTTCCGCACTTGAAAGTAGAAAGGGAGATTGTGCGCATCGCAGAATGTGAGGAACAGAATGTCTCGGTCACGTCAGTGCCCGATGACAATCGCGGCGAGCGTTTGATTGTCCTCTATAGCAGTGGCAAGCTGAAGAAATCACCAGAGGAGATCGTCTCGATTTTAAGTAGCGAAAAAGTTATACCGGCGCTGTGGATTCCAAATCCAAGAGATTTCATCGAAGTTGATGAATTGCCGGTGCTCTCAACGGGTAAGTTAGACTTGCGTGAGATCAGGAACATCGCTTGCAGAAGAACTATTTGATATAATTTTCCAATTCCGATTCGAATTTTTGCGTGCTATTGCATGAACAAATCCCAATTTGAATTGGTAAGCGTGACAAGAACGAGGTGAAGATGCGTCGGTTTAAAGTGTGGGTTGCTTTCATTTTCTTGTCATCAGTGTCAGCAGTGGCATCTGCCATAGCAAGTCCTGATAAATCAGCGCATGAACAATCTTCCTCTAATTCTGCTGAAGCCAAATATTTTAGTGAGAATTGCAGCGCCTGCCACAGCGTTGGCACTAGTGGTGGTTGCTTAGGACCGGTTCTGGCTGGAGAAGGGCAGAGGCGTACGAGAGAATTCATTGAATCACGAATCAGTAATGATCCGGCCAAAGTTGCTGCTTTTCAGAAATTGTACGGTCACGCAGAACTGATGCCGCATAAGCGTATCGCTCCAGCTGAAGCGAAGAAAATGGCAGACTACATTATGACTTTGCCTGGACCAGACAAAGGTTTCGCAGTAAAAGGACATGCCAAAACTGATGTAAAGGTTGCCACCACGAAACACGCGCCCGTAGGCATTGCTTCTATCATCCATGGCAAGCAGTTGGTGTATGAAAAGGGTTGTTTGCAATGTCATTCATTTGGCGGAGTGGGCGGACAATTCGCGCCTATTTTCGATGGCATCGGCACCAGGCATAAATCGTCCTATATCTCCGACCGAATCAATGCTGCTGAATTGCTTTTCGCTAATACAGATCGCGAATACAACGAGCGCGGCATAGACATGCCGCCGCTTGGATTGAATAAGAAAGAAATCGCTGATATCACAGCTTATTTGAGTAGCTTGAAGTAAAGCTTGTAGACTTGGAAGCTTGTGTGCTTATGTCGCTTGGGCATTGGCAATGATGCGTTACGACTTTGTGTATTGCCTGATTGAAGTCGAATTCGATTACTGCGTACTTAGCCAGCCTGACATGAACGTATGCCCAGAGTCCGGCTCTAGTGAGAGTGTAAGTTCAAGCACACCAGCAGTGTGAATTTTGCTTGAAAGCGGCAATCCGCAGTGTTTGAAAACGTCGAGCATCTTCAAATTGTCAACCAGTACAATCGCTTTGAAGCGTTTGATACCACTTGCTTTCGCTATGATGCTCAAATGTTTCAATAGTAGCGTTGCAATACCTTTGTGTTGGTATTCGTCTTCTACAACAAAGGCGAGTTCTGCGCAGTCAGGTTCTTTCGGTGCTTCGATGACGATGTATCGGCCTACGCCAGCCGGGTGCTCATTGCCGTCAGCATCTTTGATCAGAGCCAATAGCGCAACGTGATTGTGAAAATCAACTTCAGTGAAAAACTGCAGTTCTTTCTGCGTCAGTGCACGTTTCGGTGTGAGAAATCGATAGTACAGCGATTCCTGGCTGAGGTGTCTCATGCCTTCCACAAAAATACTTTTATCTGCTGGGCAAACTGCGCGGATTACGAGACTTCTTCCGTCTAACAGTTTTTCTTCAACAAGATAGCTGCTAGGTGCGTTCATACTCAAACTCCAGTTGGGTGCGCTTGTCGCTCGGATGTTTGGATCTTTACGACTTCAACAGAACATGGTGCGTGATCAACTACGGCGGCAGCCACACTTCCTACTTTTGCCATTCGTCTGCCGGCATCACCGTGCGAGCCGATTATGATCAAGTCTGCGTGAATTTCCCGAGCGTAATTTACTATTGACTCCGCCGCTTTGCCTTCCAGGAGGGTTGTTTTAACCGACTTGGCGTGCAATTTCATCTTTAATAATTCGGCGCGTTCCGAAAGAATTATCTGTGATTGGTGTAATAACTGGCGCAGCATTTCGTCAACGTGGCAGTGCTCCACTATCATCAGCAGTTCAAATTCTGTTGACGGTGACCAGCGGCGAGAGGCGATCTGACTCAACACCGAATCAGACGAACTGCAGCTATCGACAGCAATTAAAACTTTCATTTCTCTACCTCCAGCATCAGCTGCATAATACTTGTCACGAGCAACACGGCACGTTTGTCGCTGCGAATCCGTCTCTAGCGGTCGCCCGAACCGGCCTCATCTTTATTATTTGAACGGAACATGGAGCGTGATTTAAGAGATGTCTCGCATTGTTGCCCAGAATCACATCTGGAACGCCTTTGTTTTCGTGTGCTCCAATGACTAGCAGGTCTGCGTCCCAGGCTTTGAGTTCTGCGATAACTTCGTCGCAAACGTGCCCGACTCTAACCTGTCCTTCGACGAAATTTCCGCCGTCCATCAGGGCTTTGATTCGGCCGCCGTAGCGATTTACGAGGTCTGTGGCTTTGGTTTTGAATTCAGTCAAATCTTCATCGTCCACGCCCAGACCCCAATCCGTCCACTTGTGGTTATCCAGGCTGGCGACGACTGTCATTACTTTAAATTGGGTCTCTGCTCGCCATGGGCGGGTCGCTATCTGTTCGATGACGTTTCTGCTTTCTTTTGAGTCATTGACCGCTATTAAAACTTTCATTCCTATCACCAATTCGTTGAATTACCAGTTCACAGATCTAGTTTTACCTAATCGTCTCCTGTGCACATCCTTCTTTCGAACCAGTATGCCTGCTTTCAACCGAACATTGGCAATGAGCGGCTCGTTCTTTTGAACGATGTCCGGCACCTGACTGCAGTGCGACTATTGTGTTGTCTTTGCACATTGCAACCAGAGGAGGTCTTTAGCGTCGTGTTCGATCTAATACCTTCCAGTACGAGGTAACCCAGCATGGACAGCAGGACTGCTTTAACTGAAAAGACCCACGTTTCCGGCGGCTATCTTTGCCAATCGTGTGGATGTCAGTTCCCTTTTATTTCGGGCGAATTAAAGTGTCCGCGCTGCGGATGCGTATCGTCATTAAGCATGGTCGCAATCTATGTTGAATACGATCCTGATGAGGAGGAATTGCACGGAAAAGATGATTGGAGTGCAGGCGATTGAAGTCTGCCTTCTGGTTGTTGTGCGTCCTGGTTGTTCTGGTGCACTCCAGCGGATTACGAATTAAATACACTCCCTTTCAAGGCGCATCGAAATGCATAATCCATTGATCAACATGTTTGCTTCGCTGGTACTTTTCACAGGACCTACCTTTAGCCCTGTACCCGTTACGCCAGTCCTTGAGCCTGGATTCCTTCGCTCGCACAGTGACATGGTGATCGGAAGACCAGAGGACAAGTTGCAAGATTTACTGGATCAGTGTACGACTTCTGCCGATATTGAAAAGCTGGCAAACAGCTTTGATGCGGTTGCGAAGTTGTATGAGCAGGAGCTTGATCACAGAAACGCTGAAGTTTGTTATCTAGTGGCTATTCGCTTGATGAACATGTGTTTGCCGAAGAATTCTCCTAAACTGGCTGTAGAGTATGAGCGACTAGCCGTGCATTACAGTCATGTCGATCAGGGTGAATTGGCACGCATAGCCAATCTTAAGGCGTTGAAGATTTACAAGGCAAATGGACGTGAGTTCGCTGTTGAACAAGCAGTCATTGAACACAATCAGGCCTGGCTGGAGCTTTATGCCGGAAAAAATAGTGCAGCAGAGTATTATCTGAAGCATTGTCTGGTTTTGTTGAAGAGCGTGCTTGGCAGCGAGCATCCGCTTGTAGGTCTTGTTTCCAGTAGCCTGGGCGAACTTTATATGTATAACGGGAATTTCCAGGCTGCCGAGAAACTTCTCAAAAACGCTCTTGAAATATTGCCTGAGAATTCTGATATGGAAGAAGTGAACAGGTATGTACGAACTAACTACAATCTGGTTTTGGAACGTCTCGGTAAGCACGGTGAAAAAGTCGTGCACGGTCAGATCAAGTAGTGGTAGTGCGCATTAAACTGACTTTTCCGTCCAAAGAATGATGTCCCTGACTCTGAGCAGCACTAGAATTTAGATGCAGGGGTGAAGCGATTAACACCCATGAAAACCAACCGACCGTGCAAGGCAAGACTCTCCGCAGAGTTTCATATTGTGTACACGGTCGTTGGTCTTCCGGCGCGAACCCGGCACCAGCATTGGATATTAAGCGGGTAGAGAAAATGAATATTGTAATTGCCCTCCAGAAAGAATTGGATTCCAAGTTGATTCTCGATTTTGTGTCGAACTACAAGTGGCCTGCGAAATCAAAATTCAAGGTGGTTCATGTGTTGCATCCGCATGAGTGTACGAGTACGACGAAGCGAGAATATTTGGAACGATTTTTGAATAGTTTTGTACAAAATGTCAAAAAGAATACAGGTAGTGACGACGTCTCCTCCGTTGTCGACGAGGGTGAGCCCGTCAGCGCGGTTTTGCGTGTCAGTGAATATGCCAAAGCCGACATGGTGATCATGGGTCACGACCCAGCTCATGCGGAAAGTCATAAGTCTGTTTCTGAGTCGCTAGCACAGTTAGAGAAATGTTCCATCGTGATCATCAGACCTCCTTTCCATACAGGTGGTGGCGCGAAGGCGAAAGACACTGCAAAAGAGGAAGCAATTGTATGAGAGTTCTAATTGCCATAGAAGAGTCTGATTGCTCGAAGAGAGTGTTGGAGTCGGTGCTCGATCGATGCTGGCCCAATCGTTCGCTATTTCGCATCATCTCTGTGTTTGAACCCAGCCAGGTTCTAACAGCCTACAGCCCGGGTCTGTACACACCGGATGCTTGTGATGCTATTGCAAAGGCAGAGCATGAAGAGTTTCTGGGCAAGCAAACTTACGTCAATGATGCAGTCGAGTTGCTCAAGCACCATTTGGTGGCCGCTGAAGTTACTGGAGATGTTTTGACTGGTATTGTCAGTGAGAAGATCTTGGACGAAGCCCGTGAGTGGAGCGCTGACTTGATAATCTGCGGTACGCACAGCAGGCGTGGTCTGGCGAAGATGTTTTGCGGAAGTGTTGCCGAAGCTGTTGCCAACAATGCAGAGTGTTCAGTCGAAATTGTGAAAACCAAGTCGAGTGAGGCGGCCTAAACAACCCACGAGCAGAGCGATGGGCAGAGCGATGGTTCGGTCTTGCCCTTCGCTCTGCCAGATTGAGCATTCATTCCGCTTCGATTCCGCTTCGATTTCCAGGCTATCGCAGATACTTCTGGAACCACTCACCAGTTTCGACAGATACCTGCTCTAACGCTCCAGGTTCGCTGAACAGATGTGTGGCGCCTTCGATGATCGATAATTTCTTGACACAAGTCATTCCAGCAAAAGCCAGTTTGTTGAGTTCAATCACCGTATAATCTTGTCCGCCGACAATCAGAAGCGTCGGTGCTTCTAGTTCGCTCAGGTAATCTTTCGCGAGGTCCGGTCGTCCCCCACGTGAGACGACAGCGTTTACCCATTTGCCGCGTCTGGCAGCTGCTCCGATCGCTGAAGCTGCACCAGTACTGGCGCCAAAGATTCCCAGCTTCATGCCTTCTGTCGCCGGATTAACAATCAGCCAGTCAACGATTTCGACCAGCCGATCTGTCAGCATTGGTATATCGAAGCGTAACGCAGAAGTTTGTTCGTCAATTACTTCTTCTTCGGCTGTGAGCAGGTCCATCAGTAAAGTACCCAGGTGCATCTCGTTCAACTTTGCCGCTACAGCTTTATTTCTTGGGCTGTGTCGGCTGCTGCCGCTTCCGTGCGCGAACAACACCAACCCGAGCGCGTTTGGTGGAACGGCGAGATCGCCCGACAATACACTTCCGGACGCGGGAATGGATACAGCCTGTTTTACAGCTGAGGTTTTCGAATGTGACTGCATAGTCGTAACCCTTGGTTGGAGCATCAATATTCATTTTCTGCGCAATGCACTCGGGTGGCATGAGTATTGCGGCTGATTTTTTCGAACTGATACTAATCCATTTGGATGACAACAAAATCAGCCAATCAGGCAGTCGAAAAGTTCAGTGGGACGATGCGCTTTGTTCGTCGATTTTGAAGAATAATAGGGACGTTATAGACGCACCGGGAGAATTCGTAATGTCCAGAAAAGGTCAGAAGCGACATAAAGACTATTCGATACGCACTAGCATGATCCATAACGATTATGACAGTCGGCACTGGGAATATAATCACCCGCTCGTTCCTCCGATGAACGTTTCTTGCGCCTATCGGCTGGACTCGGTGCAGAGAGGCATGCAGGGTTTCGCACAGTTCGCTTCTGATGAGAACGGAAGTGAAGCTCCAATCTATGTATATGAACGGCTGGACGAACCAACCCGTGGAATCCTTGAGGAGAAGCTGGCACTTGCTGAGGATGCCGACATTGCAGTCTGTTTCGCGACCGGCATGGCTGCAGTAAGCGCAGCATTATGCATCAACGTGACTTCCGGCGACGAGATCATCGCTCACCAACTTCTCTATGGCTGCACTTACAGCTTGCTGAGCAATTGGATGATCAGGCAGGGCGTGTCGACGAAATTTATTGATCTGCGTGATATGGAGGCGCTTGCCGGTGCCATCACCAGTAAGACTCGCGTGGTTTACTTTGAGACACCTGTTAACCCCACGCTTGAATTACTCGATATCCGGGCTATCAAATCTTGCGTTGACGAGGCTAATAAGCATCGAAAAGAAGACGAAAGAATTGTATTGATTGTAGACAATACCTTTGCTACGCCATTTTGTCAGAGACCAATCAGCCACGGCGCAGATTTTGTTGTTCACAGCTTGACCAAGAATATTGGTGGCTTCGGCACTGATATGGGCGGTGTCGTCATCGGTGCCGGTCGGTATCATCGATCATTGCTTTTGTACAGGAAGGATTTTGGTGGCACATTAGCGGCGCGCTCTGCCTGGCCGCTGCTTGTTTATGGCTTGCCGACACTTGCAACAAGGCTCGAACAGGAACAGCGTTCGGCAATAGCGATTGCACAATTTTTGGAAAATCATCCACTCATCGATCACGTTTCTTACCCTGGACTTGATTCATTTGCGCAATCAGATCTTGCGCACCGCCAGATGATTAGTTACGACGGAAGATTTGCGCCCGGCTCAATGATTTATTTCGTGCTAAAGGGAAGTTCCGGCGAAGCACAGGCTGCAGCCGCGCACTTCATCGATGCAATTGCCCGCTCCTCGCAAAGCATTACGCTCGCTGTCAGCCTGGGTCAAACGCGTACCCTCATAGAAGAACCATATTCGATGACTCACTCAGCGTTGCCCGACGCTATTAAGGACGTAGCCGCGCTGGCACCCGGTGGTATCAGACTCTCCATCGGACTGGAGGACGTTAACGACATTATTGGGGATCTTTCAAGAGCTTTAGAAATTACCGGTTCGAAACTTCAGGCGAAAGCGCTGTAGTACACGGATAAAGGAGTAGACTATGAATAAGAAACCAACCAACATATCGTTCAAGCAGGGACGATATGAAGCAAGTCAACACATTGATTCTACAACTGTCAAAAATGCGAAAGCACAAAAAGGATATATGATTTGCACGGAATGCCGGGCGGTTCATCATGACAAGCACTGGTACACCGAAGACGAGTCTCTAAAGAAAGGATTACCGGAGCATCTGGTCGAAACCCTTTGCCCTGGCTGTTCTATGGTAGAGAAAAATGTGTGGGAAGGAACGGTCGATATCACCGGCGAGTTCGAACCTGCTGCTCTCCAGGAAATGAATAATCTCATCGCTAACATCGAGTCGGAGTGCCGGCAAGACAATCCGGCATCGAGGATCTTGAGTAGAATTGATGGAGCTTCTAAAATCGAAATCAAAACCACCAGTATGTGGCTTGCCAAACGAATTGGTAAAGCAATTGAGAAAGCATACGGTGGAAAATTAGATGTCACATCGTTGCCGGAAAAACCAAGTGTTCATGTTCGCTGGAGCAAAGAATAGTTGTGACAGGTGATGGCGCAGCAGAGAGCCTGCAGGAAGGGCTTCAAGTCCGCAAAACAGGTCAGTCTTTGCTGGTCTACTGGAAGTCGACTTGTCTGCTGAACAATATAGAAATGCAGCGAGAGATTTGTGAGCAGATCGATCACGACTCCGCTGCATTCTGGTTGTTCGTGTTGAGCAACTGGGGGCTGGCTGGTACGAAATATGAAGGGTTGCGCTTGAGCAAAACCGACAAGGTGATGTTGATATTTCCGCGTGCGCTCACGGAACCGACCAATGTTATTCTTGGCGTGGAAGCACAAGCAAAGCTCAAGATTTTGTTAGAAGAATAAGCACTGTGATGTGAATTCGGAGTCTATGACTTGTAACTCGAAGAGTTTCAAGATGAGGCTAACGGTATGCCCAGCTCTTCAAGCACTTCATCTTCTTCCAGGCTCAAATCAAGCGCCTCGTCATTGGCGATACGCACGATGGTGAATGAGCAAGGAGCATGTTCTGATATGTATTTCGAGACGCTTCCGAGTATCAGCTTTTCAAAGTTGCTCTGCTCATGGGCTCCGAGAATGATGATATCAGCCGGCCAATTGGTGGCGTATTCGATGATTACTTTTGCCGGGCTTCCGATTATTACTTCAGGCGAAATATCGCAGCCTTCTTTGTTTTTGCCGAGCATCGCGCAAAGTTTTTTCAGCAAATTATCGGCTAGTTTCATTTCTTCTTGAAACGAAATTTCGCGGTCTTCATTGGTTGCCCCAGGTTGATGCTCCGCAGGCAAAACTGCTTTGATCACCTTGAAGTGGGCATTCTCTTCCCAATGGTGGTGGCGTGCGAACTTCACCAGTGCGTCCCCGAAAAAGCGATCTGATACAGCTAAAAGTACATTCATGGCGATAACCTTGGTTGGGTGGGTAGTACTACATTCAGTGGCTGCCGGCTTGTTTCGTTGCTTTGTCTTGAACAGAAAGCAGAAAGTCGATTATCGATCGCTGCTCATCTTTGGTTAGATGTCGCGTTTTGAAATCCATCTCGGGTTCATCTGCGCCACCATGAATCTCTTCAGACATCTCTAGTGCGCTCGCGTGTTTGCCTAATTTGTCTAACGCCGGTCCGAACTTTGCGCCACGATTTCCAATCGTATGGCAGCTCTGGCAGTTATTCGCGTAGTAGAGTTGTTTTCCGCGTTTTATTGATTGAGCTTTGTTTTGCTGCACTCGCTGCTGCTCGTTCTGTTTATGCTTCTTTTGACCATCGGTTGACTTTGCATCATGCGAATCCCCTGCACCGGCGGGCAGCGCCAGGCTGGAAAGCACAAACAGTACGGAGAGCACGGGGATTTTCATCAGTTGCATCCACGAGTGAACCTTTATAAATTTTGCTCGCATTTTGTGCTCCTGTTATCGATCTAAAAGCTGAAGTTGCTGCGAAATCCTACTCTGAAATCATCCTTTAGGTCTACCAGCCTCGATTCTGACGATAATCAATTTGACCGAGGTGTGGACGATAGTACAATGCGATAGTTGTGTGGTTGGACCCACGTTCGGACATGTTATGCCTGAAGAGACTGTTGACAATAAGATAAAGACGCCGGACCCCATCATCGTTGCCTGGCGGGTCTTTCTAATCTTCCTCATTATTTCCGCTCTGGGTAATCTGTTTCAGGCGTCGTTGACCGAAACCGTTCCCTACAGTCGTTTTATAGCACTTGCTCAGGAGAAGAAGCTTGCCAATGTAAGCGTCAGCAAGCAGGAAATAACGGGAACCTTGTCTGAGAATGGCAAGACGAAAAGATTCCGCACTGTGCGCATAGACGATCCGCAGTTGCTGACTCGATTAGCCGACAACTCCTCTAGTTTTCAGGGCACACCGGAGATTGGCTTCTGGGAAGCCAACTTGCCCTGGATTATTTTCGGTTTGTTCGTGCTGTTCGGCACGCTGGGTTCATTGGTCGGACAGAAAGGGTCTTTGGGTGCAGGTCTTTTGCCGTTTGAGCGGAACAAAGCGCGTGTCTATAGCGAAAGCAATATAAAAACAACGTTCAACGATGTCGCTGGTGTCGATGAGGCCAAAGGTGAACTGCAAGAGGTTATCGGTTTCCTTAAAGAACCTGCTCGATACTCGCGGTTAGGCGGTCACATGCCTAAAGGTATTTTGCTGGTCGGTCCTCCAGGAACTGGTAAAACGCTCTTGGCTCGTGCTGTTGCGGGCGAGGCCAAAGTTCCGTTTTTCAGTATCAGCGGCTCTGAATTTGTCGAGATGTTTGTCGGAGTTGGCGCAGCAAGGGTAAGAGATCTCTTTGCCCAGGCGCAGAAAAGCGCACCGTGCATCATTTTTATTGATGAGCTAGATGCACTTGGTCGGGCTCGTGGTCTGGGCTCTATCGCTGGCGGACCTGACGAGAAAGAACAAACTCTAAATCAATTGCTTGTGGAAATGGATGGTTTCGATCCGCGCCAGGGCGTTGTCTTGTTGGCAGCTACCAATCGCCCTGAAATTCTCGACGGGGCACTGTTGCGAGCGGGTCGCTTCGATCGGCAAATACTGGTCGATCGACCAGATAAAACTGGACGTGAGCAGATCTTGAAAGTGCACTTGCGCGGCATCAAAGCCGATACGAGTGTGAAGGTAGAGGACATCGCTGGAACAACTCCCGGTTTCACAGGCGCGGATCTGGCTAATCTAGTTAATGAAGCTGTCATCCTTGCCACCAGGCGCGGTGCTGAAGCCGTCGAGCCTGCCGATTTTACCAATGCCCTGGAGCGCATTGTAGCTGGGCTGGAGAAAAAGAACAGATTGCTCAACCCCAGAGAACGCCAGATTGTGGCCTATCACGAGTCTGGACATGCGCTTGTATCAATGTCTATGCCTGAAGCGGATCCCGTACAAAAGGTATCGATTATTCCGCGTGGAATTGGTGCTCTTGGTTATACGATGCAACGACCTACCGAAGATCGATTTCTCATGTCGAAGAAAGAACTGGAAACTAAACTGACTACGCTTATGGGGGGACGAGCCGCAGAAACACTCGTTTTCGATGAACTCTCGACTGGTGCTGCCGACGATCTACTTAAGGCAACCGATATAGCGCGCGCCATGGTCACCACATATGGTATGTCGCAGCTCCTGGGACCCGTGACATACAGCAATGAGCCCACTCCTGTAACTTCTCTGAGCGGAGCCGTAGTTCCAGAAACTAGATACCATAGCGAACAGACATCCCGAGAGATAGATGCCGCGGTAAAAGACCTCGTTACCGAGGCTTTTGAAAGAGCAATCCAAATTTTAAAAGGAAGGCGCCACGTCCTGACGGCGATCGCAGAAAAGTTGCTGCAGAATGAGACCCTGAACTCTACGGAACTCGAAAAGATCGCAGCATCGGCGTCGGCTGAATGTACCCCTGCAACTGCCAAAACTACAGCTGAATCTACCGTTGCAACTACAGCTGCACCTACCGCGCAGCCTATTGATGATTTGGAAGCCGTATCACAATAATCGAACATTCGGCATGAAAAACAAGATAGTGAGAAACGCTTCCCAGGAAGGCTCGTTCAAGACCGTGCCGCGCATGGCTACCCACAATCAGAATATCTGCATGGCTGGCTTTCAGCGTTTCCATAATTTCGTCGGTGGGAAACCCTTCGCGCACCGATGTTTTGATTCTCGCCTGATCTATTGTTTTAGTGATTGACCGCACGAAAGTTTGCACAAGGCTTTCGGCAGCCGTTGTTTTCTTTTGCATTATTTCGTCCAGTATCGGGCCTGGTAGAACTGCTTCGAAGGAAGCTACTTTCATGGGCTTTACTATTGAAATGACTTCGAATGTAGTGTCATCTTTCCAATCGTGATTGATGACGAAGTCTGCAATTGCTTCGGCGTATTTTGCCTCGTTTATGGCGATTACTACGTGCATATTTCCTTGACGGATGTATTTCCTGCGAGTTGAATGATTATGCTCGCCTCTTGAATGTTTGGCGAAAGATTCGTGTGCCTTAAACTAAACCGCGCCGCATCGCGTGCACTGCCGCTTGAGTTCTATCGTCAACCGCCAGTTTGTTCAAAATGTTTCGGACATGTGTTTTGGTTGTTGGCAGCGAGATTATCAACTTGTCTGAAATTTGCTGGTTTGACATTCCTTCGACGATCAGACCAAGCACCTCCAATTCTCGGGGTGAGAGTGGTTCGGCATAGGGACGATCTAGCTTTTGCGGATTTCCCGCTCCCGAATGAGCAGCTAAATCTGAGGAAGGCACAACCTCATGATCTGTTCTGTCGTGATGAGTACCGTGTTCGGCGTGCTCCTCAGGCGACTCGTGCGCCGAAGACTCTGTTGGTTGAGCTGATTGAACGTTTTGCTGCTGGGCCTGGTTGATCTGTCTTTGAAGCTTCAATACTTTGCCTGCGATTGCTGAATCCAGCCAGGCATCGCCCGCGAAGACTGTTCTGATCGCCATGAACAGCCGAGACTCTTCGACATCTTTCAAACAGTATCCCGAGGCACCGGCGGAAAAGGAAGCGAGGATGTCCTGGTCGTTATCATGTTGTGTAAGCATAATAATTCTGGCGGCGTTGCCGTGTTCGACAATCTTCTTGGCCGCCTGGATTCCATCCATTATCGGCATGCCAACATCCATGAGGATGACATCTGGCTTCAAGAGTTCGGCTTGCTCGACGGCTTCTTCACCATTGGATGCCTCACCAACGACTTGCAAATCGGCTTCACGTTTTAAGACTGTCTTGATTCCGACCCGTGTCAGGGCGTGGTCTTCCACGAGTAAAATTCGGATCTGATGTCCATTTGCTTCTTTTTCAACACTCATTTCCAAAGTACTCGCTTGATTTAGTTTGCTTTTAGTTGCGACCGATTTGTCGCTTATATCCGAAATCATGATTCCTTCTCGATAATTATATATACTTTGCCTCGACATTGACGCTTGTAGAACGAGCTTGCTTGTTGAGCATCGATGTTCGACGTTTTCAAGGTGAGGCTGATGACTCGAAAAGATGCAATAGAGCAGGAATTTCTAGAGCCGCTCACCGAGCAGGAAATCGATACCAGACAAAAATGGCTTGAGTTCGAAAAGATTGAACCGGGCCAGCTGGAGGCAATCGACCTTCTTTTGCAGAATTGCGTCGATGATCTCATGGACGCTATGTATGAACATTTTTTGAGTTTTCCAGAGACCCGAGATTTTTTCCCGAACGAGCATGTAATACAGCGCGCCAAGCAAGCTCAGAAGCAATATTTTCTGCGTTTAGCTCATGGTGCTCATGATCGAGCTTATGTCGCTGATCGGCTAAAGGTGGGTTTGACCCATCATCGCATCGACCTTGAACCGAAGTGGTACATCGGCGCCTATAACAAGGCTGTCTCATGGCTACTTCCCCGGCTGCTGGAGAAATGTGAGCCCGGCACCGAATGTGAAACCATGGCATCGATGATGCGGTTGATTTTTTTCGATATGAGCCTGGCGATCGAGAGCTACATCAAGTCTAAAGAGTTTGCTCTCTTGATTCATCGCGATGCGATTCGCGAGCTCGAAACAGAGAAGCGCGTCACGAAGAGTATTTTAGAAAGCGCTCCAATCGGTATTGTCAACCTTGACGAGCATTTCGTCTGTCTCGAATGCAATGAAGAGTTTGCCAAGCTTTTGTCTTGCGCAAGCACCAGAGAAGTAATCGGTAAATCATTCTTTGAACTTTCGCCCTTTGTTCCGCGCAAGGTCTTTGAAGATGTTCTTTTAACAGCCACCCCAGCACGTTTTTCAGCAAACGCTTTGAATCTTTCATCGGAGAAGACGCTGGAAGTTTCATACTGGGATTGGGCAGTCTGGCCGACCAAAGATGGAAGCGGCGCCACAACCGGTCTGGTTGCCATGTTCGCTAATGCGACCGATCGGGTGCAACTGCAACAGCAGCGAGAAGACTTCGTGGCAACGCTTACGCACGACTTGAAAACTCCGGTTTCGGCAACCAATCGAGCTGTCAAGCTACTGCTGGATGGCGACTTTGGCGAAGTAAATGCCGAGCAGCGTGAGATTTTGTCCACTTTGTTGCAGAGTAATACGACCCTGTACGGATTGGTGCAGACGCTGCTCGATGTCTATCGGTTTGATAGTGGCGTCAAAGAGATGCGGATGACGCCCTGCGATCTGTCATCGATTGTGACACAGTTCGTCACTGAGGTCATGCCACTGGCAGAGGAACGCAAGATTCAGTTGATTACTGTGCTTCCTGACCGGATCAAAGAAATTCCCTGTGACAAGGAAGAAATCAGAAGAGTGATTCAGAACTTGATCGATAACTCGCTCAAATTCACCCCTGGTGGTGGCAGAATACAAGTCGAACTTTTTCAAAATGACGACGTCACCACACTCACCGTATCTGATACCGGAAAAGGCATTCCACCTGAAAATATGGCTAAGCTCTTTCAGCGCTTCTGGCAAGCGGGATCGAGTGGGCGCTACTACGCCAGTACGGGGTTGGGACTCTATCTCTCCCGCAAGATTGTTGAAGGGCACGGCGGTCAAATCTGGTGTGAAAGCCAGATTGGCAAGGGCAGTCAATTTACAGTAGAACTGCCCTCGCAGTGACGACCATTTTGTTGCGAGACCGGATCGGGAGGGGTCCAGATCAAGAATGGTTCCAGATCAAGAGTGCCGATTTACTTCTTGCAATAAGTAGTCAAAAATTATAGGTGCATGTTGAGAGCAGGATTTATTTTGATCCGTTGCAGCAGCATCGTGACTCTCTGCGGTAGCCTGAATAGCCTCTGGTCCCAGGCGTTTTTTTGAGCGTTCTTGAAGACTCTCCCAGCTCTTTTGAAATGCTTCGGCCGCGTCGGTATCGTTATTGTCAAAGTATTTCTTCAAGATTAGTCTCGCTGTTCGTGAGCATCCGCACATATCTGACTGAGCTGCAGATTGCCCTCGAACTGATTCAATTTCGACCGGGCTCATTAATCCGAGTTCGCATGCGCCTGCTGCAATTGCATCTTCTCCGCTTAGCTTTCGCTCAGCGATGAGGTTGTGAATTAGCAGTCGTGCGTTGGGGAATTTGAGCATTTTACCTGGAGACCAGAGGTTCCATATTGTTGGCTGGCTGGCTAGCGAATTATGTATCGAAGCCTTGTTTGGTTTGGCACATTAGTTCGATGGCATTTTCCTGCCCAAAAGATGTACTTGTATCGATGCCATCGAATATGGTGATCAAGTGCTTTTCGTAGAGGCAGAAGAAATGATGAATGAAAGGCCGGAGTTCTCTAACTCGGTCCCCATTGTCCTTGATGAACATGGTCATATCGCATGATATAAGCCCATCTACGACTTCCAGCGCATCAAACGCAGACTGTAGACCAAACGAGGGGCGATCGCCTATATCGGTGAAGAGATGGACGACCTGGTATGAATGTTTTTGGCAATAGTTAGCAATTTCTCGCCAGTGATTGTCGATGTGATCGTGATTCGGGGACCTTATGTATGCGATGAGAGATTCACTCTTCGGTTTGCCGAAGAACACATCGGCAAGCGAACCAGAAGTGCTGCAGATACAATTTGCGGACTGCACTCGACCATGCGGACGGTAGCTTTTGCTGTTTGCGAGTATTGTCGCCATCAGACTTCGATCGTTATTATCGTTATCAACGGTACCCATGATTCCCCTCCGGAAACGTGACTTTCGCTTTGATTTGAAAAGTGTGAGCCGTTTACGTTAGTAATCGAATTGCTAGAAAAAGCTCGTACTATCATTTGAACAGTTCTGAGCTGTATGTGCATCCGTCGCGAGTAGTATTTAGTCGACGTGCCGAGCCCGAGTTTTGCCGTTCACCCTTTAAAACTCATCCCTTGGGATGAGGCGCACTGGTCATGCTCTGGTAGGAAACAAGGTCAGGAACCCCAGCTGGCGGCTTTGTGAGAAGATATAGGAATCTCCAGTTAAACCACCAATGTCCTTCACCGAAGCCCTCGCCAATCAATCTAACGTCGGGCTAACCAGCGGCGAAGCCGCAGCACTTCTTGAACGCTGGGGCAAAAACAGCTTTGGCAAGAAGGCAAAGTCCCACTGGCTCAAATCCATACTAGATAGATTGCGAAATCCGCTTGTCTGTATCTTGCTGGCAGCCGGCTTCATTTCGGCTTTGACGGGCGAGACCGGCAGCTTTGCCATAATCCTGATGGTCGTTTCGATTAGCATCGCAATGGACATCTGCCAACAGAGGAAAGCTGACGATGCCGTGGAAAGGTTATCGGCAAGTGTGGCCTTGAGTGCTCGTGTGCTTCGAGATGGGCATGAAGTTCGTGTACCTAGCGACAGTATCGTGCCCGGTGACGTTGTCTTGCTGTCAGCCGGAGATCTGATTCCCGCCGACGGCGTACTTCTTGAGGCTAAACACTTATTCGTCGATCAATCGAGCCTTTCAGGCGAGTCCTATCCGGTGGAAAAGGTTGTCTCAGTTTCGTCGAATCTGGAAAATGCCGCTCAGTCGTCTGATTTGAGCAGTGAAACTAAGTGCTTCGCAGGAAGCTCTGTCAGCAGCGGAACAGCAAAACTGTTGATTTCTGCGACCGGGCTTCGCACTGTATTTGGTGAACTCAGTCTCAGCCTGGCGCAGCAGCGCTCTGCAACTTCATTTGACAGGGAATTGCAAAGTTTCGGCAATTTGATATTGCGGTTCACCATAGTGCTTGTAGTCTTTGCATTTGTCATCAACATCTCGTTTCACCGCCCATTGTTGGAATCGTTGTTGTTCAGCGTTGCTCTGGCTGTTGGTTTGACGCCCGAGTTGTTGCCCATGATTGTCACTGTCACTCTGGCGCGTGGCGCCTTGTTGATGGCGAAAGAAAAGGTGATTGTCAAACGCCTGTCTGCTGTACAAGACCTCGGGTCTATGGACGTTCTGTGCACCGACAAAACTGGAACATTGACTGAAGGCAAGATTGAGCTGTTTAAACATATCGATCTGGATGGGAAGTCGTGTGATGAGGTGCTCCGCTTCGCGTACTTGAACAGTGCCAATGAGACAGGCATTAAGAGCCCGCTTGATGATGCAATTATGCGTGCGTTTCAGGACCGCGGTGAAAAAGCCCTGTACCACAAAATCGATGAAGTGCCGTTCGATTTCGAGAGAAGGCGTGTGTCTGTCTTACTAGAGCAGAACGATCGCCAGTTTCTGTGCGTCAAAGGTGCTGTTGAAGAAGTCGTCTCTGTCTGTTCGGACTGCAAAGTAGGTGGTCGTTTGTATCCGATATCTGAATATCGGACTCGTATCAATGATCTATTCTCTGAATTGGCGTCCAGTGGATTTCATATTCTTGCTGTCGCTTGTCGGGTAAATTCGGAGCGATTGTCTGGACTGACAGTTGCCGACGAAGAGAAACTTACATTTCTGGGTTTCGCGGCTTTTCTGGACCCACCTAAACAGTCAGCTTCGGCAGCACTTCGTGCTTTGAAAGACGATGGAGTTGATGTAAAAATCCTTTCCGGCGATCATGAATTGGTGGCGCGCTACGTTTGCAATGAATTGCAGTTTACAGTTACAGGCAGTCTTACGGGCGCAGACCTTGACGCTCTGGATGATGCCAGCCTGAGCTTGAAGATCGACCAGGTGAATTTGTTTTGCCGTGTCAACCCATCTCAAAAGAATCGCATTATTATCCTTTTGCGTGGACGGGACAAGATTGTTGGATTTTTGGGCGATGGAATTAACGATGCGCCATCGTTGCACGCAGCTGATGTCGGAGTTTCGGTCGACAGTGCCGTTGATGTGGCGAAACAAGCTGCCGACCTGGTTTTGTTGGAGCACGACCTGCGCGTGTTGCACGCTGGTATTCGCGAAGGACGGCGAGCCTTTTCCAATGTGCACAAATACATAATGATGGCGACAAGTTCCAACTTTGGAAATATGGTCAGCATGGCCGCAGCAAGTTTGATTTTGCCTTTCTTGCCGCTGCTTCCTTTTCAAATTTTGCTGAACAATCTCCTGTACGATCTTTCTGAACTGGCTCTGCCGACCGATAATGTGGATGAGGAGTTACTGGCAAAACCTTGTCGCGAGAGCATGTCGAGCATCCAGAAGTTTATGCTCAGTGTTGGTCCAATCAGTTCGATATTCGACTTCATTACTTTCTTTTTGCTGCTTGCAGTTTTAAAAGCGGATCAAACCCTCTTCCGTTCAGGCTGGTTTATCGAATCGTTAGCGACACAAATACTGGTCATCTTCGTCATTCGTACGAGGCGGAAGTTCTGGCTGAGTACCCCGAGCGCTCCGCTTGCGATTGCCAGCGTCGCCACTCTAATAGTGGCTTGCCTCCTGACGCAGACGAGGCTTGGAGCGCTGCTTCAATTTACAGCGCTTCCGCTCTCATTCTTCATCATGCTTGGAATTATCGCTGTTATATATCTGGCTATAGTTGCCGTAGTCAGCACCAGATTCTATGCCAGGGGGAGCCTTCGGTGACCAAAAGTTAGCGGGACGTTGAGCTCGCCCGCAGCATTGCTTACCGTGCGAGCGGGACGCTCAGCTCGCTTCCGCACCATTGCTGGTCGTGGGGAGCGGGACAGTAATTTCTGCGTTGCGTTCACACATTGCTAAAAGCCTGGACGGCTTCATCTTCAACCCAATTGCGACTCGATTGAATAGCTCGATACTTGGGTTTCGTCTGCCGCTTTCTAAATGGCAGATGTAAGCGCGATCAACTCCACATCGCTCAGATAGATCTTTCTGAGAGATCTGTAGGAGTTTCCGACGCGATGTAATCGTGTCTCCAAATGTTTTCAAAAATGTACTGTTGTTAGTCATGGTTGATAACTATTCCAATTTTGAGTGGATTCTGATTATTTTGCGATTCTCTGCTCTTCACTATGATGCCTATTATGGTGCAGATTCTGCGTCAAAACATCGCTCCATCGACTCATGCTAAATCATTCAAGACTCATACCAGATCAATCAAAAGGATTAGCCGGATCGGCTTCGAAAGTATCATCTTTTGGGATGACTTTTCAGTTCGGTGTGACCTGAAACGGAGCTTTAAGCCCTTAGACGGAGGTGCCAGCTCGTGTTTTGGTGCAAACTGATTGTGCAAGCAACGGTTTTTCGAGGTTTAGTGAGATGATGATCATGCAGATAGTCGGAGCCGGATGCGTAGGATTGTTTTTCGGCATTCTGTTCGAATGTTTCAGAGATGTAAATGAGCGGATGGGGCACTTCTTCCTTGGAGTGACTATTTTTAGCGCTCTCCTCACAGCACTTTTCTTTTTAGCCTGCACACGGTTTTACGGTGAAGCAGTGATGGCTGTGATGGCTCTATGCATCGGTGGTTTTGTCGGTTGGGCATTCAGTCGCTTCTTGAATCTTACCTGGCGTAAGAACTGTAGTTCTCAGAAGAATTGAGATGCCCGTGGTGCCTGCTGCATTTTAGTGTCATGCTGGTGCCGTTATGATTTGTTGGATGTAGTCAGACAGGAGCAAGGTGCAGGAATGAAAGTAATAGTCGCAATTGACCAGACAGAGTTTGCAAATCAGATCATTAATGAAGTGGCGACGACAGAATGGCCGCTTGATACACAGATCAAGATTCTGACTGTGGTTGGCTCCTTGAGTTCCGAAGCAGAAGCTGCTGCCGAGACTGCGAAACAATTGGAAAAGAGGAAAAAGTTTGCCAATGATCTGGTAATGAAGGCAAGGCAGCAAATTTCCGAATCTTGCCCTCAATCTATGGTCTATGCTGAAGTTCGATGCGGAGAACCGCACCTGGAGATAATCTACAGCGCTGCTGAGTGGATGCCTGATCGCATTTTGATCGGTGCGCATGGCAATTCGCCTAATCGCTTCTTTGGAAAGATTGCTCAATCCATTCCGCAAAATAGCACTTGCTCCGTGCAAATTGTCAGATTGAAGAAGAGCAAAAACGCAGCAGCTGAAACTGTTGCTGAAGCCGCGAATGTTTCGAAGTAATTGATCAGTCTTTCGGAGAATCTAATGAGGATCCTATTTGCCGCCGACCTGTCACCGCATTCTCAAGCAAGCGCAGATGCGCTGATAGCAATGCGTTATGGACGCAACGATGAAATCAAGGTGCTGACAGTCGTTGAGCTTTTTGAACCGTTCCTGGCTGTGCATGCGGCAGAGGCTGCTGAACAAGCGCAAGCCCATGTGCGATCTGTGGCAGCTACAATTTTGCAGCATCTTCCCTATTGCAAGGTCTCCGCAGAGTCGTTAGCTGGTTATCCTGATCAAGTAATCATCGATACTGCAGCAGCATTTAAAGCCGATTTGATTGTTATTGGTTCGCATGGACGATCCGCGTTGACGAGATTTTTGTGGGGCAGCACATCGCGTGCTGTTGCCCTGAATGCAGCGTGTCCTGTTCGCATTGTTAAGAATGGACATCAAGCCCGATCGCCGAAAAATGTAGTGATCGCTCTAGACGAATCGCCCGCCCGATCGGAACAGACTGAGTACGTAATAGAACATGTTTTGAAGGCTTCCTGGCCTGATGGCGTCAGATTTAAGTGTGTTACGGCGCTAAAAAATGAACATGGAGCTGTTCTGTCGAAGCATAACTCTGGAGAGACGCTCCTGAAGGAAGAGAAATCATTGAAAGCCGGTGTGGAAGAAGCGTTGCGAAATCATGTGGCGCGTCTGAATTCAGAGTTTGGCGACAACTGTGCTTGCTATGAAATAGTGTACGGCGATGCGCGTGAACAAATAATCAATGCGGCTCAAGCGTTCGAAGCGGGATTGATTGTCCTGGGCAGTCACTCCCAGCGTACATATAAGGATATTGTGTTCGGAAGTGTTGCTGATGCGGTTTCATCGCATGCCGAATGTTCGGTTGAAATTGTCAAACATTACTCGATGAAAAAGGCGAAGATGCACGTGATTGTCTAGCTCATGTCCTTAAGTGTTTTCTGCAAATCGATAAGGTGGTTGTTGAAGATCTTTTTGGCGACATCAAGCAGATAAAATATATTGGAATCGCTGCATGAGTAATAAATGTTGTTGCCCTGTTTTCTGGCAATTACAAGATTCTTTGAACGCAACACCGAGAGTTGTTGCGAAAGATTTGGCAATCCGACACTGAGACGGTCTCTCAGTTCAGAAACTGTTAACTCTGCGTCTCTCAATTCGTTTAAAATGCGAATCCGCAGGGGATTGGATAGAGCTTTGAAGAATTCCGCTTTGAAGGCAACTAGTTTTTCTGTCATCACAGCACGGTTCTAGGAAGAGTTCGCCAGTTATCGTTCATAAATAATTGCGCGCCTCAGGGATTTCTTTACTTGCTTAGAGTTTATCATAGTTGCGAAATTGCGTATTTGTGCAATTAGTTTTATACTAAAAATGACTTAGTACGGGTGGCCTTTGTGTCCTTAATTTCGCCAGCGCTCTGCGATCAAATTGTTTTCAGCACAGCAGTTGTGATAAGCGGAATTTCATTATTTGCGGCGGCGTTGAAGCATAACCTTTCCGATCGCATCGGTAGTGTTTTGCTCTCCGCTTTTGCCATTGCTGTGTTTGGAGCCGCGGTTTTGACCTGGGGTCGGGTCTTTTATTACCAGCTGCCACCACCATTCGTTGTCGGCGTCTTTCTGCTTTCGTTTCGTGTGGATGATCTGACGAGACTGTTTGTCGTTCTTTTTTCAGTTCTCGTCTTTTCAGTTGCTATTTTCACCCCAGCCTATTTGGACCACATGAATGACAAAGTCCATAAAGGTCAATACTGGGTTTCATTTTTACTATTTGCCCTGTCGTTGCTGCTGGTGATTTGCAGTGCTGATGCCATCGGATTTCTGGTGTTTTGGGAAACGATGGCGTTGTCTTCCGCAGCGCTCGTAGCAAGTGAGCACGTGCAGAAAAAGACACGTAAAGCTGCGTTAATCTATCTCAGCGCGACACGCATGGCTAGTGCGTTTCTTGCATCCGGCTTTTTATGGATGTATGTCGTTACACACAGCTGGAATTTTGCAAACTGGGATTTTTCTCAACCTTCGACACACGGCCCGGCTTTTCTCGTGCTCCTTGGTCTCTGTATCAAAGCAGGCATCTGGCCGTTTCACCTCTGGCTGCCGTATGCCTATTCTGCTGCACCCGCTCCCTCTTCGGCGCTAATGAGCGGATTTATGAGTAAAGTTGCCATGCTCGCAATGATTCGTATTCTTCTGTTTGGTCATTTAAACTCTGTTTCTGTAGTCTGTTTTGCATTTTTACTTGGTGCTGTTACCGCGTTTTGGGGTGTACTCTTTGCGCTTGTGCAGAATCAGCTGAAGAAACTTGTGGCATATTCAAGTATTGAAAACATGGGGCTCATACTGATGTGTATTTCGCTCAGTATGTACGCCAATTTCAGTGGTCAGCCGTTGATAGCAAGTATGGCTCTCATTGCTGCGATCATGCAGTGCCTGAATCATGGGTTGTTTAAGTCTCTTCTGTTCCTTTCCGCTGGTGCCATTCAATGGTCCACTGGCACCCTGGAGCTTGAGCATTTGGGCGGATTGGCAAAACGTATGCCGGTCACATGGATTTGCACTTGCATCGGAGCCCTTTCTCTCTGCTCTTTGCCGCCTCTCAATGGTTTTCCTGGCAAGTGGTTGCTATATCAGTCGTTGTTTGCCGGCATTTGTGCTCGCACCGGCCTGGTGGAAAAAGGCGTTGCGGTGTTAGCCATTTGCACTCTGTCGGCGATTGGCGCGATGGCACTTTCTGCCCTGGTAAAGGCTTTAGGTGTCATTTTTCTCGGAAACGCTCGCAGCCACGGTGTTGCTACCGCAAAGGAGTGTTCGGCGGGAATGCGCGCATCAATGTTTTTCCTGGCGATATGCTGTATCGCCTCGGGATTATTTGCTGGCTTGCTTGTTTCAACTATCGGCAAGGCTTTGTCGCAGAGTGGTTTGCAAGTCATGGCTGTGTCCTTGAAGCTGCCGATATTTCCGCTGGCTGCAAGTCTCTCGGCAATATGCCTGGCAACTTATTTCGCCTATTTGCGTCCTGCAAAAACTCGAGAGTATATTACCTGGGATTGTGGTTACGGCCAGCAAAACGTCAAAGCGCAGGTCACTGCTGACTCGTTTGCACAGCCTTCCGCCAGAATTTTTCGGCCGATTCTCCGATATCACAATCTGTCGAAAATCGATGGCGTAGATCGTCGCCACTTCCCCGAGCGCATTCACGTTGACACCAAAATAGTTTCGATTCTTGAGACGAAAGTCTACGCTCCGCTTGTAGTTTTGATTACTCAAGCGTCTCGTTTGATCGCCCGTCTGCAAGCCGGGAGCATACATTTGTACTTGCTCTATGTCTGTACAACCTTGATTGTGCTCCTTCTTTTGGGGGTAGTGCTTTGAATCGGGTACTTGTATGGAGTCTGTTTGTCGTTACACTCGCTTTTGTGCCGCCACTTTGTCTTGGTATTTTGCGAAAAACTAAGGCTCGCTTGCAAAATCGCATCGGCTCACCGATCTGGCAGCCTTTTCTGGACCTGACAAAGCTTTTTCAAAAGGACGAAACTTTAAGCGGCACTATGTGCGGTGTGTTTCGCATCTCTACAGTTGTCGGCTTGTCCTCGGCGTTGACCCTTTCGTGGCTTATTCCCTGGGTAGCCATCAAACCATGGTCACATCAAGCCGACATTTTCGTGGTCATTTATGTTCTCGCCCTGGCAAAAATGTTCACCATGCTCGGTGCGATGGACGCAGGCTCTCCGTTTGGTGCGTTTGGTGCGAGCCGCGAAGCGACTTTGAATTTTCTGGTAGAGCCGGCCATTTGTTTGGCCTTGATCGCGCTAGCAATCACCTGCAACAGCACCGATCTTACAGTTATCTTTGCCAGCACTCCCGGTGCTGGTATGTCTGTCGTCTGGCTGCTCGTCGGCGTTGCTGTTTTTCTAGCCAGTCTGGTTGAGCTGAGTCGAATGCCGGTTGATGACCCGACCACCCACCTGGAACTCACAATGGTCCACGAAGCTATGATTCTTGAAGCGTCGGCAAAAAATCTATTTCTCCTGGAACTTACGCAAGTATTGAAGATGGCGATGTTCTGGGGACTCTCGGCGCAATGTTTCCTGCATACTATTCCAGCATACGCACGTTGCAATCTGCTGGAGAAAGAGCTTTGCAGCGTCGCCGGAATTTTTCTACTGGCGTTTCTGGTCGGCGTTCTCGAAGGTTTGATTGTTAAGTTGCAGTGGCGGAAAATCCCCGAGTTTGTAGCCTATATCATGACCGTTAGTTTGATTGCTGTTTTTGTTGCTGTTAGCGGGAAATCCATTTTATGACATTAGCGCCCTACGAAATTTGCTTGCTGTCAGCCGCTCTGCTTGCTTGTCTTGCCCTGGGATCGCTGCATCTGAGGGTGAACCTGTGGCTGTTTTCTTTTCAGGCACTTTTAATTGCTGCCGCAACTATCAACATAGGTAGTATCACGGGTGATCAGGAATTGTGTGTAATCGGCGCAGTGATTGGTCTCTTGAAGGCGCTGGTTGTGCCGGCTTTCCTTGCCTGGATAAGCGAAAAACTCATGGCTCAACGTGACATGGGCACCTTCCTGCCTGCGCCTTTGTCGATGCATTTGTGCATAGTTCTATTTGTACTGAGCTTTGCGCTTGCTAAAGGCATTCCATCTTCGGAAGTAGCAGGTCATTCTTGGCTGGGCGTTTCCGCCGGAATTTCCTTATTGCTTTCCGGTTTGATTTTGATGTTGACGCGGCGACTGGCAATAAGTCAGGTCGTTGGTTTTCTGGTTATTGAAAATGGCATCTATACATTCGCGCTTACTCAAACAAAAGGCATGCCGCTTATGGTCGAAATGGGAATTCTGCTAGACCTTCTCGTTGCTGTCATGGTTTCTGGTCTGCTGATTTTCAAGATTCAGAAGAGTTTTGAGCATATTGATATTGCTCAGTTGAGCGATTTGAGGGATTAAGGAGCAGTCATGTACGAATTACTTGCATTCTGCCTTATTCCGTTAATTATCTGTTTGCTCAGTCTTTTCAGTGTGCCTAATACGGTTCTGCGAAAGTTGGTTCCCATTTTGATGTGGGGGCAGTTAGCTGCTGTCATTGCGCTGACGGCGCCGGTCTTTCGAGACGCTAATCTGCACTTCAAATTGCCAGTCGATTTCGGGCTTGACCATCTATCCGCTGCTTTTGTCGTACTTACAAATGTGGTGGCAGCTAGTTCCTTGAGTCATGCGACGGTATTTTTCACCAACGAAAGCAAGCTCGGAAATTTGACCGTTCCAAAAAACGAAAACTGGTTTTACTTTTACGCAGCGCTCTTTCTTTGTGCCATGGACTTTGTTTTTCTATCGGAAAACCTTGGATTCATGTGGATATCAATCGAGGCGACGACGTTGTTTTCTGCGGCGCTTGTCTATTATGGACGCGACAAGCACGCCCTTGAAGCAACCTGGAAATATTTGATCGTTTGCAGCGTCGGTATTGCCTTCGCTCTGCTCGGTACTATTCTATTTTTCGCTGCCAGTCAACATTTCATTCCTGCCGGTACACTCGATATCCGCTTGTTGACTGCGGCGGCGAAACACTTGCAGCCAAAATTCGTGCAGCTTGGATACGTCTTTTGCTTGCTGGGCTATGGCACTAAAGCCGGTCTTTTTCCCCTGCACACCTGGTTGCCTGATGCCCACTCGGAAGCTCCGGCACCGGCTTCGGCAATGCTTTCAGGAAGTTTGTTGAATTGCGCCCTGTTTGCAATATGCCGACTGACCGAGTTGGTCAAGTTGACTGACTACCACACGCTGGCTACGAACGTGCCAATATTCTGGGGCGCGCTGACCACCTTTACCTCGACTCTATTTCTCGTTAATCAAATTGGAATCAAGAGGCTCTGGGCTTATTCAAGCATCGAAAATGTCGGAATCATGCTCTCTGCAATTGGTCTTGGTGCGCCATCACTTTTCTTGCTGCAGGCTATCAACCATAGCATTGCAAAAGTGGCTCTCTTTCTTCTTTCCGGTAACATCATTCAGCTTGGCGGCACAAAAGAGTTGTCAAAGATTCGTGGCGTGCTGAAGAGTTCGCCTGCTTGTGCTCTGGCGCTTATCCTCGCTGCTGCTGCTGTGACAGGGATGCCGCCTTTCGGCTCTTTTGTCGTTGAATGGTTGATATTGATGAAGGCAATGAGTTCGGGACAGATTCTCTTTGCTATTTGTTTGATGGCTTCGCTCGCTTTGGGTTTTATTGCCGTTAGCGTGCACGTTTGCAATATGGTTCTTGGCACACCTAAGCACGAATCTCGGATTTTGTTGTCGGCTGCTAACGTTCTTATTCCACTGCTGCTTTGCTGTGGCTCACTGTTCATGGGCGTTACAGGACTCACGCAGGAGATTCTGGGAATCTTATGAAGCTCCAGGTTTTGACTGTACCCGATGGAGAACGATTGGCGCTGCTGCAGAAGCGACTGCAGCATCCCGACACTCGTCTTGGCTCGATCACTTCGGTTGACGGAAGGCAGATTGTCACTTTGATACTGAATACGGAGTCAGGCGATGCTGAGCTCTGGTACACACCGATGGAGACAAATCGCTACCATTCTCTGACCGCGCACATAGCGCAGGCGCACTGGCAAGAGCGAACGCTATGGGATATGTTTGGCCTGATACCAGAAGGGCATCCCCGACTCAAGCACAACCTTTTGCATGAATCGTACAGGGAATCCTTCTTTCCATTACTGCCAGATGCTGCTGAAAATCCGGATTCTCCGTTCCGGACTTATTCATCGATGCGTGTGAGTGGAAGCGGTATCTATGAAATACCTGTCGGTCCTATTCATGCCGGTATCATCGAACCGGGGCACTTTCACTTTAGCTGTCTGGGAGAAGTGGTTTACAACCTGGAAATACGCCTTGGTTATCTTCATCGCGGTATCGAAAAGCGCATGACAGAGGTGCCGTGGAAGAAGCTGAGATTCCTCGCGGAGTCGGCTGCCAGTGACAGCGCGGCTGCTTACGCCCTGGCAAACGCTACTGCTCTCGAAAATTCTTCAGATATTGCGGTTCCTGAACGAGCTCTTTATCTGCGCAGTCTGGCTCTGGAGATTGAGCGCGTTGCCATGCATGTAAGCGATCTCGGTGGTCTTGCTGGTGATATCGGTTATCTGGGCGTCGCCGCTTCACTGAGTCGATTGAGAGGAGTAGCGCTGGGACTGGGCGAGTTACTCAGCGGCAGCCGTTTGATTCGTGGATTTGTCTGCCCGGGTGGCGTGCTCCACGATCCCGATAGTCGTCTGGCTCAGATTCAGAAACAAGCGGTGGAACTGAGGAAAAAGTTGGCACCACCTCTGAAGTCGATGCTCTCAAATCAAGTTTCTGTCGATCGGTTTTCTGGTGTGGGTCGTGTTTCGAAACGCCTTGCTTTTGATTTCGGCTTGACTGGACCTTCTGGACGTGCCAGCGATCAGGATTATGATGCGCGTAGTTATTTCGCCCATGGTGTTTATCCTCGGATCAAACCCGCTGTTGCAGTAGAACACGAAGGCGACATCCTCAGTCGATCAAAGGTTCGCATTAGCGAGATTGAGACGAGTCTGATGTTAATTGAAAAGTTTATCGATGAAATGCCCCCCGGTAAGTTTTTCGAAGAGCCTCCTGAGCATCTGAAAAAAGACAGTGTCGGTGTGTCTGTCGTGGAAGCTTATCGTGGAGAGCTTATACACATGGTCTTTACCGACGCAGACGGTGCAGTAAAGCGCTATGCGATCAAAGATCCGAGTGTCAACAACTGGACTGCTCTAGCTATCGCTGTTCGGAATAATCTTCTTGCAGACTTTCCTCTGTGCAACAAGAGCTTTGCGCTCTCCTACGGGGGGCACGATTTGTGAGGTGTGATTGTGCTTAAAATGCTTGCTTATTTGCTTGGCGAAGGTGTAGTCACAGCCAGAGAAATGCCCGACGCGTTTTCTGATGAAACGCGGTGCCTGCCAAAACTTACCGATACCCCCTGCGTGTCGGAAGAGTGCGATATTTGTGAAAAAATTTGTCCGACTAATGCTATCGCTCGCGATCGTTCAGGAGATGGCGCTGCGGTCACTATCGACTTGAGCGCTTGTATCAACTGCTCTTTGTGCATATCTGCATGCCCGTCTAAGACGATAGTCAGTGATAAACGGATCAGCGTTGCACGTGCCACTAAAGATGATTTACTTTTGTCGACTGCAAGAACTGCAATTCAGCCGGCATCGAGTACGGTGCCTGCCCAGAGGAATTTGTTCAAGAGATCAATCGCTTGCCGAGTAGTCTCTACTGGCTGTAGCGCTTGTGATTTGGAACTTTCTGCATCCGGTAATCCAATTTTCGATATGGAGAGATTCGGAATTACAGTTGTGGCTTCCCCACGATTTGCTGATGTCTTGCTTGTTACGGGTCCGGTGCCGAAAGCCATGCATGAAGCTTTGAAATCTTGCTACATGGCTATGTCTGAACCTCGTAAAGTTGTCGCTGTGGGAACATGTGCTTGCTCTGGCGGCGTACATCGCGGCGGTTACGCCGAGGCTAACGGTGTTGCCGACGTGCTGCCGGTCGATTTTTATATACCTGGATGCCCGCCGCATCCGTGGAGCATAGTGGAAGGATTGTTCCGGTTGATGGGGCGCGAGGGGGTTTGAGTTGTTGAGGGCTTGTACTGAGCAGGTCTTGATGTCAGGATGTAGGCTGGAGCCTTTTCAAAACAGCCTTTGTTTGAGCTAATGTTACGTGCTCGGGCGATCGCTCTGTTAATGCTGATTGTTACTCGTCTTGAAGCATGAGGCCGCCCGCGCCTGGTCATTAAAGCTGTGTGCAAGATATCTATGCCATAGTGGAATGCAAGCCGTGTGGTTGCCAAGAGGGTAAGATTCTCAGTTCGAGATAACTTAGAGCCTTAACTACACGCCTGACAGCACGCTAAGGAGACAAGCCGTGAAGAAATTAGTTTCAGGTCTTCACCAATTCAAGACTCAGATATTTCTTTCACAGAAAGAATTGTTCGAGCGTTTGTCGAAGGGGCAGTCTCCTGACGCCTTGTTTATCACTTGTTCGGATTCTAGAATCAACCCGAATTTGATTACCCAAACAGAACCAGGCGAACTCTTCATTCTGAGAAACGCAGGCAATATCATTCCGCCTTATGGTGCATCTAATGGCGGAGAAGGTGCCACCATCGAATTTGCTGTTGGTGGTCTCAACGTGAAAGATATTATCGTCTGTGGTCATTCGCTTTGTGGTGCCATGGATGCTCTTTTGAATCCTTCGAAAATCAAGAATATGCCTGCACTGGCAGCATGGCTCAATCATGCCGAGGCTACACGCAGAATTGCTACTGAAAATTATGTCGATTACAGCGAAGAAGATTTGCGCAGTGTGGCAGTGCAAGAAAATGTGCTGATTCAGTTGGAAAACCTTCGCACGCATCCCGCCGTGGCGGCGAAACTTTCTCGCGGTGAGCTTAACTTGCATGCCTGGGTTTACAAAATCGAGACAGGAGCCGTGTTTTATTTCGATCCGAAAGAAGCTCAATTCATGCCGCTCAATGAATTTTCTAGATTTGACACTCAAGAGGTTCCTCATCGCTTCGGCTCTGAACAGTTGATATAGTTGAGGCTATAGAGAGTAATCCGTAATCAGTCTCCGCCCACTGTAAATCTGGTTTTTCTGTGACTGGACCATTGTTAATCGATAGAGTGACGCGAGCCGCCCTGTGTTTCGTCCTTTCGTCGATGACCGTTTTGCCGGTGATTGCAGGCAAGACCTCATCGGCTGATGAGTTGTCTAAGAAGGCGATGTCGCTTTTCGCTGCAGATAAATCTCAGGATGCAATCGATCTTGAATACCAGGCAATTAAGAGCGCACCGCGCTATTGGCTGCCTCATTGCGTGCTGTCAATTTTCAAATGGAAAGGCAATCTTTTCGATGAAGCAGTGGCTGAGGCGCAGGAAGCTGTGAAACTTGCCCCTGATAATGAACTCGTTAACCTCAATCTGGCACAGATGAATCAGATGCTTGGTTATTACGAAAAGGCTATTCCGGCTTTCAAAAAGACAGTCAAGGTGGCACCTGAAAGTTGGTCTGCAAGAATCGGACTCAGTCAATCTTTGATTGCAAACGCACAGCCGGCTGACGCGATTGAAGTTTTGAATCAGATGAGTAAAGCTGAAAACGGCACGTTTAACTGGTGGTACAACCTGGCTGTGTCCTACTCTAAGCTAGACAAGCCGAAGCAAGCGGCAGATGCAGCCGAGAAAGCTGTTGCCGCAGCCACGAGCAGTGAACAAAAGTCGCGTGCAAATATAACGTTGCTGATTGAATTGATTCGTGCCAATGAGCTCGACCGTGCACGAATAGTTCAGAATGAGGCGCTCAATTCTAAGCCCAAGGATGACCAGGTCTATCTGCAAGTACTATCCGCCTTGTGCACACCAGCTGATACGAAACGCGGTAAGGAATTGCTCGATCAGGCAATTACAGTTGGGCTCGCGTCGCCGGACGGATACTATAAGTTGGGTCTTGAGTTCGAGAACAAATCTATTGCTCCAGCTATTGATTCATCCCTGAGCAATGCCTGGCTCGAGCTGGCTGAAGCCGCATACAGGCATGCAATAAAGCTTGCGCCCGCTGAAGAAAAGTTCTATCTGGCGTTGGCAGCGGTTTTCGATCGCAAGGGGCAGACAAGTGACATGACAGCTATGTTGTCAAAAGCGGCATCGCTGAACGCGTCTGACGCATTGCCATCATATCTGGTGGCTTGTGTGAAAGCAGCGGATAACGATCTGGCTGGGCGATTGCGTGAGAAACTGGTTGGTGTACCAGAAAAGCCTTATCGGCTCAACTTAGCCAGAGATGATTTTTCCGTAGAGAACTTGAAGTGTCTGTGCAAACTCAATGTTCTGGAATTTGAATTGAATCGTCAGAACGGCATAAAATTTGCCGCTATTACTAAGAAAGAAAAACCTCTTGCAGGTGTTCTTCTCGTCGACCAGTCGTTGGGAACCGAGCAGGCTTTTAAAACTGTCGAGAAAGCACAGTCGGTCGATCTTTCGGTGACGAAAAGCGAGCCCGTTTTGACCGTTAACGAAGCGATTAAATTCGTGCTTAATCTTCGCTCGCCCGGCGCGCCGACCAACGTCTGGTCGTTCGAGATCGACTCGCCCAAGATGCCTTTGCTTTAGACAACTGCTATAGTTAGCTTTCGAGTCATTAACGAAATTCAGTGTGAAGGGTCTGACATGGATAAGCGTTTCGTACAAAAGATTTGCCTCGCTCTTTCCTTGATCGTAAGCAGCGCAACGGCGTTGCCGCTTCCCATTTACGCCGGTAAAACTCCAGTAGCCGACAGCAAAGCCTCTTCAGAGAAGCTGATTCCAGCCTGGGTGATTAACGTCAATAGCAATTTCGCTGGCACCGTTCTCTACTGCATCACGCCGAATGCTGTGCGGGTGAAATTCGATAAGCTCGGGCTGGTGATGATTATCAAGGCGCCCAAATGGAACGCCCTTGTATACAACGAGAGCAACAAGAATTATGTGGACCTTCCCTATGAGCATTGGAAGGCTAAGTTCTTGCTGCGAGGAAAACGAGTCGCTGACAAGTCGGTTGTCTTGACGCCGGTGAAGACCGGCAAGAAGCAGTCTATTCTCGGGGTTCCCTGCTATCAGGTTGTTGTAAAACGAAAAGATGCCAAGTCCAAGAACGAAATTACCATGGCTGAAGCCTGGATTGCCAAGGATATCCAGGCACCTCCTCAATTTAACAGCATGATGAAGACTATGCTTGACATTCCGATCGATTCGGGTACGCCGATGAGAGTGTTCCAGATGGGCAAAACAAGCAACAAGATGGTCATGGTTATGGACTGCTACAAGGCGGCCAAAACTGAAGTGAAAGCATCGGATTTTGTACCTTTGACCGGTTACAAGAAGGTCAAAGACGAGATGGCGATGATGCTTGATGAAAGTGATGATGCCGGCGCCGATGATGATGAATCATTCGATGCCATGCCAAAAACACCCGTGAAGGCGCCCGCGCCTGTGGCCCCGCCGCCCAAGAAACCCGGCGGATTTTTTGACATGTTCAAATCAAAGTAATACGCACGGCTCCACGTAAACGCACACCATGGAACGCACCAGTCCCGGGTGCACCAAAACATGGAACGCACTGTCCCGGGTGCCAAAACATGGAACGCACCCGTCCCGGGTGCACCACCTCATTTTACCGACAAGTGTGAAAACAGCTCCGGTGCAAAGTTCTGCACCGACTGTGTGGTGACGGCACCGGCAAAGTTGGGCAGTTCCGTTCCATTTAGAATGGCGCGCAGTGCCACCACCCCCAGTACCTTACCGCGGATGCTTACTACTGGTCCGCCGCTGTTACCGCGCGAGACTGGCGCATCGACCTGCAGAAGCGATGGTGTGACGCGGCTGATGCGACCGCTGTTCAATGTGGGAGAGTAATGTTTGTCGGCGTCTTTGTCGATAATTTCAGATGCGACCGGATAGCCCATTACCTGCACCTCCTGCCCTTCCGATGCAGGCAGAGTATCCAGGTCTAGTCCCGGGCTTGTGGCACCAGATGCGGTGAGAATGGCAAGGTCGGGTTCTTTGTCTGATTTCGCTGTCTTGTAGATCCGCCCCTCTAATGGTGGCACTGTCACTGGACCCGGAGGATGCAGGAAATAGCCGAATTGCGATTCGACACCGGCTTGCTTCAAATACTTCTTGAACATGACACGTCCAGGATCTGCTCTTACTGAAAGGTAAGATTCATAGCAGTCCCAGATGGCATCCACGGTGGCACGATATGTCTGCAACTCGGAACCTACCAGACCCTTTCCTTTTAAAGCAAGATTGACCGTTTGCAATAGCTCTTTGTATTTCGCTTCGCAGTTGTCTTTGTCTTGTTGCTCGGCATATAGGCGCATCGCCGCGAAAAATCTTTCGCATTCTTTGACGATGTTTTCACCACCATTTACTACGTGCGCGCTCGTTAAAAAATAAGTTTTGTCAGTTTGACTGGTGCGCACCGGAAAACTGGAGCCGAGGCTGATGACGCGGAATCCTTTATCGTCTTTTGAGGTGCTGTAAACGGGAAAGTGTCCTTTGGGCGATAGATCCGCAATTTGTGCCCATAAGTTATCGCGCACACGAAGTTTCAAACCAACGTTCAATTCGTATATCTGACTTTTGACTCGTTTATCTACTTTTTCCCAGTTATCCAGAGCTTTGACTGGAAGCATGCTCGACCAGCTCAGGCTCAGGAGGCAAATTGCCGCAGCGCCCGTGCGGGTATCCATTCGGCGAGTCCTGGCTCGAATATTCCAGCTGAATGAGGATTGATTATGCCTGTCGATGGAAGCCCTAGCCTCGTTTCCGTCTTTTCGCATTATATCGCGGACATATAGCCTTTGCTTTGACGCGCATTTCGTACAGCTTGGATTCTTAGGTTTTTTTTCAATGCAGTTGTTGTGAGCAGGAAATACAATGCAATGACAACGCGCCTTCGGCACTGAAAGTCACTAGGAAGAGTAAATCGAATGTGTATATTGTGTACAGCGATCGGTAACCCTGCTGCCGGGCAGCAATCGTTTGCGCCCCCGCAGACCGTCACTTCTTCGATAGTCAATTGTGGGTGTATCACAATCTATCGAGACGGTCAGGTGCTGGAAATCTTCCCGTGTGGTCCGAATCACGCGACAGGTCAGCCAAATGCCAGTATTGTTCGCGGAACACAGATGATCGTTAACCCGCTTTCAGCTAGCGTAAATCCGATCACTGGTTAAGAAAACTCGCGACCAACTGCTGATAATGTTTCGGTTTGTCTCGGATTGTCGAGCAGTCTGAATAAAAATTGCTCTTACTTTGCGTACGATAGCGAACCGCTGTTGGTATCTGACGGCAAGCCAATTTCGACCTCAAAAGTGCGATTCCAGGGAAATCCCAATGTCAGGCTATCCGGTTTGTAAGAAAGCGCCTGGCTGATTCTTTCTAGATACGGTTTCATATTGTCGCGCAAGGTTTCATATGACGGCGCCGAATTCAAAGTCGAGCGCACTCGAGATTGGTAGGCGTAATCATCAGCTAATCTAACGTAGAGGCAAGCCTTAAGATTGGCGTTGGTGTCGCATGCGGTGCCGGAATACCATTGCGCAACGGCCAGTGCCAGCGCTGAACCGGTGCTGTTTCCGGTCGTGTTCCAGCCCGAGTAAGCCGATAACTTAGCCAGCAACTCTGGTCTTTGCAGCAAGGTTTCAATTAATTCCGGATCGGCACCATTTGCATACGCTACATCGCAAAGTACGCAAGGATGCTGCGCTTCCTCGAGCAGTTCGATCGTCCGTTTGATCGATTTCGATGTATCCATTCGCCTCAAGTCAGAGTGACCAGGCAACTGAATGTGGTCGCCCTGAGCATCGCCACCGGTGTGCACAATGACCATGAAGTCGACCGGGTTCGGGCGGTCGTCTTCCTTTTGTACGTCGATGCCACACGCCTGCATCTGGGAAGTGATCGTATCGCCGATGTTCTGCCCTTCGTAGCGGCTCGGGCAGTTTGCACCATCTTCCGGACTATAACGAACAAGCGCTGTGGGACCAGTTCTTGACGGATTTTTCGAATCGACCAGCCAGCGCGCCAGCAGTGCACAGAGTACCTCGTCAGCACCAGCATAGGTGGCAACTTTCTTCTGCAGATTGCCTTGCTGCACCATCGAGACCAGTCGTTCCTTTTCGAGCATATTTAATCCGGTCGGTCCCGAATCATCAAGGCTAAACGTCAATCGACTGATCACGCCCTGTTGTACGAACTCAATCAATTTCTGGTTGGCCTGGAAATTTCTCACTCGTGTTTGTTGATAGTCCTGGCGAATTTCAGCCGGAATACGGGCTTCGGATGCTGCCAGACTGCCCGACACCAGGCTGTCGCCCTTAGCGAGCCGGTGCATTTGCGACGACCATGCGTATATTTCGCGCCCGTAGCGAGCCCAGTAGGCTTTCTCTTCCGTTGCATCATAGTTGTCCGAAATACGCATGATGCTGGCTTGGACGTAAATCGGCAGTTTGCCGCCCGGCTTCTTTTGCCAGTTCTGCAGTACTGCAATTCTGTCCTGCACCATTTTTGCTGAATCAGTAGATCGTCTCGAATTGATCAATCCGCCATATGCGAGCGTGTCGAGACAAAGTAGAAGCACATCGGGATTGGTTTTTTGAATAGTGTTTTGAATCCACTCGGTGATTCCCTCGATGTCTGCTGCTGTATTGAGAGACCCGAAGAGACTGCGCGGCGGCACCAGAGCTTCCACTCCCGCGACCCTGGCTATCAGCTGGGGGAAGCCATACGTCACCGGTCTGTCGTCAAGGGGGAGTAGTACAGCTCGCATTAGTGAAAAGGTCTCCTTATGGTCTTTTGGGTTCTACAGGTTGCTTCCAGCTTTGATTCAAGTTTTGATTCAGGTTTTGACTCAGGTTTTGATTCAGGTTTGACCTTCTGGTTTGGCTTTGTTATGGTCGTCCGGCGTTGTTACCGAGGCTTGTTCCGGCGTTCTTCAGCAATGGGCTCAGGGGCGCTGTGTTTGGAACGATTTTAATGCCTTTTTTGGTGTCTCCCTCGGCGGCGATCAGCACTCCGTTGTCGTTTTCTTTGCCCTGCTCGTCGTACCGCACGGCTGTGGCGAATTCTACGTCGCTGAAGTCGGGCTTGGACCAGATCACCGCCTCAAAATACAGATATTGCCCGATCAGATCTCCCTGAACGGGGGTCTCGACGTTCAGGCTGATCACGCCGGTCTCCGGCACCTGACCGAGGGCAACCAGTTTGCGGTCAGCGCCCAGTTTGACTGTGTGTCCTAAAATCGGTTTGGCGCCTGAATTTTTGTCGGCCATGGCGAGCGCCACCCAGCTTCCGGGCTTGGCTTTTACACTGAATTCACATGACCTGCCAAGAATCATGCGCCCGGGCAGGTAAAGCCGGGTCGGCACTAGCCGCTGTGAAAGGCTCAGACGCCTGTTGTTGCCGCCTGTGATGGCGATGGGCGCAAATTTGGATGTTTCTTGCGTCTCGGCTTCGTCTTTGCCGGCACTGCCAAAAGGGGTTTTCATGGTCTTGAGCAGATTTGGTGGACCATATTCTTCAGCTTGTGCCGCAGCAGCCCCAAAAACGGCTGCAAAAACAGTGCTAACAATGATCGAGCGTAGTTTGGTCGAGTCGAGTATCATTCAACGCCTGGAAATGTCGAGCTAAGCCAGGTATTCAAAGTGTATGCTGAATCTTAGTTAAACATAGTACCACCCTATACATGCTCAGATCAGCACTTCAACTTGATGTGAAGAAGCCGCCTTGCACAAACCGCTCCGCGAAACTATCGTAAATTTCCTGGTCGAGACCGTTCCGCTGTTCGAGGCGTTTCTTGTCGCTCTCAGTTTGCATGTGGTGGCATTGCCAGTTTTGTGGGTGATTGGTTGGGCGCTGCCCTGGCCGAAACCACCTGTGATAACCACGATTGTAGAATGGGACTTGCGAAACTGGCCACCCAAACCCAAGAAGATTTTCGAATATCGCGATCCAAAATTGAATAAGTAAAGCGGCAAACGAATTGCTATTTAGAAATGACCGCATTTGGATATTTCACGGGGCTGTTTTGTATTTCGGTTGGTGGTATGAATCGTTGTCTGCCGCAACTTCAATTTAGTATTGAACTTTTTTGAGTTTTCATACGTATAGGTGTTTGGAAGCAAGAACCGAAATGTCGCATAAATCTTATGAACACTCTTCTATGCGAAGGTGATCCAAAGCTTGCGCATTGGATATAGAAGCGCCTCTCGGGAGGATTGCTGCCGCTGATTGAACGTAGATCCGGCAGAGGGGATGCAGTATTCTAGCTGTGTTGTCTTGCATCGCATCTGGTGGCGCTGTGAGTAGGTATAAGTCCGTCTGAATATATGTCTTGTGGACATATCGATGTTGTATCGGGGGATTTGGTGACTACATCTTTAGCTAGTAATGCCGGTTTCGCTTTTGGTGATGAAAAAGCCAGATTATCGGCGCTGGGCAAATTCTGGCAGATACACGAAGCCGGTGAAATCAGTGCCGAGTTTTTAGAAGCCGCCGAGGGGTCGCAGCTGCTTGCGCAGATATTGCAGGCTCGCGGCATCGGTGACCCCGGTGAAGTCAAAACTTTTCTCAACACAGATTTGTATACTGCCACCGGTCCGATGGAACTGCCGGATGTTGATAAGGCAATTGTCCGCATCACCGAGGCAATCGAAAAGGGTCAACGCATAACTGTATATGGTGACTACGACGTTGATGGCGTCACTGGGACCTCGGTTTTGCTGACGGTTTTGCGTAAACTTGGCGCCGAGGTGGATTTCTACATACCCAATCGTGCCGGAGAAGGATACGGATTAAATCTAAAAGCCGTCAGTATTCTGGCAAGCAAGCACAGAACTAAGCTGATAATTTCTTGTGATTGCGGTGTTTCAAATTTTGCCGAGATTCAGTTTGCAAAATCGCTTGGCGTGGACACGCTCGTTCTCGATCATCATTCTATGCCTGAGATGTTGCCTCCTGCCGTTGGCATCGTGCATCCTAAGCGGCTTCCGGAAGACCATCCGTTGTTCCACTTGCCTGGCGTTGGTGTGGCGTACAAAGTTTGTGAGGCGCTGCTGATTGATCGCAATATGCCTGACGAAGTGCCACTTCTGCTTGATTACGTGACCTTGGGAATGATTGCCGACCTTGTGCCATTGATTCGAGAGAATAGATATCTCGTCAAAGTGGGCTTGCCAATTCTCGTCAACTCCGCTAGACCTGGAATTCAGGCGCTTCTCGCCCAGGTTAAGAAATCAGATGATACTGACCTTGTCGGTTTTGGATTGGCCCCCAGGATTAATGCCGTCGGTCGTCTGGCTGACGCAAAAATTGCTGTCGAGTTGCTCACTACTGAAGACGAAGACTATGCCGACAAACTTGCCCGTCAATTGCAAACTGATAATTTGCGGCGGCAGGAATTGTGCGAAGAAATCTTTGCCCGGGCAGAATTATTGATCTCTAGAAAGATCGATCTCGAGCGCGATAAATGCATCGCTATCTACGACGAGGGATGGCACCATGGTGTGGTTGGCATAGTTGCCTCCAGGCTCGTGGAAAAATATCACCGCCCCGTTTTCATTGGTGAACTCGACCCAGCCGAGGGCATTGTAAAAGGCTCAGCTCGCAGCATTGATGCAATCGACCTGTATGAGGTTTTGAAGAATAACGACCATTTGCTTGCTAAATATGGTGGCCATAAAATGGCAGCCGGATTCACAGTAGAAGCCGGAAAAGCTGAGGCTCTCTGCCGTGGATTGACTGACACTTGTAATCGTATGCTTGTCGATAAGCCATTGCAAGCAACTGTAAAAATCGATATGCAAGTTCAGCCCTCCTCCGTAACGGAGCAAATGGCCAAGCTGCTGACCAAATTGGCACCGTTTGGTATGTGGAACAAAAAGCCGACTTTATGCATGAAGTCGTTGGTGTGCGTTGGTACTCGTGTTTTAGGCAAAGACGGCAAGCATCACCGCGTCATGTTGGAAGACACAGAGACGCACAGTACATTCGAGTGTGTGATGTGGAATACTCGCGGCATAGTTCCAGGCGAGCGGCAAATTGTCGACGCTGTGTTTACTCCTGAAATCAATGTCTTCAATAACAGAGAACGGTTGCAGTTGGTGCTCTGCGATTGGCGTGACAGTCTATCAATGGTATTTGCACCAGCACCGCAGGCTACAGTGGTATCAAATACAACACCAGCAAAAAATGCTATGGACGGGCCGGTGGCGTCCAAACCAAGTGCTATGGCTGAGCCGATGGCGTCCAAACCAAATGTCATGGCTGAGCATACGGCGTCTAAACCAAATGTTGTGGCGGAGGCGATTTCAGGCGAAGACTCTACTCCTCCTGACGGCGGTAATAAAGGAACAGCTCAAACGGTAGACGCAGAAGAGCACGATCAGCTTGCCGTGCGTGATTTTTCAAGCTACAGTGCCAAGCTCGTCTGGAAAGACTTGCGCAACCATACGAAGGCTGCCGACATTCTGGCGAAAGCGGTTGAAAAGCTTGGCAGCACCGTCAGCATCTTTGCAGAAAGCAGTCCCAAGCAGCTGGCATTTCAGTTTGTAGATCGCATGTCTGTGTCTCGTAAGCAGCACCTGATTGTCTGGCAGATCCCGCCTAGCAATGTTGTCTTCCAGGAACTCCTGGCCAGCAGTGGTGCTCAAAATATCTATCTGGTCGGCACCCTGGAAGATGACGATGTTTATGAGCCAAATGCTTTCCTTAAGAAGCTTTATGGGCTGGTTAAGTACGCTATCAACAAAAAGGACGGCCAGGTCGAGGGTGAGAAGTTGGCTTCGGTTCTCGCCAGCACCAAGATGTCAGTAGCCCTTGGGCTAACTATCTTGAAGAAAGTCAATTTGATTGATTGGTTTGCCGAGGCTGGCTACATCAATCTCGACCTCGTCGGTCCAGCCACCGGTAACGCTGAAGAGCTGCCCGAGTTCAAACAGCTCGTCTTGTCGCTTAAAGCTGCGAAAGAGTTTAGAGACTGGTGTTCGACAGCATCCTTGAAAGAAGTACAATTAGCCGTCATGCCTAACCAGATAGGGTTGGGTTCCCAAGCGGACGCACTGGAGTTGCTTCAGTCGGACGACGAAGATGAGATGGAGCACACGAATGAGTACCCAATTGGACAAGAGCAAGTTGGCCAAGTTAAGCCTTCCGCTTAACGACGAGAGTCAAGAACTCCTTAAAAGCAAAATTCGCGACATTCCTGATTTCCCCAAGCCAGGAATCATGTTCAAAGACTTGACCCCGCTGCTCAAAGACGTTGAGGCTTTCACTTTCGCGATGCAGGCGTTGACTGAAAAGTGTCGTTCGCTGCAGCCTAAATATATTGCTGGTATTGAAGCCCGCGGTTTCATCCTCGGACCAATCATCGCTTACAACCTGGGAGTCGGCTTTATTCCCATTCGCAAGCCGGGCAAGCTGCCTTACGAAGTTCAGAAATTGGAGTATGCCCTGGAATACGGCAGCGACTGTATTGAAGTGCATGCTGACGCGGTCGAAAAAGACGACCGAGTTGTTCTTATTGATGACTTGCTCGCCACTGGTGGCACTGCTGGTGCCGCTGATAAGCTCATGAAAGTACTGGGTGCAAACGTCGTCGGCATCGGCTTCATTGTTGAGTTGGCTTTCCTGAATGGACGCGCCAATTTGCCACATGACGCCGAGTTGTTCTCGCTGATTACCTACTAACTAACGATACTAACTAACGACCGCTGATTCTGCGCTCAATAATGCAGTTCTCAGAATGTAGTTGTTCGGATGATACTGCTATCCATTGAATGGCTAGCAGTAGCTTCCATCTGCGTTGCGGATTGAGATTTCACCCGCATGAAGCTCGATTCTTTCGCTGCCTGTGTCAACTATGAGGGCGCCGCTCGAAGCAATATCAATCGCCGTGCCTTCCGTACTGCGCTCCCCTGAGGTGGCTATGATTCTCTTCCCCAGAGTTATTGAGCGGCGTCTCCAATCCGCCAGCACCTTCTCGGACTGCCCGCGCAAGAGCTCATCGTAAACAATCTCGAGTTCGTTTGCGATTTCGGCTATGACTAAATTTGGATCGATTGGTTGACCGGTTATTTTTTCCAGCCAGGTCATCTTTTCTTTTAGCTCGTCCGGCAGTTCGTTTTCGTGAAATCTGACATTAATGCCGATGCCTATGACAAGTGCCTTGCCGGTCTTACTGGCTGGCATCTCGCAAAGAATTCCGCCGAGCTTTCTGCCATCTACGACCAGATCGTTTACCCACTTCAATCCAATATCGATACCAGCAGTGGTGCGTACCGCTTTTGCGACCGCTACCCCGACTGCCAGTGTAATGGTCGAGAGATTCTGTATCGATTCAGCTTCCGGACGCAGCAGAAAGCTTGCATATATTCCTGAATCGCTGGGGGAAACCCACTGCCTGCCCAGTCTTCCACGACCTGCGGTTTGCTGTCGAGCAAGAACGAGCGTGCCATGCACGCCGCCGGCAGCGGCCAACTCAACGGCGCGAGTGTTCGTTGAATCTATCGTCTGCCAGAGCTCATTTTTGCCGCCATGTTGGCGCCCAATCAATTTCGTGCGCAATCGCGGCTCGATCTTTTCCAGATCTAGAACGTCAACCGGCGCGGTCATTTAGTTTTTGTTCAAAACTGTGTCGATGTGTTTTGGTCCGTTCAGAATTTTGTGAATAGGGCATCGATCGGCGGCTGATTTGAGGCTTTCGATTTGTTCAGCATCAAAATCGCCTTCCACCTTAATGTCTCTCGTAATCTTCAAGACTTTCTTGCCGGGATTGGCTGGATCGTCGACCGATTCTTCTTGCAAATCGATGTTGATGCTTTTCAGATCCCAACCTTTCTTGGCGGCATACATCTCTAGAGTTATAGCTGTGCAGGAGCCCAGGGAGGCTAAAAGCAATTCATGCGGGTCTGGACCTGTTGCCAGACCACCTACCGCTTCCGGCGCATCAGAAACAAAAGAGTGGGCTGCTGACTTTATCTCTTGTTGATACTTCTTGCTAGTGTTCGACTTTACTGTTACCTGTGCCATCGAATCTATTCCTCCTTGAAAAAATTCCTCAGGCTGTCAGTGTATCAATAAAGGATTCGCCCACATCGCTACCGCAGATTAAGTGCGTCTCCGTGCATTAAATTGCAACAAACGCTACAGGTGCCGGTAGCAGCAACTTGTAATCTGGACGAGCTTCTTTGAATCGTCATCAGGACAATGAGACAGGTTTGCGGTAGGCTAAACAAATCGCTCCGCTTTATTGACTATGAATCAGCAAGATCTCAATTGTGTAACCATAAAGACTGATCGTCTGACGCTTCGTGAATTTCAGGAAGGCGACCTTGCCGCCGTTCACGATTACGCGCAAGATGCTGAAACGACTAAGTATCTGGAGTGGGGTCCGAATACTTTGCGGGAGACTAGCGTCTTCTTAAACGAGTCCATGGGATTTCAGACGGAAAAGCCGCGCGTCACTTTCGATATGGCTATTATTTCCGACACCGAACAGCGTCTGGTCGGAGCCTGCAGCGTCACAGTTTTGGATTCGAAAAAAAAGCTCGGGGCTATTGGATACGTTCTCAATAGCAAGTTCTGGCGACGTGGTTATGCCACTGAAGCAGCGTGCGCGCTGGCGCGATTTGCCTTTGATGAGCTTGGAATGGAAAAGTTGATGGCTACTTGTGATGCGCAGAACTCTGCCTCGGAAGCGGTGATGCAAAAGTTAGGCATGCATCAAGAGCAGAAGTTGATTCGCGACAAATACATGAAGGGGACTTACCGGGACACCCTCGTTTACTCTGTCGACCGTAGTACGTTCTTTGAAAGAATCGGCAATCAGTCGAATTCTCGAATCCAATAGAAAACGTGGATATGCTTTACAGCGATGACATTGTGCGCGGTGCCAGGTTGATAAAACAGGCTGCTGCGGTAGCTGTTTTGACCGGTGCCGGTGTTTCAAAAGAGAGCGGCATTCCTACCTTTCGCGAGGCTCAAACCGGGCTCTGGGCTAATTACGAGCCTGAGAAGCTGGCTACGGTTGAAGGTTTTGTGAGCGATCCCAATCTGGTTTGGACCTGGTACGATTGGCGCCGAAAGATGGTATCGAATGTGAAGCCTAATCCGGGACATTTTGCTCTCGTTGAGTTGGAACAGCTGGTGCCGAAGTTTACTTTGATTACTCAAAACGTTGATGGTTTGCACCGTTTGGCCGGATCCAGGCACATCGTTGAACTGCACGGCAACATCTCACGTCATAAATGTTTGAAGCACGGGCATGTCGCTTCGGAAGAAGTTGAGAGCGATCTACCTGAACCACCGAAGTGCCACTGTGGATCTTTGATTCGCCCCGATGTGGTCTGGTTCGGAGAAGCGCTGGGTCCGCAAAATCTTGCTGATTCTTACGCCGCTGCAGAGAGCGCTGATGTCTTTCTAATAATCGGTACATCGGGACTGGTGCAACCGGCTGCATCATTTCCATTTGTCGCTAAAAGACGCGGCGCCAGATTGATTGAAATCAATCCGGAGGAAACTCCATTGACGAGAGAGGTGGATTTCTTTTTGCAAGGCGCTTCCGGTGTGATTCTTCCCCAACTTCTCGAAGTTTTGCGCGATCAATCGGCTTGAGAAGCGCCTTCGCTAATCTCGCTTTTACAATTCTTTGGCGTTCCTTAACGTTCTTCGCAGCACTTTCATCATGACTTTACGCGCTTGCTTTTCAATGGTAGCAGTCGATGTGAGGAGCACTGATGATTTCGCAAAAGACCCTTTTTCTACAAGTTGCGATCGTGGCTGGCAGCCTGAATCTTTTGCCGTGTCATGCTGAATCTGGCGCGAGCAAGGTGTCTGAGCCAAAGGTCTCTGAGTCAAAGTTCTCTGAGTCAAAGTTGAGTCAGCCAAAGCGGTCTGAGTCAAAGTTCTACGGGACAAAGGAATCCGTCAAAAATGCGTCGGCACGCAAATCTCTAACGAAGTTGAAGTTGACCTTAAATGAAGGCTCCAGCGAGGCCAGACCCGACCGCTCGGACGGTCCGCCCAGACTGAGTGAAGCTGAGCTTTTGCGTCTGGCTGAGCTGAAGGGAAAGTTGGAAGACAGCCTGGCGCCCAAAATGCTTGAGCTTCGTTCATTGCAGAGACAACAGAAGCTGGCGATGGCGAAGACATCTATTGACCGTGCTCAGGTGATGCAGTTGCAAACTCGCATCAATAATGTTCAAGCTGATATTGCTAACAGCAGGCTGACTTTTCAGCTAGACGTAACTGATGGCATGCCTGCCGAAGCAAAAGAAAGGATGCGCAAACATCTGCTTCTCGATGCTGCTTTTGGTGCTGACATGGGTTTTGGCGGTCCACCACCTCCTGGACCTGGACTGTCGCCCACTTGTGTTCCGCCAGGCTTTGGGCCACCCCCACCCCATCTTTTCGGTCCTCCGCCGATGATGGGTGTTCCTCCAGGATTGCGGCCTGAAGGAATGGGCTCGAAGCCTGGTCGTGGACCAAGGGGTGCCTTGCCCGTTCCGCCTGGACCGCAGGCTGCGCCTCCTCCGGAAGACGCCATGCCTTTTAGCTAACTAGTTTGACAGCGAAAGATTGCGAGCCTGGTTTTTAGCGACCAGGCTCGTAGTTTATGTTCGCAGTGCAGACTTGCTGACTTTTGGGGCAGTGCAAGTTCTCAGAGTTTCCTTTGTGCAACTTGTCTGCGCCGCTATCTCTGATTTCTCAGTGCAAGTTGTCGCCCTGTTTGGCTGTGCTCTGTACGAGCACAGGTTTGGAGTTAAACTTGTGTGCCGTTTCGAGCTTCCCATTGTCATTGATGGTGGCGAGATATTTTGCCAGATATTTCAGCTCCGGTTCTGTCACTGCTAGCGGTGGCATAATATTGGCGTAGTTGTTTTTTGTTTTGTCTGTTTCTTTCAGGATTTGCAAGAAATTGCAGATCGCTTCTTCATCACGCGAACCAAGCAGCTTACGCATGCTCCGGTAGCCTGTTTCTGTGTGGCATGCCATACACTGATAGCGGAAAATCATTTCGCCTTTTTTGACGTCATCGGCATTGCCTTCAGTCAGCGCATGCGCCCAGACACCCTGGGAGAGAAATCCGGCTTTCTGCAGATCAGCGATTTGATCTTTATGGATGCCGTTTGAGTACATGTAGCCATAAATCACATATGGCTTTCGCAACATCTCGCGCATCCACTCAGTTGTTCCGGTTGCAGCCAGTCCACAAATCATGAACAGCAGTGCGATGCGAAACGTAAATCCCTTCGGATTGAGGTACGGTCCAAAGAATGCAAAGAGAAGAATCGTTCCTGAAAGGACTAGGCTGGTATAAAGCGCCCGTGCCAGAATCGAGAAGTTGCCCACACCGGAGTTTTGAATGCCGGTGAAGATTGTGGTGAGAGTAGATTGGGGTACCTGAGTGAGGAACCAGATGGTGCAGATCGGACCGAGGAAGAACACAGGCAACAGCCATTTGGCGCAATAACGCACCATGAACACACGAAATCTTGTTTCTTCGATTCTCGAAGATGTTACCAGCGCGTACATTCCGGCGATTGCAAGCATGATCAGGAGTCTCACTGCCAGCGATGGCCAGTAAGTTGCGTTGAATACCCCGTCAAGCCAGTTGTGAGTTTCCAGCCAGCGGCTTGGCGTGAGCATGAATGTCAAAATGCCATTGATGATGACGAGCGTGAAGACTGAAAACACTGCATAAAGGTTGGCTAGAAGCAGGTGTTGTTTCTTGGTGATCTTGTCCCAGGTGTAGTAGTACGCAATTGCTGTGGCAATCTCAGCAACGAAGAACAGATACTCTTCCGCCCAAGCCAGCGTGAAACTTTGGATCAATGACGCCAGTCCGTCCGGGCTGACAAGGCTGACTGAAAACCAGATACCGACTCCAGTTACGGCCCCTGCTACGGTGGTTAAGAGAACGAAGAATCTCGAATGTCGCTTCAAGAAGTCGTACATTTTGTCATCTTGTTTTTTGTAAGCCAGGTTCTCTGCCACGGCCAGGAATATTCCACCGCCCACTGCGAAGTGCGAGATGAAGACGTGAATAATGGAGATAATTCCTATAACCCAGGTTCCACCAAGGGTTGGTACGACCCAGAGCGGATAGTTCATGATAGTGCTCCCATTAATGTTAAGACGACTGCGCCAATTAGAATTGCTGCACCAAAAGCAGTGGCAATGTTAGAACGAGTTTTGGACTCCCCTGTGTCGTAGAAGGGGACGAAGATCATCGCCAGAGCGACCAACGACATCACAGCTATTCCTGCTAGCTCTCCCTCGATTGGTCCAATCATGGCCGGTATCATCTTCAGGAATTGGAATGGCGCCAGGAAATACCATTCGGGTTTGATGCCGATTGGTGCGGCTGCGAATGGATCGGCTTCTGGACCGATTCCCCATGGGCTCAACATGGTCAGGATGAAAAGGACATTGACAGCCAGAATCCAGACCAGAATGTCTTTATAGAAGAATTGCGGGAAAAACTTCTCGTAAGTCTTTTTGGCATCTGGCAGCTTCTTGAAGAAGTCGGGTTCTGAGATGCCATGGAACTGCACCATGAGAAGATGCGCGCCCATTGCAACAAGCAAAATTGCCGGCAGCACCGCCACGTGAATCATGAAAAACCTTGAAATGGTGTTTTGCGAAACTGTGTCACCGCCGCGCAAAGCATGAGCGAGGAAATCGCCAATCAGCGGCACTTTCGATGCTACGTCCAGACCGATTTTGGTGGCAAAGAATGAAACGTCATCCCACGGCAACAGGTATCCGGTAAAACCGAATGCGAGGCAAAGTCCCAGCAGTGCCAGACCGGAAAACCAGGTGATTTCACGCGGCTTTCGATATGCCTTCATAAAGTAAGTGCTGAAGAGATGTACGATCACTACAAAGATCATGGCATTGGCGCTCCAGCTATGAAGCGAGCGAATGAACCAGCCAAAGGTGACTTGCGAGTTGATTTTAAGAATGCTCGCATGAGCGGCATTCAGCTCAGGAACGTAGTAAACCATCAAGAGGATGCCTGTGACTATCTGGATGCCGAGCAGAATGCCTGCGATACCACCCATGTAGTACCAGATAGAGTGCTTGTGAATGGGAACTTTTTTCTTTTCAGCCAGTTCAGACATCTCCGCAACAGGCAAGCGCTCTTTCAAGAACTGCTCGATGCTGTTTTTGGAACTGACGATGGGATTGTAAACCATGATTCTGACCGTCCATCCTTTACGCAAGTGAAACTATAATTTTGCCGTCTTTGACTTCGGCTTTTAGTGCCGTTAAAGGCTTGGGCGGCGGACCGGCAATATTCTTTCCGGTCGCAGCATCGTATTCTCCTCCGTGGCAGGCGCAGTAGACGTTCTGTTTATCCGCGCGGAACTGCACAGTGCAACCAAGGTGGGTGCAAATCGCTTTGAATGCGTGCAGTTGTTTGTCTTCTGTGCAAATGAGGATGGCGGGGAATGATCCGAAGCGGAAATTCTTGCCGGTTCCAGGCGGCAGATCGGCGACTTTGCAAACTTCGATGCTTGTTACCTTCGAGTGTTCTTCCTGGTCGCTGGCGGGTGGATTCAGGTACATGAAAATGGGAAAGGAGGTCAGACCGCCCCAGGTCAATGCCACCAGAGCGAAGAGTGTGCGCGTGAAGTCGCTTCTCGTCATCGGCGGCACGTCGTCATCGTCATGTCCGGCGGAAGGGCAACCCTCACACTTTTTGGTACATTCGCATTCGTCTTTGCTGCTTTCGGACAAAACTGCGGTTGCTGCAGTCTCTGCACCGCCAGTGGCTTTACTTTCTGCCGTTGCGGCAGCTTCTGAGCTGGCAGTAGCTTCTGCGCCGGCAGTAGCGGCTGTAGTTTCTGCGGATTCTGCAGTTGCTTTTTTAGTGTCTTCAGTCATTGGGCATTCCTACTAACAGTGGTGCTGCGGACTCTTTTTGAGGCATGAGAGCGCGGTAGACGAGCTTGCACAGCCAGACCAGATAAAAGATGAGCGCAACTGTCGAAACTAGAAAGATCGCCAGAAGATCCCATTGAGTTGAAACAGATATCGAATCTGGTTTGACATAATTTTGCAGATGAAAAAGTCTGAGTTGATGTCTGTTCACGATCATCGCCAGGATGAGCAGTGCGTTGGCGATCAACCCTCCCAGAAATGCCATGCGGTTGGCGCTTACAGCAGCTATGCACGAGGCCAGCAGCGCAACAATCATCAGGGCCATGGAAGCCGCGAATACCAGCGAGGCTATTTTGTCTGCGCCCATAAAGTTTGCTGCAAACTGTGCTGGAATGGATTTTAGGAACCAGAGTCCAACTGGAATCTGAATAACTGTTGCAGCAACGAAGATTTTGGACCCTGTCTTAATGAGCCATTGCGAGTACTGCTCGTCATGTTTTACGAAAAGTCCGAAACATCCCAGTGTCATTCCTGCCACGGCAAACGCGGATATGAAGAAGTGCAGGTAACGAGCATGCAATGACGGTTCGGAGTTGTTCAGGTTGAGTCCGTTCGGACTGGCTTGATACATCGTCAGCCACTTTTCCGGGCTGAGCATGAGTGTCATGTTGTTGCTGAAAACGTACCCGACGATGGCAAAACCAATTGCCATTACCAGTAGTATCATTGCCGCTCTGGTGGCAACACCGTCGTCATCTTTACGAAGCACCCTGTAAATAGTTATGTACGACAGGTAGTAAGACGTCATTACGACTAGCAATAAGCAAATCCAGGGCACAGCCATCAAAATAGATGAAGTGTAGAATGCTGGACCGTAAAGCAATTGCAGGAATAGAAGCGGTACGATTCCCTGGGTCACTGCAAACGAAATAAACACGGGCAGAGACACAGCGAGCGCTTTGGCGGCGCGGAACTGGTATGACTTCTTGTCTTTTGACATCGCAAACAGCACTGCGCAAATGAACCCGCCACCCAGGATGACGTTCATCGGCAGAGCATGCAGGAAGAACCCGAGCACCAAAAGTGTCTGCATTAGCCAAACCGGAAGCGGAAAAGGCAATGGTTGATAATTTGGGATTGGTGTAGCTGTGTCCACTTTGAACTCCGATTAGTCTGCTTTTATTGAATGCTATTTGCGTGTTAGTTCAGTCGCTTCAGTTGACAATTTTGAATCTTCAGGGATGGTTACCTCGCTGACATCATTCCTGGAGATGGCTTCAGAAACTCTTGACCGCGCGCATTCTCCGTTGCCAATAAGGAGAATGTCCTTCGCCAGTCCCACTGTATTCAGTAGCTTGATCGCCAACCAGCTGGGGTCGAATTCGGTTCGAGTCAAACCGTGACGAGCGGAAAAGGGGAACGCGTGGTGATTGTTATGCCAACCTTCGCCCATCGAAAACATTGCTACGAACCAAACGTTGCGGCTGTTGTCTTTACATGGATAGGTTTCGTAGCCGAACTGCCTGAGATGCCCTACAGAATTGACAAGCAGAGGACCGAGGAAAGCAAAGAACGATGCGATCAGATTCGCTAACAGAATTGTTGGTCCGAATACAAAGTAGATAACCGCTCGATATGCAATGCAGCAAGCCAGGCAAAGCAGCCCGTCCAGATTCGAATGTTTGCAGTGAAGGAATCTATAGAGAGGATCTTTGTATAGGTCCGGTGCCAGCTGTCGGCTTTCGGCATCTGAAATTTTTACGATCGGATTCCACATCCATTTGACAAAGGAGTGAAAGAATCCATCGAGCGGAGAGTGCGGATCGCCTTTGTGGTCAGAGTATTTGTGGTGAAGGCGATGGGTGGTCACCCAGAAAATTGGTGCGCCTTCAAGCGATAGGTATGCGCCCGAAACGATGAAGTACTCGACTAATTTAGGTACTTTGAACGAGCGGTGCGATAACAGTCTGTGATAACCAACAGTGATGCCGAGGGCGTGATAGACATAGAAGATGGCCAGGGCTGCAATAAAGGGTGCCATATAGTTTTCCTTGTACGTTTGCAAGGATTCTATGCGGGTCAAGATTTGTTGTTATCAGCCTTTAGGATGAGCCGTAATATCTATTCAAATTTGGTGCCTCATCCCCCGGAAGGATAGCTGTAAGCTACTTGCTTCTTGGCTTTGCGTCTTGCTTGGCGCCACTTTTTTCGGTGCTTTTGCTTTGTGCATTTGAACCTGACTTGTTGTCTGATTTGTTGTTTGTGCTTGAACCGGGCTTGTTGTCTGATTTGTTTCTTGCGTCTGTCGCGATTGTTTGTTGATGGGAAGGATCTTTGTAGTTGCGTACAAAAACGTTGGTGCCAATTTCTTGTAGGTGTGCTGAACCCGGACGCGGCTTCGATTGCATCAAATCCTGCAGATTTTGTCGAACTCGATCCTCCTCTGTTACGTACTTAGCAACTTTGGCCAGCCCTGAGTCTTTTGAATCTTTTCCATCTTTGGAATCTTTTGGATCCTTTGAATCTTTTGAATCTCGCTTTGCTAATGTTTCGACTTCCTTTCCTTTCTCAAGTTTTGGCGGTGCTTCAGGCATGGGCAAAAAGCCAGCCGCATCGATACCAAAGAGATACAGGCATTGTTTGCTGTAGCTGCCGATTTTGCCATGGGGATCGAGTGCATATGCAATGCGATATTCTCGGATCGCAGACTCTTTTTGTCTCATATGCACCATGCAGTTTGCCATGTGGTAGTGCAAGTTGGCATTATTGAATTCATCGGGTAGCGCCGCGCCCAGATGACTTAGTGCTTCTTCCCAATCATGTTTTCTATAGTTGTCCATGCCCAGTTGAAATTCGTTCGCTTCGGCATTTGATGCTGGACTTGTCACAGTCATGATTGTGAAAGCGATTAACAGTTTCTTGGAAAGCTTTGATATTTGGTGCATGATGTCTGTTTTGTTCTGCCTGGTTTTACTTGTTCGGATTCAGCCCCGTAAAGGTGAGATTCGTAGTGCGGTTAATGGTTACAACGCCCAAATTGCTGTTAAAGCCTGTTCCGGGCTGCCAGGATACAACTCCCCACTCGCCGGCGCCGTGTATATCTGTCGGGTACGGTCCGAGAATGGTACTGAATGCGGTGTTATGTCCATTTGGTTCGTCTTGCTCCGTGCCGACTTCCTTGCTTGAACCGTCCGCCATCGATTCGGCGCCAGTCATAGGAATGAACGAAGGCATATTTAAAGAGTGCATGTCTCCCGAATCGTCTTCCCAGGTCATTCCGTATTGTAGATCGGGGAGATTGCCAGCCGCATTGCAGCCATCGTTGCACCAAATAAATGCGTAGAGCTTTGCGGCATCAGATGGCATCGGAATCTTTTGCAGAAGTTTTCTGAACTGACTGTCTGTGAACCCCGGTCGCATCTCTCGCACTCGCTGCAATAGCTTGCTTAGCACCGTGGTCTTGTCTCCTTTGATCGCATGGATTGCTCCCCACAGTGTCAAATCCGTATACTCCTCTCCGAGGATACCGTATGCGGTCAGCTTCCCTTGAGCGGGCGGCTTTAATTGTATGCTCTTCGGAATCATCAACTTCTTTCCAGTTGAGGGGGAGTACCAGACTGGTTGAAGTGGAACTCCCTGTACTTTGCCTGTCGCCTGGTTTGTAATTACAACTTCTACATAGGCACGAGGTAGTTGCAGTTGATAGGTGAGCATTGGGTTGGCAACTGCTGCAGCGGCTGCATTTAGAGCCAGTTTTCCGTTTATCTGCCCTGCTGTTTTGAATGCGTTCGGTATCGGATTTGTGGCACTGCCTATGGTACTATTTTTGGCTCGCTCGAATGTTCCGACCGTGATCAGGTGAGGTGCCTCGTTGCTGTGAAACGTTGTGAAAACGAATTTGTTGCCGTTTGCATCCATCGCGTTGTAGCCTTGCAGATAGGTCTTATTGTTCATATTGATCTGATTCGGATGTGCACCAGGTGGAAGACTGGCTGGATCGAAGCTGATGTTTGACTCTTCACCTGGGTACATGCAGGCGGTGGACCAGTCGATGTCGTGATTGGACGAGACATCACCTCCGCTCTTTAGCAATTTTGCCGGTTTATTTGCCGCTAGCTGATTGAAGTGAACATCAGCCGAAGCCCCGCTGGTCAAAGCATTGTAAAGCTGATCGTTTAGCTTGGTGGCAAGGGTGTATGCAGATTTCGCCGAGTCTGCCGATGCGGATGTAGAATATCCGGAGTTGTTCATTTCCTCAGCGTTTGCATTGATTAAGTAAGCTTTGCCCCAGACTCGGTTGATGTTTGATATGCCGATGCGTCCGTTGCAGTCGGCGACATCGTCATAGCCGGTAACCGGTGGTGCCGGGATTCGAATTTCTGTGGCGCGCATGGCAACGTTTAGAGAGCCTGCATCAACAGAGTTTTTCAGCTCCTGGGAGCTACCAAAATAGATCATCAGTTGAAAGCCAGCTACGAGCGCGAGTATAACTAACAACGCACACATAGCTACAAGTCCGAGCGTAGATCCGCGATTGGTTCGAGTGTCTCTTCGATTCATGCGAGTTGATCCTCGTTAATTCGAGTCATTTCTCGATCCGTCCGAATGGTTGACAGCGTTCTGGACACTTTGATTTCCTCACTGCTCTGCTGGAAATGAAACAATCGGTTGTGTCACGCTAGCTGTCACAACTTGAGTGCTGTGTCCCGGTATTGGTACCGGCAATGCCACTACCATTGATGTCGTCAAGCTGACTCGTTTTGAGCCGACGTCGAATACTAGTTGATCCAAATTGACTGACTTTACGTTCGACGCGGGCTGGTATTGTCTGATTACGTCGCGACAGGCGGCTTTGGCGTTATCTTGCGTCTGTACGGTGGCGCAAAGCCGAGCCAGCTGCTCTGCGAATTCTTCATTGGCTTGGGCTGCGTTTGTGACGACTACGATATCGGCGATTGTAAATGCCAACGGGATGAATATGAAAAATCCGCACAGCGCTTCGACGAGGACGCTACCCTTCGAAGTCTTTCGGCTTGTATTTAGCGTTTTATTTTTTTCTCTATTCATTCAAGAAGCGATTGTTCTCGACAGGTCGTCTACCAGTTACCGTAAAAGTCATCGGCGCTCCTAATCCGGGAATGCCATTTAAAAACGGGATAGTAAGAAGAGGTCTGAATGAAGCGGTAGTGGTAACGGTAACGAACCAGAAATTGAGAGTCTGGCTTTCGCCGACCGGCTGCCAGGGAACGGGCTTATAGTCGACTATTGTAGTGATTTGAGTGTCAGCAGGTGTCATTCCGCCGATCAGACCGGCTCGCCAGAGGCGCGGAACGGTCTCAATCACGGGTCCCTTTGGGCTAGTGGCAAGAGACTTGGGCAGCTTCTGAGCTTCCCGCAATTGCATTTCGTTGAGATAGAAGGCTGATGCATAGTCGATTCCAATCATCACAACGTCGATAAGGGGCAGCAAGCCGAAGGTCAACAGCAGGAAAAATGCCGGACCAAATTCGCTTAATGCGGACCCCTTTCTTGACCTGGGACGGGTCGCTTGCTTCACTACCTCGAATCCTCTCCTCTGATAGATTCAAATAGTCACACTATAAAGAATGCCCAAATTCGGTCTCTCGCTATCACTTATCTCACCTTACTCCGAACTCTCGGATCCGGCTAGTCCCTGGAGATGAAAGCGGAAGATATTTGATTTGTCGAAAAAGTTTTGAGTTCACTGTAATTGAGATTTGATGCGGCGTTGAGTGTGGTAGTGCCACCATATATGCTACTGATCGCTTGCTAATTAAATCTGCGAGTTCGGATCGTTTTACATTGTTTATAATTCAAAACGTATGCTTAACATTACCGTGGTTAGATCGCATTGTTCAACCCAAGCGATGACATCGAAACCAGCCTGAAGCCATGCGCACGATTGTTAGAGTTATAGTTTTCCCGTTTGCCGCTATAGTCGGGGCCGTTGTGATTTTGACTTATACCGCGGCGCTTTTAGCAGCAGTTCTCTCTACAGAGCCATGGAAATCTAATGGACGGACTTGAGTCTGATCTGAACATTGAGCCCGCCTGCAGGTAGGTTCGACAATGTGACGGAGCCATTGCAAGCTTCGATGCAGCTTTTGACAATTGCCAGACCTAAGCCGAAGCCTCCGAGATTACGATTGCGCGAGAACTCAGGGCGGAAGAATGGCTGTCCCAGATATTTCAAAGTTTCCTCTGGAACACCGGGTCCGCAGTCTGAAAATGAAACAAATAAATCGGGTCCATCGTGTTTTGACTGAATCGTTAAAGGTCCAGCTTCGCCTGCGTATCGAATGCTGTTTCTGATGATGTTTGAAAACGAGCGCGAAAGCAAGGTTTCGTCGCCTTCGACTGTCGATGTTTGATCAAGTTCTACTTTGATTTCCATCTGGTCGTTGAATTTTGCAACTAGGTCATCGAAAATCGGTTTTAAATCAATCGCGACGAGCTGACGCTCTGACTGAATCAGACCTGCTTTCGAGTAGGCAAGTAACTCAGTGATGAGACTTTTCATTTCATCGATTTCTTCATTGATTTCTTTGAAGTGACGAGATGAGTCTTCCGGTTTGCAATCTTCGAGAAGCTCTATTGCCATGTGTAATCGAGCGAGTGGCGAGAACAGTTCGTGCGAAACATCGGCAAGAAAGCGTTTTTGAGTGAGCACATATTCGTTGAGCTTTTCGGCCATAGTGTTGACTGCGTCGCCGAGCCTCCCTATCTCGTCTTGACGTGCTCGAATAATACGTGCATCAAATTTTCCGTCTGCAATTTTCTCTGTGACGGCTGTTAGTTCGCCTATTGAACGAGCGATTTGATGGACAAACGGCCACCAGAATAGTAGTGACAAAAGCAGGATCAATCCGCCGACCAGGAGCAGAAATTTGAAATCGAAGAGTAGTGTGCTTTGCCAGATATTACTGGTCGAGGCGAGAACGTAAGATGGTTCGGGATGCATGCGTTCGGTATCGAACAGCATGATTTTAGTCCCAATGAAAAAGGTATCCGGATTCTCTGTGTGAACGATAAAACGACCTTGCGCATGCATGAACGGGGGCGGACGAAATTCATGCACGAACCGAGGCAAATCGCCATTGCCGAGAGAGCCGTTATGGAAGTTTCCGTCCATGCCAGCCTGCTGGAAATCGTTTGGAGGTTCGCCGGGTCCACCGTGGAAGCCAGGTTCAGGTCCGGGTCCGCCGGGTCCATCGTGGAAGCCGGATCCAGGTCCGGGTCCGCCGGGTCCATCGTGGAAGCCAGGTTCAGGTCCGGGCCCGCCGGGTCCACCGTGGAAGCCAGGTTCAGGTCCGGGTCCGCCCGGTCCACCGTGGAAGCCAGGCTCAGGTCCGGGTCCGCTGGGTCCACCGTGGAAGCCAGGTTCAGGTCCGGGTCCGCCGGGTCCACCGTGGAAGCCAGGTCCAGGTCCGCTTGGTCCGCCTGGTCCGCCACTCTCCGGCGGGGGCATGTTCTGTCCACCCTGCGGCATGGGCCCGAAGCCCTGTTCAGGATGCCATCCGTGTTCATCATGGACCACTGGAGTCCTGAATCCGAACATATGATTGCCGTGCGGTCCTGCCATATTGGGCGGCAGACCCAGAGGAAACTCGTTTACTTTGTCCTTTAACGCTTTAGGCAGTGTTAAAGGCTTACCGGCTAGCTGTTCGCCATGAACGTTGAACACATAGAATTGTGCGTTGTATAACTTGTCGAAATTCTGTAAAACTGCTGTCCAGTGTTTCTTGTCTGATGATTGAAGCTGGCTGCTTATCGCATCGGCAATTGTGTCAATTCGATCGCCAGCCGGGCTCTTCAGCATTGCTTCCCAGCCGATTCCAAATTGCGCATTGAAGCAGATGAAAACTATTGCGTTTAGCGCAATTAAATACAAAAGCACCATGCTGAGAGTTTGCATGTAGAGTGAGTGAGCAACTTTCAAGCTCAACCCCTGGATGAATCAACAAGCATGTATCCCGCAGAACGAATCGTTCTGATGAAACGAGGGTTTTTTGCGTCGTCCCCCATTTTTTTTCTCAGCGATGAAATGTGTACGTCGATCGAACGGTCGGTGATGTCGTACGTGCGATCGCGAATATCATTCAGAATTTGCTCCCGAGATCTGATGCGATGTGGAGTTTGAGCGAGTGCCAATAACAGATCGTATTCGACCGCTGTAAGAGTTACCGGAGTATTCTCCACTGTCACGCGTCGGGTTAGCAAATCGATCTGAATGCAACCAACGACGATCTCATTTGTTGATGAACTTTGCGTTCTCGCAGTGCGACGCAGAACCGCTCTCAGTCGCGCCAGAAGCTCTCGCGGCGAAAAACTCTTTGGGAGATAATCATCTGCGCCAATTTCCAAACCGACAATGCGATCAGTTTCGTCACTCAGCGCCGTCAGCATCAAAACCGGAACATTGGAAAATTCACGTAGCTTGCGAAGAATGTCGTAACCGCTCATTCCGGGCAGCATTACGTCGAGGATAACGGCATCCCATGGTTTGGCTGCTGCGGTTTGTAGCGCATTAGCGCCGTCATGCACAAATGAAACTACAAAGTCATGCTTCGATAGATACTCAGAAATTAAACGACAGAATTTTATATCGTCATCGACGATAAGCAATTGCATCGGCTCGCTTCTTTGACCAGACGGGAAGTCAACCATTACGTTTCTCTTTTCTGTCTGTATTGAACTACGGAACTGTAAAGGAAAGATTTCCTTTGCAAAGGAATGTTTGCATTTTAGTCCCGAGCATGTAGGGCGTCGTACACGGCGTTGTAATCAATTGGTGCCGGCAGCGACGATCTGGTGAACCAATAGAAGTTTATCGAGAAAGCGACTACCAGTATTAGTGCTGCGAGTAGGATTTTAAGTTTTTCGGGACGTTCTTTAAGCTTTGATAGCCCGATTTTTCGTGCGGTTCTTGCTTTCTGAACTCGTGCTTGCTCTCGTTCTCGCTCTTGCTGGCGCTCTCGCTCGCACTGACCCATATGATTTCACCTGAATGAATGAATGTTCGGAGGACAGATGTTCTCTCTTGTATGAAACCGCTTCATGGTTAAGCTCCGATGAGCAACTGTTTGTATTTCCTAACTTTCCGCTATCAGGGAGTTCGAGCTGAAAAAGAAGAATGCCATCAATCGCTTGATGGCACCCGCCCCTTTCTTCAAAATTGAAAATCTTGTGCGCTTGGCTTATCTGGTTTGTGCGCTGCGCCTCACACAAAAACAATACGAAATTACTTGTGTCGCAGGCATGACAACTCGAAAGTGTCTGACGCCGAGATTTTGAGGTTCCTTTTTGTGTATCTCTTCTATATCTCGGTCTGCTTTTATTTATGCCTGCAAATGATCGAGCGCTTGGTAATAAAATCGATCCGTGGATCGACTGTTCATCAGCCATTTTGCGTGATCCGAAAATTCGATCCTTAAAAACAAAATGGGGTAGTGGAATATTCTTTGCAGTGGGATAAACTAAATACATCAACGGTGAGTGCTCACTTAAATGATGCGCACTTTGAGCCGAGGGGCTTTGTGGAAACGACAGGTCGGCGCTGACCAGAAACGTTAGCAAGTAGCCCGATGCATGTGAAGGACTGACTGAAGCGTGCATAGATATTGAGCCCACATCGCAAGGGGCAGTCAGGCAATAGCTAAAAGACCACCGCAGATTTATCTGGGTGGTCTTTTAGTGTCTCGTGGGTGTTAGCGGGGCGGAATGCCGAACTGAGCGGGGGCGCGCCCGGACCACAGTTTGAGCGGAACACAAAAAACTGAGCGGATTACAGCTTTACTTAGCCCGCAGCAAGCATAAGTTCATCTAGTCCGCGGTTGAATTGCCCAACCAGTCCTTCGACGTCGTAGAGCATATTCAGCCGGTTTTTAATCAACTTGATTGATTCGGAGTGCTGAGAGTGCGCTGGTCCGAAAGCCGCGACCTTTTCACGATTTGATTGTTTGTCCATGTTGATATTGATTGTCTTGGCTTGCTTCCAGGCTAGTTTCATTCGCTCGACGCGCGTTTGTCCGTCGCTTGAGCCTGGCGGCACGTTGTTAATGTATTGCCAGATAACCGGAGAGAAGCGGTAATCTTCGGGCGGCGAGACCCCGATAGTTTGTCCCAGCATGTTTGGATTGGCTGGCAGAGGTCGGCTACCGCCGTGTTGTTCGATTAGCGTCAGCCCCGCTAAAGTTCCAACTGAAAGCCCTGAAACGATGTTCAGGATGTTTGAGGCGCGGACGTTATTTGGCTTGTGGCTTTGACCGAGCAAACCGTCGATTATCAATGCCAGAATATTGAGCTGGTAGAAGTTTGCGTTGTTAGTCATGGCGACCACCTTGTCGCGTGCTCTAACCATGCGGTTCAGCACATCATACTCGTAAGAAATTTCGCCATCGAGAGTATCTTCGGTAGCGCGAACATCGAGCGCCGTTGCGAACACCGTGCGCACTAGTGCCAATGTGTAGGTCGGGTTGTTCGGATTGGCTCTTACTTTGCTGACCAGTGATTGTGCTCCGATCAGGTTTGCCGTTTCATTGGCTTCAGGAGTGAGCGTTACGGTTGCCACTGACTGATCCGCAGACAGGGGTGCGGAAGGCTGTGTTGCGTTTAGAAGTTCCAGCAGGATGCCGTCGAAAGCCTCCAGTTTTGATTCCACTGCATGCAGCATGGCAATACGATTGGTGACGATCTTGATTGTGTCCGGTTTCGCGCCGGGCATGGCAGCAAGATTGTTCAAGGTCTTTTCCTTGCCAAGATCGACAGAAGTAATTTTGTGCTCTTTCCAATATTGAAATAGTTCTTCTCGTCGAGATTTTCCGTTTTTTGATGTCGGGTCAGGTGAGTTTAGATAAGCGGTGATCAAGGGCGAGAAAGTATATTCGCCCCGTTGGCGGAAATCAAAAATATTTGCCAGCATGTTTGGTTCGGTATCAATTTTTCTCGAACCGCCACGCATCAGGCGCAAGGCCATCGTTGAAAGACAGGTACCGATGCCGCCGCTAATGACGAACATGTCGTTTCCGGCTTTGGTGTACCCGTTCAGATAGAGAAGACCGGCCGTTGAACCAAATGTGCCGGCTTGGATAAAGTTGATCTCGTAATTCAATTGAAGTGCTTTTCCACGTTTTGCCAGCAGTTCAGCAAGCACTACGTCAGAAGCATAATTCAACTCTGCGTCGATTTCGTCAGTTGCTGCGCGCACTTCAAGCGAGCCTGCAATCAGTCTTTCCAATACGGTAGATTCCAGTCGAAGTCTCTCTGGATTGTCGAGCCCGGCACCACCCTTGTTTATCGTGCAGAGTCGAGCAACAGGTGACTGGATGTCGAGCAGTTTGGCTGCTTCGATGGCTCGGGCATTGAATCCAAGTGCCGTTAATTGGGAACTGTCGTTGGCGCCGCCTGGAGTGTAAACTCCAGCTGGCTCAATCTGTTTCAGCAATGCCAGTAGTGCCGAGTCCATTTGCAAGACGTAAGTTTGCAATGAGAATAGTAGTAAGATTCGGGTTCGCAGCATTCCCATCTTTTGAGGTTTTCCCTCGTTATGCAGGCTGCACAAGGTTGCCTTGTTGGATGGGTCGACTCCGTAGCGCTTCTTCCAGAGAGCAAACATCTCGGAACGTCGTGACTGAGCGCTTCCTGGAACCGGTGTGTCAAGGAATCTATCGACATATAGCGGTAAACCGCTTGCATCTACAGGACCCCCTTCGATTACATTGCGCATCGCGGGTGGTGGCTCGATGTGTTTAATATGCGCCGTTTTCTGCTGCAGTATGTTGAGAGTGGGAAGCGTGAGTCCGAGTCCCCCTCCGGTTGTGGTGCAGATTGCTGAGGTTTTGAAGTGAGTATGAAGACGGAAAAATGGTTCCATCGTGTACAGAGTTCCAAGCTGCGCAAAGTTTGCGAACGTGAACATCTGGTTGATCAAGTCTTGCTTTCGTTGTTCACGACGCATTATGTTGAATGTGTATGACAGCTCTCGAAAATTTCTGTCGCTGGCACGTCGAACTTCTAAAAATCCAGTCAGCACCTTTTGCAGGATCTGTCCTCTGAGTGCCAGAGCTTCTTGCCCGTCTGAATCGGCCGTTGCCGACAGAGCGTGCAGCCGATCGAATTGAGATCTGATTCCCAGAATTTCCGCCATTTGCACTGCTTCTTCAGGCGGCGCCGCTCCGCGCAGTTGAGGCGATATAGCCGCGTAACTCTGTTGCATCAGAATTGACGCGCAAGACAAAAGGCAAAACAACGCTCTAAACGTTTTTCTCGAGAAATTTATTCGCACGTCAGGATCTCAGTAGTGGCAATAAAGGAAAGGCAACCCGCAACCCGTAGCGCACAACCGCGCTTGAAACGCAGCGTTAGCGCTCAGAATCAATGTTTCCATATTGACATTTGTTCTGAGCGCCAATTGACCTTAGAATTCCAGCTTTTTAGGACTTTTTGATTCCGCCAAGGAACCCAAAGAATACGCCTTGAGGATCGTATTTAGCTCGTATGTCGCTGAGTTTCTTCCATTTTTCCGGCGAGTATGAGCCTTTTGCTCGGCTGTTATCTTCGACTATGTCAGTCTCACCAATGTAGTGTTCGGCTGTGAATGGTCGGAGAATGGCGGTCATTTCGTTGTGCCATTTCTTGTTCTTCGCATCGTCTGCTGCGTTTTCCCAGATCGTCCAGATGCCACCATACGAACGTGCATTCATAGAGAGTGCCATGTCTGGTCTGGTCTGCACGAGGTTGTGACCACCAGTGCTCTGGCAGAAAACAACGACAGATTTATGCGATGGCGCCTCAACGAATTTGTCGCGCAGAGCCATCAAGATGTCGACGGGGTTTTTGTTCGAGCCCTGGTTTTCACAGAAGTTGCGATGTCGTTCCGGCCAAGTTGCACCAGAAACTTCGGCTAATTTTGCGAAATTGCTTCTTTCGTTGAGCGTCTTGGAGAGGGCCTTGGCTGCCACTTTTCCATTTTCAAGATGTGCCAGTGCGGCCTTGCCTTCTTCTTCCGTGTCGGCGAATGCCACAGCTGAGATCATGCAGCACATGCCGTTGTATTTTTTGCACTTCTCCGCAAGTTCCGCTGGAGCTTTGATCATAAATATGGAAAGTTCTACTTTGTCCGGCATTTTGTTCCAGCCGATGTCGGTCACTTCCTGCGCGACTTCTTTCAAGTCGTCAAGCGAATATACGTATGTGCTTGTCATGATAGCTTTTGGCAACGGGAAGCACTTGAGGTGGAATCGAGTTGCCACTGCGAACATGCCTGGTCCGCAGCCGCGCGCAGCCCAGAATAAATCGGGATGTTCTGTCGCACTTGCCTTCACCTTTTTTCCATCAGCGGTTACGAACTCGACCGCTTCTACACTGAATACTGCTGGACCCCAGTGACCCATGTTCCATGACATGCCGCCATTGAGAAGATATCCGCTCGCTTTGACCGTTGGGCAGTGACCAATTGGAAACGCTAAGCCTTGCTCGCCAAGCATTTTCGCAACGTCTCTATTGCTGATTACTGGTTGGATGACTGCTTTACTATTCTCTTTATCGATCTTCGCTTCGGTTAGTTCTGTTAGATCTATTGTCATACCACCGTTGCGAACTGCCAGACCACACCAGGTATGTCCACCACCATGCACTACGACTTTGAGACCATGCTCTCTGGCGAAGTTCACGGCTTCAACAACATCGTCGTCGTTCTTTACTGAAACGATTACATCAGGCGAACGATCGGGCTTGACCTCATTCCAAACCATAGCCGCTGTTTTTGCCGCGAAATCTGGTGAGCCTGCTGCAACTAGCGTTCCTTTTATCTTGCTTTGTAGTACCGAGTAATCAATTGTTTTTGCCACCGCAATTTTTGTTCCGGCCAGTGCGTTTAATCCTTTGGCAACAACATCTATCTTGGCTAGAAAAAAAGTTCCGGTGACTGCTGCAGTTGATGAAAGGAATCGACGTCTGCTCAGACCGCCGCGCCATTGGCTGTAACGCCCTGCTGCTTTCTCAGAGTCAATATTTTTTTCGTTGGTAGTCATCGGAGCTGAATCCTCTTTTTTAGGAAGGGGTCTTTGGCGTTGGGGCGGTGGGGGCTATCGGGCGTCGAGTCCTCGCTCGGGCGGACGTAGGCTCTGGGCAACGGGTCCTTCGCTCGGGTCGCGAAATCCCTTGCGCGCCAAGGCGTCGAAGGGATGGCAGCGATAGTAGCATGCAAAGGCTATCTGGTCGCTATGCGTATGGATCGACTTGTCGCTTATCCAACATTCTGAGTTCTGGCGTCCGTATATCGATGCTATATGCGATGCCGCTTTCCATGCGCCTTTCAGTTGATCAAGCGCTTGTTAATCGAATTCGATATTTGATGCGGTCATTGAAAGCGGTTCTTGGTGATGCCAAGGATGCAAACGTTAAATACTCAATGGGGTACTGGAATATATTTTGCGATCGGATACACTAATGGCATCAACGGTGAGCGGCTTACTTAAATGATAAGCGCTTTGAGCCGAGGGGCTTTACGGAAACGACAGGTCGGCGCTGACCAGAAACGTTAGTAAGTAGCCCGATGTATGTGAAGGACTGACTGAAGCATACATAGATACTGAGCCCATATCGCAAGGGGCAGTCAGGCAGTAGCGAAAACACCGTCCGAGAGCAATCTGGACGGTGTTTTTGTTTTGTTTTTTTTGAGTTTGATTTAGTGAGTTTGGCCGAGGAGTTTTAGTTTACACACGCGCTCGATCACTTACTTATTTGACTTGCGTACGTCCTTAGTTGTTTCATTCATTCCTTGACGTATTGCATTCGTGAATGCACGCATGCATGCCTTCATTCATTACTTACTCACTCACTCACGTACTCACGTACTCACGTACGTACGTACTTAGCTTACTTACTTACTTACTTACTTACTTACTTACTTACTCCGCCCGCTAAACTGCGTGCACCACATGTAGTGTCAGTCGGTTTACTGACCTGACACGAACTCAAGCAGTCACTGTTTTAAGGTTGTACTTTGCACAGATTAGTGTAATGTTGAATTCATTGGTATCCGAACTTACTGGCATTTTTGTTCGAGGTTGATATGTGCCAAAGTGTTCCAGCTGGTTATGACGCCACGCCCCTGAACCCGCATCAGTATCCAATTTTGATAAAGGTCTTTGGTGCTGTGGTGTGTGTCGTTGTTCTGGCGTCTTTGATCTCCGCTCCTCCATATTTAATTGCCGGAAGACAGGTTTATAAGGCAGAACGTGCATATCTCAAAGGCGATTTCAGCGAGGGATTGGCGATTTACCGGGATGTCTTTAAGAAATATCCCAATGCGTTCGCTGCTAGAGTAGGCGTGGCACAGGGGTTGTTTGCTCAGAACAACGAAGAATCTGCCAAACAAGCATTCGAAATGCTTCGATTTTCAAAACTGGACAAGTACCAGTGGGAAGACCTTAAAAAGGTGATGCCTGAAAAGTATCAACGTGCTTTTGAACCAATCGGTCATTACGATGATTATGTAGTCAAGAATGAAGTGACAGAGTAGTTGCAGTGGGGTTTGCGTAGTGTTCTTTATTCCTGGCTTCTTGATCGCCCTGCTGACGTTTCCCGGCGTCATTGTTCATGAAATCGCGCATAGAGTTTTCTGCGACCTGGCAAAAGTGCCTGTCTACAAGGCTGTCTACTTCAGACTTGGTGATCCGAGTGGCTATGTCGTACATGGTCCGGTACCCGATTTGAAAAGCGCCTTTCTAATTGCAGTCGGACCTTTTTTCATCAATTCTTTCGTCTGTGCACTGATTGGTTTCTCAGTGCTCGTGCCGGTCTTAATTTTAAAAGACTATGCTCTAGCCGGAACTCCATTATCGTTGTTCCAACTGTGGCTTGGTATTTCAATCGGGATGCACGCTTTCCCTAGCAAACAAGACTTGGATAACTTTCATGCACAAATTAAAGCAGGAAAAGGAATCACGCCGCTTCGTGTGTTTTCAGCTTCCATGCGCATAGCTTTTTCGCTGGCGAGATTGGCAAGTATCTTCTGGTTTGACGCAATCTACGCGGTGGGAATATCAATGATCGTGCCGACAATTTTGTGTGGAATTTGATTTAGGTGAGGAATGAGGACCAACTGAAATGGCGATAATTACCGGACTTTCTGGAAATGAATTGTATTGTTTGAAAGAGAAGGGCTATTCCCCGGGCAATCTCGTCATTGGCAATAGTGTCTTTGCACTTGGTTTTGCAGGTGGTGTCGTGTCCGGGCTGAAAACTCTCGGAGGCGGGGAAGTACATCAGATTACGGAAATTATTCGCGATGGGCGCTCTCTTGCTTATTTACGGATGATTGAAGAAGCCAGGCGTCACGTTGGCGTCGGTGTAACCGGCGTAGCCAGTCAACTTATTTTTCACAGCGCCAATATTGAGTATTTGTCCATAGGGTCCGCTGTGCACGCAGAAGCTGGCGATCCTCCAAATTCAGATCACCTCTGGTCTACTTCTGCTAACGGGCAGGAATTGTATTGTCAGCTTGATTGCGGATTTGAGCCCTTGCAATTCGTTTTTGGCAATGTCGCCTACTCTATCGGCGTCGGTGGTGGTATCAAAGGTGCACTTCGCAGTTTAAAAAGCGGTGAAGTAATTGAATATTCCAATATGCTTAATCACACCAGGCACCTCGCACTGGAGCGAATTACTGCGGAAGCGAAAGCGGTCGGAGCTAACGCAGTGCTTGGTATCAACACTGTGATCACGCCGATCAGTGGAATGCAGGAAATGTTGATGACGGGCACTGCATCTCACAATTCTGATTTGCCGGCTAGATTCAATGAGGCTCCGATTACCAGCGACCTGACCAATGAAGAGATGTGGAATGTAATTCATTCTGGTTATTGTCCTGTTAAACTCGTGCTCGGAGTTTCAGTCTTTTCTCTTGGTTTCGCTGGTGGTGTCAAAGCGATGTTCAAGAGTTTCGTGCGCGGCGAAATTTCAGAGTTGACCTACCTGATCTATCAGGCACGCGTTAGAGCCCTGTCGATGATTGCTGAAGATGCGCAGACTGTTGATGCTGACGATGTGGTCGGCGTAAAAACTTACGTCTACGATTTTGGTGGTGGCGTGATTGAATTGCTTGCAATTGGAACTGCAATCAAAAAAATGCCGAATATGAGACCGCGCAGTCCTCAACTGATACCGCAGGCAATTATCAAAGACGTGGATACGTTTACGAATAAAGTGCCGACTTTCAGTGCTGCGATTAGTCAGCAGTTCGGTACGACAGACATGTAGAGCGGTGTGGTGCGACAGCTATGTAGCGGTTTGGTACGACAGATATGTAGAGCAGTTCGGTACGACAGATATGTAGAGCAGTTTGGCAAGACCTGATATGTAGACTGATCCCGTTTGCCAGATATGTCGAACGGATACGTTTGGCGGTCTTATATCCTCGAGTGCGCAAGCGTATATTGAGTATTGATACAGTATGCGGTTGCCTCACTCGTATGTGTCAGGCATATCGAAATGCGCCAGTCTGGGATCCCGAATCGCTAGATATTTGGCGGTTCCGTCCAATAAATCCAAAATCATGATCGAGCAAGGATGCGGCATTGCAAGATTAGATCTGGCTTTCGGGAAAATATGCCGCTTGCCTAAAGTTTGCCTGAGTGTTACCTTCAAATCGTGCAATACGCAAGTGTTGTTACTGAGTTGTAAATCCAAAAGGAGCGCAACAATAAAATTCCTTTGCTGAGCATTCAGCAACGTCAGGGATCGAATTACATGTACAGCGTGTAGTTGAGATCTGGTGGGGGAAGTGTGGTGAGATTCCACCGCTGTCCCGCAACTGTAACTTCAGTCCATTGAGATTGAGAAGCCAGGCTACCCACCTGAATGCCAGATAACGGACGAACCTTCTCGAGGCAAGAAGGGAAACGTCATATGCAGCGGATACATATCCGTGCCGATGATTTTTCCTTCTGGGCTCATACCAGAAGGATTTTTATTTCTCAGCTTTCACATTCGGGAGTTCGATTAATGAGTCAAGTAACCGCAAACAAATTGCCTGATTCGGCGGCAAAAACGGCAGTTGAATACAAGGTTTTGAGGCGCGATCAAACAGTTGTCGACTTCGATCCAGCCAAGATTTCAGTTGCGATTACCAAGGCCTTTATCGCCGTTGAGGGCGAGAGTGGTGGCACCATTAGCTCCAAGGTGCGCGATATAGTGCAGCGTTTGACAGCGCAGGTTTGTTCAGTGCTCGAGCGTCGTTTGCCTGAAGGCGGCATCTTGCATATCGAGCATATCCAGGACCAGGTCGAGCTGGCCTTGATGCGTGCCGGTGAGCATGAAGTGGCGAGAAGTTATGTTCTTTATCGCGAAGCTCGCGCCAGAGAACGTGCCCACGACAACGTGCGCCAACCGAGTTTCGCAATCGACGTTACGAACCCGGATGGTACAAGCGCACCATTGGATGTTGCCCGTCTGAAAACAGTTATTGAAGAAGCGTGTTCATCGTTGGGCAATGCGGTGTCTGTCGAGAAAATCTTCGATGCCACAATTGCCAGTTTGTACCACGGTGTACCTCAGGCTGAAGTCTACAAATCAGCCATTCTTAGTGCGCGGGCGTTGATTGAGCATGATCCTGCCTACGCTTATGCGACTGCCCGTTTGTTGCTCGATCAGATTCGTCTGGAAGTGATTGGCGCCCCGACCACTCATGAGCAGATGAAGGCGCTCTACCCATCCTATTTTGCTGAATACGTTGCAAAAGGAGTTGCTGCCGGCCGTATCGATGCCCGTCTCGGACAATTCGACCTCGCTAAAATTGGTGCAGCAATCAAGCCAGATCGCGATTTGAATTTCCAATATCTCGGTTTGCAAACTTTGTTCGACCGTTATTTAATCCACATTGACGGAACTCGCATCGAGCTGCCGCAAGCTTTCTGGATGCGCGTAGCCATGGGTCTGGCGCTCAACGAAGTTGAACGAGAAGAACGTGCTATCGAGTTCTATAACTTGTTGTCTAGCTTCGATTTCGTTTCGTCGACTCCAACGCTGTTCAATTCCGGCACCCAGCGCCCGCAGCTATCTTCTTGCTTCCTGACCACCGTTAGCGATGACTTGATTGGAATCTACGATTCGATCAAGGAAAATGCATTGCTGTCTAAATACAGCGGCGGACTCGGTAACGACTGGACTCCTGTTCGTGCCCTCGGCGCTCATATCGAAGGCACCAACGGCAAGAGCCAGGGCGTCGTGCCGTTCCTCAAAGTCGTCAATGACACTGCTGTTGCTGTTAATCAGGGTGGCAAGAGGCAGGGTGCTGTTTGCAGCTATCTCGAAACATGGCACCTCGATATCGAGGAGTTTCTGGAACTGCGCAAAAATACGGGCGATGATCGCCGTCGTTGCCACGATATGAATACGGCAAACTGGATTCCAGATTTGTTCATGGAGCGCTTGCTGTCAGATTCTGAGTGGACTTTGTTCAGCCCGGATGAGACTCCGGACCTGCATAATCTATTTGGACCAGCGTTCAAGGACAAGTACGAAGAGTACGAAGCGAAAGCGCAAGCTGGTCAACTGAAACTGTTCAAGAAGGTTCCGGCTGTTTCATTGTGGCGGAAGATGCTGTCGATGTTGTTCGAGACCGGTCATCCATGGATTACTTTCAAGGACCCCTGCAACTTACGCAGCCCGCAACAGCACGTAGGTGTAGTTCACAGTTCGAATCTCTGTACCGAAATCACTTTGAATACATCTGATACTGAGACGGCGGTTTGCAATCTCGGATCCGTCAACCTGGTTGCTCACATCACCGATGGTGCCCTTGATCTTCAGAAGCTGCAAAACACCTGTCGCATCGCTATGCGTATGCTCGATAACGTTGTCGATATCAACTATTACAGCGTGCCTAAAGCTCGTCAGGCGAACATGAAGCACCGCCCTGTCGGTCTTGGATTGATGGGATTTCAGGATGCATTGCTTCTGTTGAGGATCCCCTATGCTTCAGAGGCAGCAGTTGACTTTGCCGACTATTCGCAGGAAGCCATCAGTTTCTATGCGATTCTAGCTAGCAGTCAGCTGGCTAAGGAGCGTGGTGCATACCAGAGTTACGCCGGTTCTCTTTGGGATAAGGGCATCCTTCCGCAAGATTCTCTTGAACTTCTCCAAGCCGCTCGCAGTACTCCTGTAAATGTCACTCGTGGCGGAAAGCTTGATTGGACCGCAGTTCGTGAACACATCGCTAGATGGGGAATGCGTAACAGCAACTGTCTCGCGATTGCACCGACTGCCACCATATCGAACATTGTCGGCGTCAGTCAGTCGATTGAGCCCACATTCCAGAATCTGTTTGTTAAGTCAAACCTCTCGGGCGATTTCACGGTGCTCAACAGTTATCTCGTAGACGAGCTCAAAGAGCTTGGTTTGTGGGATGAAGTGATGGTGCATGACTTGAAGTACTTCGACGGCAGTGTCTTGCCAATCGAGCGGATACCGGCTGATGTGAAGGCCCGTTATGCAACCGCTTTCGAGGTGGATGCGAGCTGGTTGATCAAAGCAGGTTCCAGACGCCAGAAGTGGATCGATCAATCTCAGAGTTTGAACCTGTACATGTCAGAGCCAAGTGGCAAGAAGCTCGACGAGATGTATAAACTGGCTTGGACGTCAGGTTTGAAGACAACGTATTACTTGCGTACGACAAGTGCTACCAGTGCGGAAAAGTCTACTGTTAAGACAGGCGCGCTGAACGCGGTGTCATCTACGGTGGCTGTATCTGCGCCTGTGCAAATGGGCAAAGCATGCTTGATCACCGATCCAGAATGCGAATCTTGCCAATAACTTCCGGTATTTTTCAACTAAAAACTAGAAACTGAGGGTAACTAATATGCTCGATTTTGGCGATGGCGCAGCGACTGCACAGCAGGGTGTTGGAAATTCAACTGCTGGACAGGCACTTGGACAGAATAGTGGACAGCCGATTGGAATTTCGTTTGCACCGCCGAACACAGCGGCTGCGAGTAGTTCAGCAGTCTCATCAGCCACTGGTCATGGTGTCACAGGCATGGAAGAGATAAAGTTCAACGCCGCACGAATAAAGGTGGACGAAAAGCGCATCATCAACTGTCGCGCCGATTTAAATCAGCTTGTGCCTTTCAAATACGAATGGGCCTGGCAGAAGTATCTCGACGCATGCGCCAATCACTGGATGCCGCAGGAAATCAATATGAGTCGTGATATTGCCTTGTGGAAGAACCCGAATGGATTGACCGAAGACGAGCGTATGATCATCAAGAGAAATCTCGGTTTCTTTTCGACTGCAGATTCACTCGTCGCAAATAATCTCGTGCTTGCGATCTACCGACACATCACGAATCCTGAGTGCCGACAGTATCTTCTGCGCCAGGCGTTTGATGAAGCTGTGCATACTCATGCGTATCAGTACGTCATCGAGAGCCTTGGGCTCGACGAAGGCGAGATCTTCAACATGTATCGCGAAGTGCCTGTGATCCATGATAAGGATGCATTTGAACTCCAGTTCACGCAGGAACTTTCAGATCCAAATTTCAATACCGGAACTCCAGAAACCGATCGCCGGTTCCTGCGTAATTTGATTGGCTATTACGTAATCATGGAAGGCCTGTTCTTCTACGTTGGATTTGTTCAGATGCTCAGTTTTGGGCGCCAGAACAAAATGACTGGTGCTTCGGAAGAATTTCAGTACATCTTGCGTGATGAGTCTATGCACCTCAATTTTGGAATTGATTTGATCAACCAAATTAAGGCTGAAAATCCGCATTTGTGGACTCCTGATTTTCAGAGTGAAATCGTAGATCTGATCAAGCAAGCCGTCGAATTGGAATTGCGTTATGCCCAGGACACCATGCCACGAGGCGTGCTTGGCTTGAATCAGAATATGTTCTACGACTATTTGAGATTCATTGCTAATCGCCGGTTGAATCAAATTGGTCTGCCTGAGCTGTACGCCGGTGCGCAAAATCCATTCCCCTGGATGAGCGAAATGCTGGATCTGCGTAAGGAAAAGAATTTCTTTGAAACGCGCGTCATCGACTATCAGACAGGTGGTACTTTGAGCTGGGATTAAAATCGTTTGTGTTCTGCTACTGCAAAGGCGCCGCGAATCGCCGCTTGCCAGCCCTCATAGTCGTTTGCCCGATCCACTTGAGGCATGATTTTGGAATCAAGCTGCCAGTCCGCAGACAATTCAGCGAAGTCTTTCACCAGCCCGCAAGTCAGCGCCGCTAATGCACCGACCCCCCAGGCTGTTGATTCGGTTTGAGCAGAGCGGATCACCGGCACCTTCAACAAGTCAGCCTGGAATTGCACCATGAAGTCGTTGCGTGTTGCGCCACCGTCGACTCGCAACTCTTTGATGCTTATTCCATGCTTTGACATGTCTCTGGCGACATCTGCAATTTGGAATGCCATCGATTCTAGTGCCGCGCGTGCGAAGTGCGCGCGGGTTGTGCCTCTGGTCAGTCCGACGATTGTTCCGCGCACGTCTGAGTTCCAGTAAGGCGACCCGAGACCGACAAAAGCCGGAACGAAGAATACTCCTTCGTTCGACTCCAGAGACTCTGCCAGTTTCTGTGTGTCGGCACTGGATTCGATGATGCCCAGCCCATCCCGCAACCATTGAATTGCAGCACCTGCGACGAAGATTGCTCCTTCGAACGCATAGATCGGTGCTGTTCCCTCGAGGTGCCATGCTACTGTGGTCAAAAGCCCCGGCACCAACTTAACTTCTGTGCCGATGTTTGTGAGCAAGAAGCTGCCGGTGCCGTATGTGCACTTGCCCATGCCGGTATCGAAGCAGCATTGTCCGAAGAGGGCGGCTTGTTGATCGCCTAGATTAGCTCTGATAGGTGCTTTGAACCCTAATAGTTTTTCGTCTGTGTGTCCGAAGCTGCCGTTTGATGGTATCACCTGCGGCATCATCGTCTTGGGGATTTCCAGCTGCGACAACAGATGGTCATCCCATTCCATTGTCCTTATGTTGTAGAGCATCGTGCGTGATGCATTGCTAGGTTCGGTGAAATGATTCTTCTCGCTTGTTAGATTCCAGATCAGCCATGAATCTATAGTTCCGAAGGCCAACTCTCCGTCATTCGCAAGTTTGCGAGCGCCGTTGACGTTGTCTAAAATCCAACGAATTTTCGGACCGGAAAAATATGCGTCTGGAACGAGTCCAGTTTTTTCTCTGAACTCATCCGATTTATCGCGCAATTCTTCGGCAAGCTTTTGCGTGCGACGGCATTGCCAGACGATTGCCGGATAAACAGGTTTGCCTGTTTTTTTATTCCAGACAACGGTGGTTTCTCGCTGATTAGTGATGCCTACGCAGGCAATTTCGTCAGCGTTAACGCCCGCCTTTTTTATTGCCTCTTTAATGCATTCTATTTGCGTCGCCAAAATTTCCTCGGCGTCGTGTTCGACCCATCCCGGCTGCGGAAAAGATTGCGTGAATTCTTTCTGTCCGACTGCTATGGTCTTGCCGGTTTTGTCGAAGACGATAGCTCTACAGCTAGTCGTGCCTTGATCGATGCTGAGAATGTAGTTTTTCATAAATCACATTAATCGCGGTTTGGAGTTAAGATTCTAGTATGCAACCTTGACTATCTCATTTGGATTATGAAATTACCTCCAATCGTTCCGAAGAATCCACTTGGCTTTACCTGCACTGTTTGTGGGTCGCCGCTGGGCGCATTCCTGACCGGATTGCCGGGAACGGGCGGCAAAAAATGTTCTGTTTGTCATGAGAAAGTCTGCGACAAGTGCATTGTAGGCGGTAAGGACGTGTGTTCGAGCTGTGAACGAACTGGTTGGTGCGATACACCCAAAGGACCGCGACTCTGAGTGACGCTGGCCAGGAATGGTCACTTTTGAGTTGGGCTCAACCGCATAGTTCGAAACCTGAGCCTTGACTAGGTAAAACCCTATTTAAACCGCTGCGCGTTTTTGTTCTAATCCACTGGTTAGTAACGAAGGTGTTGTTGATGATCAAAGCCTTCTCGAGTCGCTTCATCCCTGAGTTTGAGGCTGCCTGCACAAGACTGCGCCTTAATCAGGGGAAGCCGAAAGATGTGTTTTCTGATATTCGATTCTTGATTGATCACTATGTGCGACGTGGAGAGTTGGATCGCGCAGATGCCCTTTCCTGCTCGCTTGTAGCTCTGGCTGAAGGCGACGCTGTGCGCTGGACCGACCCCGAACTTTTTCCGGCGCGCAAATCGATTCGCTATAAAAAAGATGCCTTCAAGTGGCGAATGACGCTTGCCATGCTTCTTTTAATGCCAATTTTGGCGGTGTCACAACACCAGCTGATTTTCCATTTGATGGCGAAAGACAAGATGCGTCATGGCAATGTTCATGAAGCAATTTCGTTGCTGCGTTCAGAACTGGCTCTGGAGAGCCTCTATAGAAAGCCGGATCTGAATGTATCCCTTTCATTGGCAGATGCACTGATTTGTGATTACCAGTTGCCCGAAGCGCTTTCAATCATCAATAGTGTGCGACGCTTATCGCCAAGAAACGAGCGTGCCGTCTACCTCGACTTGCAAGCCGCCATGCTGACGGGGCAGGGGCAGCGTGCTAACCAAGATACCTTGATGCTCGCGGGCTATATGAATAAAAAAGAGCTGATTGCGTCTTTGCTTCTATCCAATGTTCTTATTGGACACGGACCGTATACCGATTTTCAGACCATGCTGCAACTGTGCGGCACAGAGCAGGGACTGGCGGGCTATAAGCTTTTCAAAAATTCGGTGCCGGAAAATGAGACAGATCAAAAATTTGCTGCGGCTATGGGCTATTTCTGCAAAGCCTCTAACGATGAAGACGCCGCAGAGAGATGGTTTAAGCAGTCGATGACACTCTTACGCGGCAGTAAGTTCAAGTCGGATCAAGTCAGATTTGTCGACTCGGTCAAACAATACGTCTCTCTAATCAGTCACAAGAAGCCGATCGAAGCGCGCCGCCTGGAGTGGACTGCAATGGGGATCGCAAATCAGAATCGCATCCCTTACGAATCTTTTGAGACTAAAAGTCATCAGGAAGAGCTGAGCTTGCTGCAGTAAGCGGCTATGTCTTGAACGCAGTCTGTCATAAGGTTCAGTGCTGCCTTGTTACGTGCCGCCGGCGATTTTATTGCAGTGATCTCTTCATGCTCAGCTTCCACCAGTGTATTCGCCAGGTCTTTGATTTGAGGAACGTGCACAAACAGCACTGAACTCAACCCGCCGTTTTTTTCTTTGTAGCGCAAACCCTGGTAGTAGACTTCATTGCAGATGAAGCTGCCCGCGAAATTTGAAACCTCTGCAGGAATGTTTTTCTTGCGCAGCGTGTCTCGCAGATGGGTCAGCGGCAAGTCCGTTTTCAATGCTTCCGGCTCACCTTCATAAATTGGGGTGCCGTCGTACTTGTGACCGTTGTTGTCCTTAATCCCATAGTCGCGAATGTTCAGGGCGAATCTTTCCAGCGCTATGCGTTTCCTGCCGCCAGCCATGCCTACCATAATCAACGACGAATAGTCGTCTTTTGCCAGTTGTTTCGAAATCAGACGCCATGACTGTTTGCAACATGTCGGTATGACTAGCGTGTCGATTTCAACTGACAAGTTGGTCCTTGGAATCTCAAATTGGTTCGGCAGTAGTTCAGCGATTCGCTGGCTGGGGTTTGAGGCGTGTTTTCCAAATGCGTCGAACCCCGTAATCAAGCACCGCACGGTGCGGCTTTGCGAATTTTTTGGTCTCATTTTGTTGACTTTTACGTGTTTCCGTTGTGCTTCCATAGTCATAGTGTAGAATGAAAAATCACTCCTGCGCCGAAGTGGCGAAATGGCAGACGCAGTTGACTCAAAATCATCCGCCTTCACGGGCGTGTCGGTTCGACTCCGACCTTCGGCAGGTTTTAATCCCAGATTTCGAATATAGAATTTCTGGAACAGTCACATCTTAGAAATTCCTTTTCAGGCAGCCTGATTCGCATCGCGCGTGGTGTCAGCCGACTGCTGTCATGAAAACGGGCAGTGACGCGCATTTGAACCAAAATTGCCAGCCAGCATTTTAATGGCAATTTTGATTACAATGCGGATAAGACGGGCATGATATGTAGTGTGAATCAGGTCCGAAACCGTCAGGGTTTTTCAGATGCGACTCAGGTCATCTGGCTATTCGCCAGCCGCTCGTATGTCCGCCGCTCTTCTGGGAGCGCTGTTTTTGGGCGCAGTGCCAGCGGCATATTCGGTCGAGAGCAACGATATAACCATGTTGCAGCCGCAGAAACCGCAGCTTGACAACTCGCCTGTTCAACAATCTCGTATGAAGTTAGAAGGTAAAGCCGAGGTGGCTGCGCCGTTATTTTCGAACCTGCGTGAATGGCAGGCTTCTCAGTACTACAAGCAGGGCGTGTCGGCGTTGGCCGTCAACAACTTGTACGGAGCAGCTGAGCAGTTCCGCATTGCCGAGGCCGGTTTCGGCATGGCAAACAACGGCAGGTTCCAGGCTCAAGCCAAGTATGCTGAAGCGCAGACGCGAAGGCTGTTGCGCCAAAATGCTCAGGCCGCAACGCTTTATGCTCAGGCGGCGGAGCTGTTCCGCAAGTATGACCCTACCAGCCCCTACCTGAAAGCGTCCATCGACCAGTCCGGACTGCTGTCTATGGTCGGGAAGCCTGATCTCAGTAAGAAAAAGCCGTTGCAGGGCGTTGCGACAGAAAACGACTTACTGCCGGCAGACACGTTGAAGTCGTTGCCTGCCATGACGGACCATGTCGACAAAGTCATACCATTGACGGCAAAGGTCACGCAGTTGGCTGGAGGCGTCAAAGTCGATGCCCTGAAGGACGCGGACTTCTTCAATGGCGGAAACCTTCTCCCGACTGCTGCCGCGGTCAATGTCACCGACGGTTATGTCAAAAACACTGTTCTGAAGGCGTTTACAGATATGACGTGTCTTGAATTTGCCGCACTGGGCGGGAATTATTACACCGCTCCTGACCTCTACAGCGCCTTCAAAGTCAATGGAAAAGCTGTCGTAGTGGGAGCTTCGGACCAGGCATTCAGCCCAACTGTGAAAATCACAATCAACGGAAAGCAAGCCTCTGTGGCTATGGATTTACCCGGTATGAGCCGTCACAGCAAGAACGTGCTACTTGTCACTGACGAACAGCACGTTCTGGCGATGGATCCGCGCACTTCGGATACTTGGAAATTGTGTACGCAGTTCAGCAAGGGTGCGCCTGAATTCCACTGGTGGAAGCTGACACACGAAAAGAAGCAAAAGTACATTTCTCCAAACATGAAACGTGTGGACATCGACCAGGAAGTGGCTGGCGCGAGTGTTCCAGGCTCGTTCTTCAGTCACACCAAGAACCAGTCCTTATTCAGCCATACAAAACCGAGTACGCAGGCAGCAGCCTCACGCTGAGCCCATAAAACTGTAAGACCAGAGACTGTGGCTGCGACTAGAGCAGCCTGCGACTACATCAGCCGCGACTAAAGCAGGCGATTAAAGCAGGCATTTAAAGCCACCTTCCATTAATTCAGCGCATTAATCCAGTCGACGCACAACTTGATGGCTGCGTCTTCGCCCCTGGGGTTGAATGAATGGTCGCCTGGTACTACCTGTGATGCGAATTCGCTGGCAACGTGTTTTTGCTCTTCCGCGAGCCGTTCCAGAGGGCACAATTTGTCGTTATTGCCGGTAATGAAGAAAATTGGCGCTTTAATGTTGCCCAGATGTGACCAGTCGCGGGGCTTGGGATTTTTGCCCATACCGCAAATTGGTAACCCGTAAAAGACAAGAGCGCGAATGTCGTCTCTTTCGGCGGCTACAAATGAGCCGACCCTGGCGCCAAATGATTTTCCGACCAGGATGGGATTTCCATACTGTCGCATGTATTCGATTGCGCTCACCAGTTCAGGCTGTTCTTTTTTTCCGCCGGCCGATGGCGCGGGGCGTTTTCCGATATAACTAAAGTTGAAGCGAAGGACCCGAAAACCCAGCTCTGCCAGTTGTTCAGCAGTTTTGACCAGAATTGGGGCATCCAGTCCGCGCCCGGCTCCGTGAGAAATAATCACCGGTCCGCGCTTTCCTGCACCATTAATGGTGCCGTACAAGTCGCTTCCGAACTTGATTTCGCTCTCCTTGACCACTCTTTTTCTGTCCTTTGTTTTGGGGTATCATCTCACATCGAGAGAGAACCTTTAAAAATAGTGGAATAAAATAGAGGAAGGAACTCCCGTTCGAGGTGAATCGATGAAGTGTAGTGAAGTCGTACCAATGCTGACATCCCTCCTGGATGAGCCTCAGCCTGAATCGACCTCAGCCGTTTGCCAACACCTGGATGAGTGCCCTAAGTGTCAGTCGACCTGGAGCAATGATCCAGAGTTTGGTCAGAGCGTTCAAAACTTAAAGGGTAAAGATGAAATCCCCGGAGCCGTAATTATCCGACTGAAACAGCTTCTCGCTAAAGTGGATGATAAAAAGGGCGGAAAGAAGGCGACTGCATCGCCCGCGGTGTCTAAAGAGTCCGTCAAAGAGAAAGATGAAGACGAAGACGAACCAGAAGCCGACGATATCTTTCGTGGCGCTATTGAAGACGATGAGGAAGTAGAACTTCCCACCAAACTTGAAGACGTCGTCAAGGGCGCAGGTGATGACGACCCGATTCGCCTGTACTTGCGCGAAATTGGCTCTATTCCGCTGCTCAAAGCCGACCAGGAAATTGAGCTGGCGCGCCGTATCGAGGCTGGGGGTTCAGAGGGTGCTATTGCAAAGCGTCAGTTGGTGCGGGCCAACTTGAGGTTGGTTGTTTCGATCGCCAAGAAATACGCGAATCGAGGTATGGCTTTCCTTGATTTGATTCAGGAAGGAAATTTGGGATTGATTCGAGCGGCTGAGAAGTTTGACCATCAACGTGGATACAAATTCAGTACGTACGCAACATGGTGGATTCGACAGGCAATCACCAGATCTATTGCTGACCAGGCGCGAACAATTCGCATTCCTGTGCACGTTGTTGAGACGATTAACAAGCTCAAGAAAGTGACACGGCAACTGCAGCAGACTTACGGTCGTAAGCCTACCGAAGAGGAAATTGCCAACGCAATGGAAATCACCGTTGCGAAACTGCGTGACATTATGAAGGTTGCGCAGGAGCCTGTATCGCTCGAAACGCCAGTGGGCAAAGAAGACGACAGCAGGTTGGGCGATTTTATCGAAGACCAGGATTCAGAAACGCCGGCGACTTCGATTACGCACCAGCTTTTGCGTGAGGACATCATTCAGGTAATGGCTGCGCTAGGGCACAGAGAGCGCGATGTGCTTCGACTGCGCTTCGGTCTGGATGACGGACGCCAGCGCACGCTGGAAGAAGTCGGACAGCTGTTCGGTGTGACCAGAGAGCGTATTCGTCAGATTGAAGCGAAGGCACTGCGTAAACTGCGTCACCCGCAGCGTTCACGCCGCCTGCGCGACTACATCGACTAACATGGACCGCACGCGTCCCGCGTGCTTGATTGTCCGCTGTCACATGGACCGCACGCGTCCCGCGTGCTCGATGTCTGCTGTCACATGGACCGCACGCGTCCCGCGTGCTCGATGTCTGCTGTCACATGGAACGCACGCGTCCCGCGTGCTTGATTGTCCGCTGTCACATGGATCGCACTCGTCCCGCGTGCTCTATTCCTGCTCTATTCCGATGTCTGCGCTGCGTTCTCTTGCCATTTCGTCAACTCTGTTTTGAGTTCGAACGCCGACTTGTATCTATCATCGCATTCTAACTCAGTTGCTTTCGCCACGATCGAATCGAGTGCACCGCTTATGGTGTCATTAATAAGTATGGGGTGCGATGTCGATAGCGGTTCTGGTTCTTGCCCAGTCAGCAGATAGAAAAGACAGCAGCCAAGCGCATAGATGTCGCTCTGCGTCGTTGCTTTGCCTCGGAATTGCTCAGGTGGAAGGTATGCATGTTTACCGACCACCGTACCGGTAGCGCTTTCTTCATTTTGCTGTGCAACCATAAAATCGATGATCTTTATGGAATCGCCGGATACGATCACATTGTCGGGCGTGAAGTCTCGATGCACTATGGGCGGTTTTTTTGCGTGCAGTTCGATAAGAGCATCGCAGAGCATAATTCCGTAGCGAACTGTTTCTGTTTCCGTAACTGGTCCCTTCTCTGCAACGTAATCGCGTAGGTTGACTCCACTAATGTGTTCTAGAACGAGATAACCCCGATGATCTTCGACAAAAAATCCAAGCAGTTTGACAATCAGCGGTGAATCCAATTGTTGAAGCATACGAGCTTCATTTTCGAAATTCTCCAGAGACTTTCTTTTGACTTTAGCATCCACATAAATCGGCAAAATGTATTCTTTCAGCACGACCATGACACCATCGTCTCTTTTCGCTAAGTAAGCTGCGCCCTGTCCACCAGCACCCAGCTTTTGTTCAAGAATGTATTTACCGCCCTGAAGAGACACTCCTGTTTCCAGCTGTAGTAACTTCTCTCGACGCGCTGGTGCCATCAGCGAATCCAGCCAAATCTGGGTATAGCTGGGATCCTTTTGATCTGGATTTACCTGATCGAAGAGGTTTGAATCTGCATTCTCAACTTGCAGACCAGACATGTGAAATATGCTGGCAAGCAGTTCGCGCCAGTTCTGAGCGGAGCCAATGTTCTCGAGTTTGATTTTGTATGAGCCGCCATTATTCTGGTTGAAGCACAGTTCTCGGTCTAGCAGTCGTTGTCCAGGTTTCTCAGGACCAAGCTGGATACTTCGTATGTCTTTCCAGCGCAACTTACGCTTCACCATTGTGTGTCCGCCAACTATGGCTTCGCAGCGCAGTTCTTCTGGATTACAGCGAATTTGCGAGACCGGCACCATGCGGGCGTAAACAGGTAGGAATAGTAATGGCAGGAACTTGACGAATTGCATGGCGCTGTAGTACAAACCGTTGCTGAAAACTTTTCCGGCTGGGCCCGCTTCGAGCAAAAATTCAATAATCCATGCGACTGCGAATAGTGTAATAACTACGCTCACAACTTTTTGCATTTTGCTCTGATCGCTGACCAGCTGACCGGATGACCAGAGCGGCACCACGACATCGCGGGCATCATTGTAACTTTGCTCAGAGAGATTGATCATCTTCGCTTCGCTGCAGTACTGAATGGTGCCGATCAAATCGAGCCAGCGATTTTTGTTTGCAACGTCAGAAAACGCAATCTTGTGAGTCGTGCCGCTTCGATCTGTGAGATCTATCGTTCGTCCTAGCAATCTAGTTCCGGGATGTGTCTGTGATGCTGAAGCCTGTACAACGTCTTTCCATGCCAGGTGCTTCATGCCTTCTGGTGTTTCGAACTGAATTGCTTCGTCATTCCATCGCAATCTGTAATCATGCGGCGCCACTACAGGTAGTGTGCAATCCCTCACCGCCTCGCTGGGTTGCGGACCCTGTAACGCCTTGCTGAGTTCCGAAAAGAGTTCTTTTGTTTCGTCCTGTTCCATATTGATTTTTACGGTCCGTGCTATTCTCGGAATCGGAGCAGCCTCACTGCTGCCCATCCATCTGTCTTTTCTCTGGCAGTTCGGTTCTCGTCGCGTCTGTGGTTCCAATTGCTGTTCTAGCGGGTTTTCCTTTTAAATCTTCAAGCAGTGTTTTAAGTTCTTTCGCACATCGAACGCGCTGCTTCGAATCTTGTTGCGTTAGTTGTGCAATCAGTTGATCGATTGGATCCGACACTTTGTTATTTAACGCCTGAGGGTGAGAGCATCGAAGTGCTTCGGGATCTTTACCCGTCAACAAGAACGCCGCAGTGCAGCCTAATGCATAGAGATCGCTAGTCGCGTCGTTCTTGCCGCGCACCTGTTCTGGTGGCATGTAGCATTGCTTGCCGATTAAAGTGCCCGTAGCTGTGCCGATATATTCATTTGCAGCACCAAAATCAATTACTACAAGTGAATGATTCGCTCGGATTACAATGTTGTCCGGAGTAAAGTCTCGGTGCAAAATTGGTGGTGTTTTCTCATGCAGATAGTTGAGTACATCTGCCATTTGAATCATCAGGTCAATAACCAGTTCTTCTTTCAGAGAACCACGTTTCCTTACATATTCGCGTAGATTCTCGCCTTGAATATATTCGAGAATAAGATAATTCCGTCCTGATTCAACGAAGTTGTCCAGGACTTTAGCGATCTGCGGGTGGTCCAGACCGCTCAGTAAAGAGGCTTCGCGCCGGAATAATTCCAGCGCTTTGTCGTGTGCAGCATCATTTGTGGTGGCTACAGATTCTTTGATTACGACCTGATTCCGGTTGTTATCTTCGGCCAGGTACACCGCAGAGAATCCGCCAAAAGCCAGTTGCTTATTTACGCTGAACGAATCCGATCGAAGCTTGTGACCTGGTTCTAGTGGTACAAACGTTGTTGAATTGAATCGTCTATTTAGCTCTTCTTCCCACATCTGTGTGTAGGAATGATCTTCTATACCAACTTTATCGTTTTGAATTTTGTCCCGCACTTCCAGCAACGAATTTGCGAGGACCGCTCTATGTCCCCATACCTCTAGAGCAAGCAGGAATTGCTCGGTTTGCTCAGTGTTTAGTTGGGATGTTTCAATCGTGACCTGGTCCAGTCCTTCAAATGTGAGGTATATTCTTCCGTTTGCGATCTCGGCTAGTTTGAGTTGATTCCAGTCTCGCAGTCTCGGATTGCCGAAGAGTGTGCCTGGCATTCCCAATCCGTCCCGATTTGCCGTGATTGTTCCACCCTGCATCGACGTGCTCACTAAGCGAAACGGAATGTAGGCGTAAATCGCGGCGGTGCTTACCGCGAACAGTAAATCGAGAAGGAATGCCGCGAAAGGCGAGAATGACGCTGTCAGAACATGGAGCGATGCAGCTAGAATTGTCGCCATGTAATAGCCTGCAATCCCCCAGATGATGCAGCAAAAAATAGCTGTTTTCTTCGACAGTGTTCTGTACGGAAACGTTAGTTCTAGTTTTGCCATCAGGTATGCGTTGATTGCACTGGTGGTTGCGCTGGATGCGTTTTTTCGTGAGTCGTTTCGTGCGTTATTCCGTGTGTCGTTCCATGCATCGTTCCATGCGTCGTGTGTTCTAAGTTTTCCAGAAAACTTGTTACTGAGCCCACGAACAATTCTCCATCTCTCTTATCGATTTCGTCATGCAAAGTGTGCGGCAAAATAATGAACTCTTTTGATGCGGAAGCTGCCGTGTGCAACTCGTGCGAATGTTGAATGTTTATATCCTCATCTAGAGCGCCATGCAGGATTAGAACCGGCTTCTTGAATCTGCTCAATGTCATCGAGTTGTTTCCGTGGATTGGAAACAGTGATTGCGGAAAATACTTCAACGCCGACATATTTTCGATGCTAATCTTGCGCAGGGATGAGAATGATGACTGCAATATCAAACCGCCGATGTCGGTTTGCTCCGCCAGATGGCATGCAACGATGCCGCCCAGAGATTCTCCATAAGCGACGATGTCTCTGGGTTCTATGCCTTTTTCGTTAACCAGCCACTGATAGGCATTGATGCCATCCTCGCAAATTACTTTCAGTGATGGCGAGCCTTCGCTGCGTCCGAAGCCGCGGTAGTCATAGATGAATACAGATGCGCCTGTATCCAGCAGCATGAACATCAACTGTTCGAGGTCGGTGATGTTTCCTGTTTTGCCGTGATTAACCAGCACCGTCTTATTCTTTGAGCCTTGGAAAAACCAGCCGTGCAATTTCTTGCCATCAATGGCGTCGAAGAAAACATCCTCAAATCGACCGCTGCTGCCCAGGTCTCCATGGTAGTTGCCGACCGGGTACTTCCAGGGGGCGAAGAGGGCGTGGTGATATGCGCGCTCGCCGAAACGTGGTGATGCCACCAAATACAGGGCTATCAACAGAGCAATCGCTGCCGCAACTTCTAAACCGACCATGGTCCTGTCATCCCTGGGAGTACAGTCATAATTATAAGCATATGACCCTTGACTTCGTGTTGAGCGATTGAGTCGCTGCGAGCTCTTGTTACCTTTACAATCTGGCGGCAGTGCCTCCTTAACCCTCGGATGAAACTTAGATGAGCCCAAGCCAACTGGATGTCGCGAATGTCGCAGGTGTCGCGGGTGTCGCGGGTGTCGGCTCTCCGAGGCTGCGAACGGCTGGGAGGGTTGTCAATGAGGACCGGGCCCCTCGGTGAAAAAATTACAGTGACGGAGCGGCGCGGTTGCGCTAACCTTGTCAGAGGCATCCGCTAGGGCATGTACGCCATCGGGCGACTGGTTAAACCGGTTTGACACTCTATATGGTGTCAAATCCAATTCGTAAGCGCTACTCGCAGTATTTAAGTAAAGGAATCCTCAAATGGATCATCGTGCAGAACCAGTTCAACAACTGAAAAGAAAATGGGCAACCGTCGAATTCGAGACTTCGCCTGAGCACGAAGATATGGCTTCCTGGTTAATGATTCAGTGCGGTTCGACCGGGTGCGAAATTATTGAAGTAGATCCTGATGCAGATATCGTTGTAAGAGCTACTTTCGATGAAATCGAATTGTCGGAAGAGTTGCTCGTAAAGATTCAAACCAGTCTCGAAGAGTATGGGCTCGGCGAATCTTTGAAGTCGTTGCGGCATAAATCGGTTGAAGAAGAAGATTGGCTGGTTCGTTGGAAGGAAGGGCTTAAGCCATTCGAGGTCGGCAATCAGTTTATGGTTTGCCCTCCATGGTTGCTCGATAAATTGACGCCTGAAGAAATTGGTGTTCGCAAGGTTCTGGTGTTGGAGCCGGGAATGGCTTTTGGTACTGGTTTGCACACAACTACTCAGTACTGCTTAACCGCTTTTGAAATGCAACCGCATCCGCAGCGCATTTTGGACGTTGGAACCGGAAGCGGCATTCTAGCCATCGCTAGTGCCTTGCAAACCGGCCCGAAGGCGGTGATCATCGGGGTCGACATTGATCCGGTAGCCATCGAAAATGCCGCCAAAAACCTTGAACTCAACAAGGTACAAAAACGTGTCGAGTTAATTACCGGTGGTATAGAAGCCGTCACCCGCAAAGATTTTGATGTCATATTTTCCAATTTGACTTGCGAAGACATAATTTCGCTTTTGCCTGATTATGAGCGGCTTTTGGCGCCAGGCGGTTTCGTTATCTGTGCAGGAATTCTTAAGGAAAAACTGCCTATGTTGGCGAAGGAATTGAAGAAGAGAAAGTGGGTCGTGCGCGACGAGAAGATCCAGGGAATGTGGGCCGGTATTGTGATTGCGCGAAGTGTTCCAGCCAGGAACTTGCTCTCATTTGCGCCGTCTTAACGGGTATATCTTTGGTATAATCAAAGTGTTGATACGAATCGAGCGCCGCACAGCGGCTGCTTTTGAACCCTGAAAATCGCATAAAGAGTGTTTTTTGAGCCTTTACCCCATACATGGGGGCGTTTAGATTCGACAGGGTTGTTGGGTCATGGGCTGCAGGTCGAGGTCGCTTAGTTCCTCGTAAAAAAGCAGAGCAAAATACAGATGCAAATAACATCGTAAAATTCCCAGCCCAGCGCGTTGCGCTGGCTGCCTAACTAATAACTTAGGTTTGCTGGACTCGATAAGAGCTTGACCACCCGCACTTATTGGGTCAACCACGGTGGTTGCCACCAGGCAAAATTAGCGATTGATAGCCTGGTCTAAGACATAATCACAATCCCGGATGGCTGTTTGGGCCTCTACCAGCGGATCGGAAACGGTGACTGGGAAAATATCAAACTAAACTTGTAGATGCTTATGTCACGGCTTCTTTGGACGCGAGTGCGATTCTCGCCGCCTCCACCATTTTATTTTCAAACAGTGCTCAAACTATTGTAGGTTCAGACTTTCGTGCATTCTCAATAAGGAGATTGTGCGTAGGTGCGGCCGCTTTTGTGGATCGTCACGATCATTTCTCAGCGGAAATCTCCAGTTCTCGCTGAGAATTTTGGGTGAGTACGCATGCTCTTTTGGGAACGCTCGTCTTCTTCTCCTGCATCATTATTCATTGCAGCAACGGCGTAGCGGGTCCCGTTTTACTTCAAGAGTTCGCTTATGTATGCTCCGCTGATTGGCAGTAGACCTGACTCTAAATGGTTGGCCACATCTTCTGGCGTCACAGGCGGTTTATGCCTTAGGGCCGCGTTGTCGCAAAAGACCTTAATAAATGCGGCTGGTGCAAGATCCAACACGTGGTGGATAAATTCATCAGGAGTTTGAATCTCGATGGCATGAGGTTCGACGGATGCTTGCGGGAAATCACCAATGTTATACGTAACGATTACATCAGCTTTGCCGACGACAGCGGCAGCCAAAACGTGTTTGTCTTTTTCGTCACAAGTCATGGACGAAATTAAGTGATGATATCCCGTTACCGTCGCGTCTGGGTGAAGTCGTTTCATCGTTGTAACCATGCGTTCCATGTTTTCTTTGGTTGCACGGCCATCCTTTATCAAATTGCGCACGCACTCGTCCAAGATGTCATCGCTCCAGAGCACGCGAAAGACTCTGGTCCGCGCCGCAACCATTAGCACGTCGCGAACTTCGAACGGATCGCATCGTAGAGGGCCGAGAACGGCATCCGTTATATCCGCGCTGCTACCTCGTCTCTCGTTGGTTTTCGTAGCCGCCAATTTCTTCCGTTAATGCGACAAGGTCGGCCATTGTGGCATCCCGTCGTTTGTCGTCTTCTTGAATAAACTGCAGAACATCTTCCAGTTTTATGCGGCGGTGAGTTCCGATTTTCCTTCCAGGCAAAGCTCCAGAATTCATCAATGAAACAACATGCTGTCTGGAGCAGCCAATGAGATCGGCTGCTTCTTGAGTCGTAACCAATTTCGACTGAACCGTGACAGTCACCCCATGTCCGCGCTTCCATGCATCGACGACGAAAGACAAGAGATCGAGTATCTCTGCTGGCAGCTCGGTTTCTCTACCGTCAGCGTCGACCAAAGTAGGTTTCCGGCGCTTTGTTGGCATGAGCGCTAATTTGTAGACTTCATGTTTTGGCGGTAATAGAGTTAGTGACATAGCAAGGCTCTTGCGGTACTTGTTGTCATGATAGCATGTAAACGCTAAAAACGCTATAAGCGCTAAAAACGCTCCAGGTGCTAAAAACGGTAAGCGGCATGGTTACTACCCCGGAATTCAGTCGAAATCTGGAGTTTGTTTGATGCCAGTAATCGTTGACGGATTCACGCAGGAATGACCAGTTAGTCAAGCTGCCGGAGTGCCTTGTAGAAATTCGTGGTATCCATGTTGTCTGGTAAGCCCGCAACTTGCCCATCGCCCAATTCAATAATCATCCATTCACCAGTTTCAAGCCGAGCAAAATCTACAGTAAAAAAGTTGCTAGGTACTGATGCCACCGAATTTAGTAGCGAGTTGAAACTTACTGCTTCAGCCGGATATTGCACTTCATCCCAGTATTTCATGACTGACATAAGACGTCCTTCCAACACAAAAGCACGGAACTCTTCAGTCAATGGCATTTTGCTTTTGGGATGGATTCCGAGCTTTTTGAAGTTCATGAATTTGCGAAATACTAGACCGCCTTCGAGGTCCGTTCCGCGCAGTTCAAGAAATCGCCGACATACTTTCATTGCGTGCTCTAGATCTGATGCATTTTGGATGAAGCATGCATCTTCCCAGTGGTGCTTTTCTGACTTCACGAAATCTTTGACGATAATTGGGTTGGAGCCAAAGCTGGCAAGACAATCTTTGAGCAGTTCAGAAGAAAGTTGCTCCGCCGAATCAAGCGCTAGCACTGACGATCGTGGTGTTTGGTCGCCAATCTCTGAAATCCACTCAGGTAAGTAATGGCAATGCTTGTACTGTTCGGGATTGTTTATAAGCGTTATGCCTTTCGCTGCGAGCCCATTGAACAGTTTCTCGTATTTGGAGGGTGACATCATCCAGCCGCGATAAACTCCGAAGAGTTTCACTGCCGAGTGAGGTATTAACCGCAAACATTTTTCGATGTTCTCTTCGTTGGCCAGCGCCTCAAAATCTATCAGCCGTCTTGCAAAACCAATTGATGCAGATGCCTCGGCTTCAGCTCGATACATTTCATCAGGCTGCTTTTTATCTAATGGAGATTGGCAATAAACGATAATCATTTGAAAGCAAGAGCGGCGTGTTCGCCAAGGATACTGGATTATAAGCCCGGTTTTGTGTCCTGTGAAGTGGATTCATGACGCAATCGACAGAAGCATCAGAATACCTTTTTCCAAGTACCGTCAAGAATCCACGGATAGGTCCATGAGAGACACTTGTGATTGCATCTCGGGCAAACATAGCCGTCGCAGTACGCTACCAACGCGTGGCCCAGGGCACAAATGAATGGCAGCGATTTGGCGGACCGCTGATATTCGTTTGCATGTGCAACGTCTGCGTCGGACCATGGTGCGAAGACCCGGTTTTCAATTTCAGATTCTAAGATAGGCATCCACTTTCCGGAACGTTCGCAATTCCAACAAACATACGCAGCCATACAAGGCAGAACTGGTTTCGCGCGTGCCACCCGGCGCCTACAGGAACTACATACGTATTTCTCAGAATCGCCTCCAGTACCAACGCGTGTGGGCGGACGGCGGGCGATACCACCTTGATCAGTTTCAGTTTGCGTTTCGGGATTTTTGTCAGACATAAACTTTTGGAAGCGCTCTCAGCTCTATTATCTCCTGCTCGCTTTCTTCGTGACTATTTCCGAGCGTACTGTGCGAAGTGATAGAATTTGACAGTTATGCAACAGGTCTTAGAAAAGCTTTCCGACTTTGAAAGAGACGGCTTTGCGGTCTTTAATGCTGTTGTGCCCTCTCCTCAAATTGAGCAGCTCATCGATATTGTAGAAGAGGCGCGCAAAGAAAAGTCCGTACCTGGTCTTCGAAATCTACTCAAGCGTTGTTCAGCACTCAGGACCTTCGCAAATTCGGGCGTTGTATTCAAAATTGCTCAGCAGATTCTTGGAGGTTCGCCACTGCCGGTGAGGGCTATTTTGTTCGACAAAACACCTGCGTCGAATTGGTACGTAACCTGGCATCAAGACTTGAGTATTCCAGTTCAGAATAAAGTTGATTTAGAAGGATATGGTCCCTGGTCGACAAAGGATGAAATATTACACGTTCAGCCGCCAGCCTCGATCCTGGAGAAAATGGTTTCTTTGCGGATACATCTTGATGCATGCTCAGAAGCTAACGGTGCTATCAAATTCATTGCCGGTTCACATCTCGGAGGAATTCTAGAGCCGGATCAAGTCGGAAGTTTTCGCGACAGCCATGCTGCATTCGTGTGTCCGGCGGATCCTGGTGACATCATCGCGATGCGTCCGCTGATTTTACATAGCTCTTCGATAGCGGAGGTGCCGGACCATCGACGAGTGTTGCATCTGGAGTATGCCGGCACTGCTCTCCCTTCAGGCATTGAATGGGCGGAGGCGTAGGAATGGGACTTGAGACAGTTGAGCTTGTGATCGCTATCGAGGAAGAGTTCGGTGTAGATATTCCGTATCGACTGACGCAGATCAAATATCACAATGCACGCAGTCTTGCGATTGTCCGTTCGATAATGGCTCTTGCCTCCGGAAGATGCCCTGTCTTTGCCAGTGGTGTGCATTCTTTGTTGAAGGAATCGATTAACGCCTGCACTTGACGCGGATCACATCCGCGCGCTACCGCATCAGCTGCCACCTTCTGCAGTGCCTTAAATTCAGCTTGCATCGATTCTTTCGTTTCCTCGGCAGCTTTCGAGCGGTGCCAGGTGGGCGGCAGGTTCGCGCCTGCCAGCCACTTTTTTACGACGGGCACTGCTGCCGATCCTCTAACGGCGAATGGTTCCCCTGATGGAATATTCCAGCCCAGGACGTTTACCAGCTTGGCTCCATGAGAAAACAATCCACCAAGGTATTCTTCGTATTGCTGCTGTGTCTGCGGTAACCCCGGCTGCCCAGTGGATATGTAGCTTTCAACGACAGCCCATGACCTGCCGTCTTCGGGAGCATGAGCATTTTTGAGTTGTGCTTCCAGTGCATCGAGGTCAACACCATCATGCACGACCGTGAAGCCGGGTCGGCTGTATGCATTTATCGCACTAGATATAGGAGGCGCCAGGTTGTTCGAACCTGGTCTACCTGCCGATGGCGGAGCGTTGGCGGACTCGTTCACGCTGTGATTTGCACTTGTGAAATGCGTGTAAATCAAACTCTTCGGCAGACCAGCTGCGTTGAGAGTTTGCGCCTGGAACTCGGCATAATCATGCGCCACTTTGTCGAACAGTTGCTTCACTGTTTGATCCAGGCTCTTGTTCTGCGCGCGAGCGAGTCGCTGCAGGGAGTCCCAGTTGTATCCCATTGCGTAAAGCGAGTGATAGCCGATGGGTACCATTTCGCCTGGCGACATGCGCACAACCGGAGGCGGGTTCTGTGCTTTATTAACACCAACCGCCTCTCCAACGCCTGTGTAGCCCGGATATCCGTGACTGAAGTCCGGAACCTGGGTCTCATTTCCGGCTACCACACCCGCCAGCAGATACTCCTTCCCTTGCTTTCTCCAAGCGCTAAGCCTTGGCACGGTGAGCGAAGCAACGATTTCAAGCCGCTTACTAAGCGCCTCTCGGAAGGCGCCGCAGGCGAAGCACGGTGGAGGCGCAGGGTAGACCGCTACTGGTGTGCCCCAATTAAGCCAGTAATTGGGGACAACAGGTCCGTGCGTCTGCCCTTTCTTCGGGAAATCGGACCATTCAACCATATCCGCACTTCGGCTAAGTTCGGGGCTTTGCCACCAAAAATGCTGATCGTCCAGATGGAAAAGTACAGGTATGTTGTTAAGCTCGGCGAGATCAAGAGCTAGCTTAACTTCCGTCTTGAGTTGCTCTGGACTCACGTTCAAGGTCGGTGTGAGATCAACTGAAAAACCGATATGTTGCTGATGACCAGGGCGCTGTTCCCCGAACTCTTGCCGCAGCTGCTCAACAAGACGGCGCTCCTCGGCGTCCCAGACATCCTCAGTGGGCTCACCGATGTTTTTACCCGGCGGGGCAAACCCACCTGATGTCTGAAAAGAAAAGATGACGTAATTAGGCTCTCTTGCCGCTGCCGAAATTGCACTGCCCAATAAGCTAACAGTGACAAGAGCGACAATCGTCTCGATTTTCAATTTGCTGATGTGGCTCGGTGCTGTCACTGTAGCTCTCTGAAAAGTGTGCTCTGTCCACTACTTCGCTTCCGCGATGGTACCTTCAAAAGCGACCCGCCGATCGTTGACCTTAACGAGTTCATTCAATTCGTACACATTGTGGTAGCCATAGCCGTATAGATTTATGTAAGTGGGAACATTTAGAGCCATCATTCTCGGTTTGTCTTGCGATGCGATCTGAGACGCAATTGCATTATTTGCTTTTGGGCGTGGTGCCGCCACTTTTGAAGCGAAGTCTGTTTGGTTGCCGTCGAAGTTGTTGTTGCAGTAAATAAGTATCTTCGTGTCGAAGGACGGAATTACTTTTGCCAGGTTGTTCTGCGTGAAGTCTGTAAAACTAAGGTGTTTAGCGCCTTTAAGGTGAATTCGATCAAATCGAAATGTTGAGCGGCTGTCCAAGATTATGACTCCCGGTTCCTGGCTCATTTTTAGAAACTGATCCAGATCGACCAGCCGACTTGCTCTGTGAGGTTCAACCTCTGTCACTAGAGCTTTGTAATCTTCGAAACTCACTTTCGCTTTCGGATATTTTTTGTTTTCTGCCATTCCCGGAACAGTCAGGGTTACTAAAAGTACTGCCACCGCAATTAGTGCTCTCATCTTGTTCCTCCTCGAATGGTTTTATATTGCTGTCCTAAAGAAAGCTGTGAAATTTTTCGCTAGTAAACTGCTGGTAGTGCATTCCTTATCTGATAAGCTTTTGCATCAGCTTCTGCTACCAGTAAGATCGGTGATTATTAATTCGGCGAAGGCGGGTAGTACACGATTTCGTACTTGATACCGTCCGGATCTTTGAAATAAACGGCGTAATAACCTGCAGGCGTATATTCAGGATAGTCTCGCGGAGGGCTTACTATTGTGGCACCAATCTTCGTCAGTTCATCGTAGAGCTCGTTTACTTCTTCCCTTGATGCGGCCTTAAAAGCAAGATGGTGCAATGCTCCTGGCTTTCTGCGATTGACAGTATCGTGTGCAAAAGCCTTTCTGGGCGACGTAATGGCAAAACATAATCGCGGATGCTTCCACTCCACGACATGAAATTCATGTTCGTCAATTACAGCACTGCCCTTGCTGTTGGCTTGGAATCCGAGCAGAGGCAGAAGTTTTTCATAGAATCCCTCGGCAGCGGTGATATCTTTGACGGTTATCTGGATGTGGTCGATGAGCGGTTCCACGAATCACCTCAACAAAGTTCAGAATGGAAGCTATTATTTTACCCGTTTTGAATATTTACCGCTGTTTGAGTCCTCCTTGGCAGAGTCTTTAGCGTTCAAACGTTCCGTCCTCAAGCTCGCAATGTTTTTTACTGTGGTACTTTTAACGTTAATGACGTCTTTTGAAACAGTTTTTTGATAACAGAATGAAGTATTTCAACAAACGAACACTTGCACCTCTTCTGACGCTCATGTGCCTTCTCCTTGGGGCGTGTGAGACTCTGGCAGAAAGTCAACAACGCGATTTGCTCATGTCCATGAACCAAGCACTTGCCAGCGGAAAGCCAATCTTTGATTGCGCCTGTCTGGATAGTCTAGATCGAAAGATTGTTCGCTCCTGGTATCCACCGAAAGACGGAAGTAATCGAATCCAAATAGCGTTTAAGACGACGCGAAACGGTGAGGCTTCCGTTGTGCGCATTGTGAAGAGCTCCGGTTTTAGCATGTGTGATAGTGCGGCCATCCGAGCAATAGATAAGAGGCCGCTTTTATACGTGCCCACCGGGGACGCTTATCTCGTTTTTGATTTTGACTTCAGTCAGGGACATCCGCGTGGCACTTCGATTGTTTTGGCGCCGGACAAGCAGGCACCGCCAGTTGTTTTCGTCAAAAGCGAAACCGAATTTAACAGCGGAACAAAACGTGCTTACTCTTTTCCACATACAGCACTCAATAACGACGGCGTGTTACACGTGCTCGACGGTAAGTTCGCTGCAGCGGAAAAATGCTTTGAAGATGCTAGCAAATTGGATCCCTCCTATGAGCCGGCAGCTCACAATCTCAAGTGGGTCCGGTCGCATAAGAAGATCGATCAGTAAACAAAGATTTGGAAAATTTCTGTGTTCGCTGTTGCCACTGTACTTGGTGCAAGACAGCGTTAACTCTCACCAGAAATGATTGCAACAGGTATGTTAGTTCTCTGACCCTTACTTGAATGTAGTTAAATACATGCGGGCCGAGTGCCAACTGGTGAGCGGTCATTGTCATGGAATTAATTACATTCAAGTAAGGGACCGTAAGGACATATCAGCCCGAGTTGAAGTAATAGTGAGTGTTTCCAGGTAAGGGATGTCTGATATTGCCAAAGCGGATCTCGTTGTGCCACAGAGCGCCTTGATTTTGCTGTTTTTCGTGCGGTTTTTTCGACTGAAAGCCGATTCGATTGAGTTCTACCGGGCATAACAATGTCATCCACGTTGAGTTGAGTTTGCGTATGCGAAGAATTACTTTTGCTATTTTTGCGGCATTTTTAAGCTGCTCCACGGCGTCTGCTCAAAATTGGCGACAGCCCAATCCAGATCAGCCAAATGGCTATCGTGCCAGCGAGGCTGCTAGCCACTACCATGGCGACTTGCACATGCCCGCGCAACCCCAAAATGGTTACCACGCGTCCGAGGCTCGCAGTCACTATGGTGGTAGCCGTATGGAGCCTTCAAGCGGCTGGGGCTCGTCTGAGTCAAGTGGCGGCGGCAGGTGGGGCGAATCGAGTTCATCAGGTAGATGGGGCGGCTCCGAACAGTCTTCATCCGGCTTGGGGAGTCGCTGGGGCGGTTCCGAGCAATCTTCTGGGTGGGGGCAAACCACGCCAGCTGAACAAACTTTCGCCCGAGGAGTTTTGCGCCGAACGATGATGGAGCGGTATGCCGCTTCTCAGGGTCAAGCAAACGTTGGGCAACCAGACCCCGGTATCCGTTATTCCGCTACGAATGGTTTGTTAGGCGGGCGAATGGCGAATGTAGAAAATTCCGCTAGTCAGATGATTCGCAATGGTGGCGGATTTAATACCATCTACGCGCCGTAAAGACGCCGTAAAAACGCCGTAAACAGCGGTGCACAGAATAGTTCGAAGGTTTGGTTGTCAACCCCACCACAAGTAAAATCTCTGGTTCTTTTCAAGCTCCTTTGCAATATCATCTTCATCGCACACGATTTCACCGTCTGCGAGATCAGGGCAGAATGAGTACAAAAAGCTGGCGAGTTGATGTGGCTCGGCGATGGCTTTCGTAAAGCGTCCACCAACCGCATTATGCATGCAGTCTGATAGGATGAATGGATGTTCTTCTTCCATTTCTGTTAGCAGCTGAATGATCTCCGCGTTGCCGTGACCATAATTGATTCCATCCGTACCGCAAGCCGCTATTACCTCATACTTATTCAAAGTCGGGAACAGCAGAAACATTGCGGAGCCTTCTTCATCTTTGTGTGAAATGAGTAGGAAACCTCTTGAGCGTACTTGCTCTTGCATTGCATCTGCAAGTTCTCTTTTGCGTTGGTCTTTCTCATCCTTTGGGGCGCCTTTGACATATTCTGCGCCCTTACCAAACGTCTGACCTATGTTGTCCCAGCCTTTTACGTTGACGTAGAACCGATGGACACCCTTCTTTTTTTTCCATGGATATGACTTGGTTTGACAGACATCAGCTAGGTATTCGATAGTGGACTGAAACGCAGGTGTTGCCTCAATCTCTTTGAACTTTTTAAATGCTTCTTTGAAGTCTTGTTTGGCATTGTTCATTCCAAGCTTTTCGCGAATCAGATTTCTGACTGATGTATCATCCGGTCCATGATTGGCTTTGGAAGCCCATTCAAGTATGGTTGCTTGACGTGAGTCTCGATGTGTCAGGTTCGCTCCAGCTTCAATTAAAAATTCGATGAGCTCTTCATTCTGCGAAACTATAGCCAGCATGAGTGGTGAAACACTTCCGATTTTTGTTGTTGCATTTACATCACAACCTGCTTTGATTAGCCGACGAACAACATCTGTTCTGCCTACTTCGCACGCTGCGAATATCGGTGCTTCTCCAAAAAGCAGTCGATTGGAATATATAGTTCGTTCTGCTTTCTTATCAAAATATTCTTTTGCAGTAATGTGACACAACTCGTCATCTTTGTAGGACAAGACCGTTAGTGGCTGTTGCTTACCGTTAGCGCCTATATTCAAGTCGGCGCCGGACTCGAGCAAAAGCTCCAGAATTTCAAGACTGCCGACTATGCTCGCGTAAAAAAGGGCTGAGTAACCATCAGAATGAAACTCATCGGGAGAGTGTCCAGCGGATAGTAATTTCTTGAGTTGAGCAGTGTCATTGTGGATCACTGCTTGAGCCACTGTCATGCGATCCTTTTGCTTATTGAGATGTGCTTCGATAGCTTGTTTAGCCTCGGTAGGATCTTTTAAATATTTGGTCAATTTAAGTGCCGTGTTGCCGACTATGTCTGATGCGAGGCAGTCTGCATTCTTTTCCAGCAGCAGATGCATAACTGAGATTTGTCCGTATTCGACGGCAATCATCAGCGGTGTTCGCATCGCATTTTGGGGCTCCTGAATGTTTATACTCGCACCCGCATCTAGCAAAATTTTGCAAATCTCTGTCTGCCCAAGACATGCAGCAGATGACAGTGCTGACAACCCTACACATCTATGTGACATTTTCTCTCGCCGCTTAAAGCTTGGATCTCCGGGCGCGAGCTTGTTCATCGCATCGCGCGTGTCTGGTGACAGCCCGGTGGCAAGGAAATTTTTCACTTCGTCCACTTTTCCAGCCTGCACTGCGGATATGAAATCGACTGCTTGGCGGGCATCCGCTACATTTAAGTTTAATTCTTTCGACTTTGGCATGAAGAGACGAGCACTAGTTGGGGGGTCTTCGACATTATTCCAAGAACTCTCAATTAGTATGTATGCTCAAGCTGTCTTTTGCGAATGTGAGTCGAGCAATTGTGCCATCGAATCTGCATTCATCCTGTATCGTGTCCAGTCGCTCATTGGTTCGGCACCCAGCGTCTCGTAGAAATTTATCGCCGGCTCGTTCCAGTTTAGTACTGACCATTCAAACCGATGACACTTTTCAGCCTCTGCATGGCGAGCTAGCCTGCGCATCAATTCTAGCCCGATCCCCCGACCTCGATAGTTTGGATTGACGTACAAGTCTTCCAGATAAAGCGTTCGCGTGCCCTCCCAGGTCGAATAACCATAAAAGTAGAGAGCAAATCCGCATTGCGCACCGTCTAATTCTGCAATTAAGCATCCGAATGGAGGGGACGCTTGTCTCAATTGATGTTCCAGATCCGCTACTGTTACTTTGACGCTCTGCTCTTCTTTTTCGTAGGCAGCAAGTTCATAGATCATTTGATAGAGAGTATGGGCGTCAAACGATGTCGCCTCTCTGATTGAAATCGGCATTGAATTTCTCCTCTGATTTGGAGATTACAATCTATCGTCAACAATGATTGTTGTAAAATTTTTGAGCATTTGAATCAAATACGTGTAATTTGTTATATTTATAACAATTATGCTGAAGGTCACCGACATAGTCCGAAACATCCTTTTTTCGTCAGAGCCAGAGCTGACGATTCTTTCGCGTCGTCTCTTGAATCTTTCTGCCTACGCAAAACGGATTCAACCCGAAGTAGAGAAGCGTGCTCGCAAATCTGTTCAGGTCGGCAGCATTGTCGTTGCGCTATCGAGAATCAGTCAGGAATTGACTGACGAGGATCCGCTTCTGCCGGCTGTGAAATTGGATGGAATAGCTGTTAAGTCCAATCTGGCTGAGGTGGCATTCAATAAGACTCCTTCCAACAAGCTGAAGGCGCAGAAGCTAATAGTCGATAAAGAGCTTTCGCATGCTGATTTCTTCACGGTCACTTACGGTGCAAGCGAGATTTCCGTGTTTGCTCCTATGACGCTAATGCCATCGATAAGTAAATCATTCAGACCCGAGAAACCGAAGTTGTTGCTCGAGAATTTGGCCGCTCTTACTGTGCAGTTTGGTGATGAGTACATAGATACGCCCAATATGTACTTTGCGTTGCTGCGATCAGTTGCAGTGAAGCGAATCAATATCGTCGAGTTGATCTCGACTTTTACTGAGTTGACATTTTTGGTTCGGCAGAGCGATCTTAACGAGCTGTTTCAGATCATGAACGGTCTGATTTCCAAACGGAAATAGGTTTGCAACGTAAGGTCTTAGACTATTTATTGTCGATTTGTTGCTGGTAACTTTCGCTGTTTCTTGGAACAAGTTCCTGTTTCGGATCGAGATTAATAGACGAACCAAAAACTCGTTTCAATGCTGGACTAGAGTGTGCAAGCAGAGGAAATGCGAAGCCGCGCGTCTTGCTAAATGCAATTACAGCGGTACCATCCGTGCCACCATGCAATGCGCTGTTCACTTGTTCAACTGCTGGAAGTCCTGCATATTCTGCGCCGGATAGTAAGCATAGTACAGATAGAACCAGGAAGACTGGTGCCATGACTGCCATCACCCACATGCCTTCAGTAAATTTGATCAGTGAGTTTTTGCTGCCTGGTAAGTGAATTAAAAGTGGCGAAATAATTGTGAGTGGAAGAAATCCAGTCCAATACGGCATTCTGCCGTTAATTATCGCGACTACGGCTTTGTAGAAGAATGAAACTCCCAAAACCATGAGCGCGATTCCGACCGCAAGCGAGGCTTGCGGGCTCATCAGCGTATTCATATTGTTGACCTTCTGGTAAGTGGTAATGGTAAAACAAGTCACCATCTCCAATATACCTCGTGGACGCAAAAAGTAGACAGTTCTCGCTGTTCTGGCGCACTGAGTTGCTAAAATTGCACAGTCGGACAAGGAGATGATTATGAAGGTCCTGAATACAGTCTTTTGCGCGAGTTTGATTCTGTCGAGTTTATGCAACGCTGCTTTAGCGGAGTCTGCCCAGGAAGCCGGCTATCCGCCGTACGTGAAAGATAAGAAATTGCATGCGACACGCGATTTGCGTGGCAAGAAAGCTCCCGCAATTAAGGTGGCGCAATGGGTAAGCGGTTCTCTCCCAGATAGAAAAGGCAAAGTAACACTTATAGAATTCTGGGCGACGTGGTGTCCTGATTGCCACAGAGCGCGCCCCATACTCAACAAGTTTCAAGAGAAATTTGGTGCAGATTTAGTCTCAGTCGGAATTTCGGATGAGCCCGAGGATGTTATCAAAAAATATCTTGAGAAGAATCCGGTCGACTTTAGTGTTGCTTCGGCGCCTGACAAAAAGATGTACAAGACCGTCGGCGTCAAAGGGATTCCACTGGTGCTGGTCGTGTCAGCCGATGGCATTGTGCGTTGGGAAGGCTACATAGACAGCAAAGAAGACCCGTTGACCGAAGACAAACTGGCTCAAATCATCAAAGCCAGTCAGTCCTCCAAATCTCGGAAAGTCCATTGATAGTCCAAATTTGAGCCCAGTCACAGCCCGATTGATGGTGACAGAGCCTTTGAAATCACCGGATTTTTCGCGAGGTCATTACCAGCCCTTTCCCACAAGCGCCCAGGCGGCCCAATAGCATGGTGCTTTCCAATTGGGGTGTTGGGGATTAGTGCGCACTGCTGTTTTGGCAAGTTGCAGTGACAAAGCCTCAGATTTCCCTTCCAACAGGTGTTTGTAGAACTCGGTCATCAAGAAACTCGTGGCTTCATCATCGACTGACCAGAGCGAAAGAAGTAGTGATTTTGCACCTGCAGCCATCAAGACAGACCTGAGACCCAGGACTCCCTGACCGCGCTCCTCCGTGCCGCGACCTGTCTCACAGGCGGATAGCACGATTAACTTACACTTGTTCAAATTAAGCTCTACGAGCTCTTCGGCAGTCAATTCGCCTTCTTCGGCTCTGTCCACGGTTGCATTGCCGGTAGTGGCAGCGTTTGCTTGTGAAGAATCAGAGGTGGCGTTATCTTTTGTTGGCTCGGCTGCCAGCAGTATGCCCGAGGAGACCAGTGGGTTTCGCACAGCAATGGCGTCACCGATTGCCGTGCTGGCAATGCGCATAGCGCGGTGTAATCCCGGTGTATTTGAATCTTTTGACGTTACTGCAAAGAATCCGTGGGTCGCTAAATGTGCAATCGACACTTCAGGCAGAAGCGCTTTTATTTTGTCTGGTGTAGGTTGATTACCTGTGAGAATCACAACTTCTCGCTCTGAGGCGCTGCCACCAGCTTGTGTACCCGGGTTGCTCAGGAGCTTGCTGATAGCTGATATCTCTCTGTCGGTTCCCTCTAACTTCAGACCCTGATTTTTGTAGTTGATCGCACCGACGAGCAAAACTTTTTCCGTTTTAGGCGCTTGCTGAGCTGCAGCCGATGCCTGAGCTAAATACGATGATTGAGCAGGATCCGTCACTTTAGTTTGGAGCTGACCGCGATTGTGAGGCTGAGTCTGAGCAGCAGAAATGCTTGTAGCCTTAGCAATATCCGAACCACTCCTGAGTCCGAGCAGTTCGCGCGGACTGTCGACGCGCTCCGTCAGGAACGTTCTTCCAGACCCTTCGTTGACTAACATTTCCCAGGGCAATCGTGATAATTCACCATCATCACAGAGAATGATACGATCTACGGAACCGGGCAACCATTTAGCTATTGGTTTCCAGAGTTTTGTCTGCAGTGTTGAGAATGAGTTATCGCTCGAACTTTCGGAGAGTTGAGCTGCGTCAAATTTCAGGTCCCGAAAAGTATTCGTATTTAAAGTGATACCCGGCCCGTACTGTTTGTACATTCCTATCTGCCGCCACTGTCGAAGTGCGTTGTTGATTGATTCAGCATCGGGAATGTCAATAAATCTTAGAGTCGATGGTGTTGCAACTATTGCGTAGTAATGGGCGGAATTTGAATTGAGTGGTTGATAGCTGCTCAGTTCAATGTAGGCTTCAGTTGCTTGCAACTTTTGCATAAACAAATCGGCAGTCATGCCTTTGAGGTCATCGGTGCCACTATGAGCGGTGCCTGAAAGAAGTTGGCGTTCCAGGTCTTCCTTTTGCTCGGAATATTCCGCAATCTTAGATTTCAGCGCTTCGTCGGAAGCGCCACTGGAACTTGCCAGTTTTGATATTTCGCGCTTGAGTTCTCTCCACTTTTCCACCAGGGGTTCACGTTGATTGTCATGCGACTGATCCGCCATCACCGATTGTCTGCGCAAAGCACTGACTAGAAGTCCTCGCCATTGGAGTAAATAGCCGAAAGTACTTTTGATATCCGAATCTGAATGTCGTAAAGAAGTGAGGAGGCTGGAATAATAGCTCAATTGCTGGACAAAATTCCTTTGTTCCGCAAATGAGAGGTCCGGAAAGACTTCAAGGCTGTAAGTCATTAGTCGCGCTGCGGCCATATCGCATAAACTTGCGGCAGAAATTGGATCGCCCAGGTTCGCATTGCAAATCGCGATGTTAAACATATCGTCTATTTGCTGCATAGTCGAATATTTGGTTCGGCTCTGGCGATGCACGTCGAGCGCTTTTGCGTAATTTATTTTTGCAGTAGGAAAATCACGCTTCGTCATTTGGGCGTCCCCAAGGGTGGCACAAACTTCTGCTACATCTAGCCATTTTTCCATTGAGGCACGATCATCGTCTGTCTCAGTGCCCGAAGGAAAAATATGCTGCAACTCGGTAATGGCCGCGTCTGGTTGGCCAGTCGCTATCAAGCTCTTCGCGAAAATGAGTCTTGCTTTGAATGTGTTGGGATCTATGGAAGCGGCAGCCGGGAGATCTTCAATACCTTGTAAGGTGGTAGATTTTAGTACCTTGATTGCTTCGCCTGCATAGTCAACCGCTTTCTCTGACTGCATCATTACTGCAGCCTGCGCCATGTCTTCGAGTACGGACGCTCTTTGTACGGACATCTGTGGCTCTTTCATAATAGCTAGATTGATTGCTTCTTGCCCTGTATCTATTACGGAGCGATAGTCACATTCCTGCAGGTTGACATCCGCTAGAGAGATTAATGCATTGGCACGAATTCGTTGAGTTGCAGCGCTTCGATGTGACTGTTCAAGTGAGATCAGTCTAGAGAGAACAAGTTTGGTTTGCGCGTAATCGCCTTCCATTTTGCAGCTTTCCGCTATCTCTAGCAGCAAGTCGCAGCACTTTTGTGCATCCATTTGGAGCGAGAATCGCTCTAAGACGCGCACTGCAAGAGCATTCAGTTGTCTGGATTTGATGCGTCCGTCTGGATCGCCCGCTTCTTCAAGATCGCTAGAGAGGTATGCCATGGTTAGAATTGAGCGCGTCAAAAATTCTACTGCGACCGGCTCGGAGTTCCAAACTTGTTGACTTAAATGATGTTCTTCTGCTTTTCCTGCCGCATCTTTAACGACCATGTTTTTAAGCGAGATTTTCTGATCGATGTTTTTCTTCGATATAATGCTCTCGACAAATTCAATATATTGCCGAGAGCATTGTTTGCACATTTCGAAGGAACGACGGTTCATTGATGCAAACCGAAGAATTGTAAAAAGAAATGCTTGCGAAGTCACCAGAGAGTCTGAGTCAAAGCTATTTTTGTCGACCATGTCGATGCATTTGAGCATCGCCCTGACCGTATTTTTATCTGGATTCTCAACTCCAAATTGGTACAGGGCAAGCAGCAACCTGAATCGGTCTGCCGATGACAGGGCTGCTTCTTGATCGTACTCAGGAGCCTTAGGATCCGCATCGCCAGTGATCTTTTGTTCTAAGGGTTTGAATTCGTCTAGATGAAGATCGGAGCATAGTGCCACAAGCATGGCGGCTTGCTGCGCTGCCCGTTCTTTGAAAACCAAAGTGTTCGGCATGGGTTTGTCGTCCAATTTTTGATAGTCGCGAAACACGGGCTCCGCTTCGGCATAGCGTCCCTTGCTGATCAAGTATTTACCTTTGACATAAAGATCCCGATGACCTGCGGATTTTCCTTTTCTCTTTTCAGAAGCCGCGATGCGGTCCAAGTATTCCTGCACTTCTTTCGATTTGCCTTGAACACGGTAAAGGTCGGCCAGGCCTCTCAAAACGTCTACAGTTTTTGAATCATCTTCCCCATAAAGCTTTTGATATATCGACAGAGCCTCTTTCATTGGAATTTCTGCCTCGGCGTATCGATGTTGCTGTCCGAGCCTGTTACTTATTTGAGCTAGTGATGCGGCAACGGCAGCACTTTCATGCCCGAACAGCTTTGTCCTGATATCCAGCACTTGCTTATTCAAAGTATCTGCTTCTGTAAAACGACGTTGTGTTACATATAACTCTGAGAGATCCGCCATAGCATCAGCGGTTTTGGCGTTGTTTAAGCCGAGATTTTTCTTTCTCAAGCTAATGATCTTTTCGTACAGCGTTTCTGCCTCAGCGTAGTGTAGTCTGTTTGAGTAGAAAGTCGCCAGGTTCCAGAGTGCACTAGCGGTATCTGAGCTATCCTCGCCAGTGGATTTGATTGAAATTTCCAGTGCGTCCATGAATAGAGTCTTGGCTTCACTGTATTTACGTTTAGCCTCTAATACATCGGCCAACATGATTTCAGTTTTGGCGTAATCCTTGTCTCTAGAAGCACACTCTTTCAGAGCGTCTCGAAGAGCTAATTCTGCTTGGTCGTATTTGCCGTGTATGTAGCCTTCGGAGCCCTCTTTGTACAGTTTTTCCCATTTGGCTTGCTCAGCACTTACAGGTACTTGTGCTGTGCAAAGAGCTGCTGAAATCGCGCATGCGAAGAATTTATTTAGAAGTGTTCTTACGTTTGCAAAGTCGCTTTTTTTCATAATTGCTATGGATAAGGATTTGTGGCGCGTAAATCTCTACCGTAATAAGATATTGTACAGCGGCCCATAATTTAATGCGGTTGCTTTATTGGAGAGTCCATTGGATCTGTTTTTGTCACCTCGCCATAATCAGAGTTCTGCGGCGATAGAATCTGCAGCAAAGGAAGTTGGATGGAATGTCCATCGACTCACAAACTGGCGCGTGCCTGAATCCTATCATGCCTCTGCATCTGGTATCACTGCGTATGGGGAACCACTGTTCGTAGCGGCTATCGCGGATGCACTGGACCTTGCTCTTATCGAGCCTACGTTCTCGTGGCTGTCAAATCTTCCTGCGCAATATTTGAAGAGAAAAGTAGAATTGACTACGCTCGGTGAAGCTCGACGTTTGAACATGAAGACCTTTGCTAAGCCCGCTGATGATAAGTGTTTCGCTGCCAAAGTCTATGAGTCTGGTGCTGCGATCGAGGCATCACAACTACTTCCGAAGACCTCACCTGTAATTTTGTCTGATGTGGTTGATTGGGAACTGGAATGTCGGTACTTTGTTCTGGAACGCAAGGTTATGTGTTCATCTCCGTATTCTTTTGATGGTGAGTTGATCGACGACTCGTTTGTTGAATCTGATAATAATGTCAACGAGCGATCCATTTTCATCGAGAGCTTGTTAGAAGATGAAACAGTTCCGTTGCCTCCCGCGTGTGTTGTAGACATTGGATTGATTCGAGGCAAGGGATGGGCTGTCGTCGAGGCGAATCCAGCCTTCGGTGCTGGAATATACCAATGCGAACCTGCCAGGGTTCTGCCAGTGTTAGCTCGTAGCCTTGTTCTCCGCCGGGACCTGTCACCATCCGATCACCCCTGGGTGCTTGAGAGAACCGAATAGACTAAGTCAGCTCGACTTCTTGCATCGATTTAGTCGACAGGCTGAATGGTTTTAGGTGCAATTGAGGCTCTCCTAATAGTTTCTATTCGGCATAAAATGTTGTCTACAAAATGCTGACTCGCGGTATGGTAGTTGTAAGAGCAGGTCGAGGTGGCGTGATGTCGAGATTTTTTGTTGTGCTTATGGGTCTTGTTGTAGGCTATGTTGCCTACAATTTCGGCAGTCGCATACGACAGAGTATGGCTGGCGATGATGCCGCCATCGACACGTCAGACGGCGATGGTGATGAGCCATACGTGCAACCGATGAGTCTTGCTGACTCTATTCGGCAGAAAGTTGCAGAGGCTAAAGCTCAAAAGGCGCAGGAAGAATCTGAAGCGTCCGGCAGTTCGGAATCTTAAGACTGTTTGCCTATGTCCCTTCGCGCACTTTGCTATTCCCTTCGCGCTTTGGCTATGCTCTTCGCGCGGCGGGGCTATTTCTTTTGAGCTTTTGCCCATGAGTCTTTCAGCGTGACGATGCGATTAAACACCGGCGCCTCAGCTTTATGGTCTTTCTCGTCTGCGATAAAGTAGCCCTGCCGCTCGAATTGGAACCGCTCCCCTGCTTTCGCTTCGCCCAGGCTTCTCTCGATTTTGCAACCAGTCAACACCTGCAATGCGTTCGGATTGACTGCATTGAGAAATTCGCTGTCCTTCCCTGCTGGCGGCGCTTCTACTGATAGCAATCTGTCGTACAGTCTCAGCTCTGCATCTACAGCATGGCGAGCGCTAACCCAGTGTATGGTTCCTTTGACCTTGCGTCCCTCTGGGTTTGCGCCCAGTGTTGCCGGGTCATAGGTCGCGTGCAACTCAGTCACGTTTCCGTTCGCATCTTTGACGACGTCAGTGCATGTGATGCAGTATGAATAGCGCAGTCGCACTTCTTTTCCTGGCGCGAGACGATGGAAATCTTTTATCGGTTCGAGCATGAAATCGTCTTGCTCAACGTAAATTTCCTTGCAAAACGGCACTTTACGTGAGCCTTGTTTGCCCATATCGGGCGGGAAGTATGGCGCTTCCAGTTCTTGCACCTGGTCGTCCGGATAGTTTGTTATGACGACCTTCAATGGCTTGAGAACTGCCATTACACGTGGTGCGCTTTGATTCAGATCGTCACGAATGCAAAACTCTAGTTGAGCCATATCGACTACGCTGTTTGCTTTTGCTACTCCAACACTGGAACAGAAATTGCGTATGCTTTCCGGTGTGTATCCGCGGCGGCGTAACCCGGCTATTGTAGGCAATCTCGGGTCATCCCAACCGCTCACATGTTTACCTTCTACCAGCTCGAGCAAACGGCGTTTGCTCAATACTGTGTAGTTCAAATTCAAACGCGCAAATTCGTATTGGTGCGGACGGCTCGGAAATTTTGCGTAGTCTATGAGATTGTCGATCGCCCAGTCGTACAGTTCTCGATTGTTCTCGAACTCTAGAGTGCAGATGCTGTGCGTGATTCCTTCGATTGCATCTGATATCGGATGAGCGTAATCGTACATCGGATAGATGCACCACTTGTCTCCGGTCATATGGTGCGCAGTGTGTCTAATACGATAGAGCATCGGATCGCGCATCTTCATGTTCGGATTTGCCATGTCAATTTTTGCGCGCAGAATATGTTCTCCATCTTTGAACTCACCTTTGCGCATGCGACGGAAGAGATCCAGGTTCTCGTCGACACTGCGATCGCGATAAGGAGAATTTTTTCCTGGCGTAGTGACATTGCCGCGATACTCTTTGATTTCAGCATCGCTCAAACTGCAAACAAACGCTTTTCCTTCTTTGATCAGGTATTCGGCATAGTCATACATCTGCTCGAAATAATCGCTGGCGTGATAAAGCCCATCCCAGTCAAAACCGAGCCAGCGCACGTCGGCCTGGATGCCGTCTTCGAAGAGAGTGTCTTCTTTGGCGGGGTCTGTATCGTCGAAGCGCAGGTGGCAGCGAGTACCGTGTCCCAATTTCTCACGGTATTCAAGCGCCAGTCCAAAATTCAAGCAAATGGACTTGGCGTGACCGATATGGAGGAAGCCGTTTGGCTCCGGGGGAAATCTCGTGAGTACTTTAGTGTGACGTCCAGCCTTCAAATCTTCATCGATAATGTCTCTGATGAAGTCGCCTGTCTTGATTGGTGCGGGTGCTGACGATGTCACGATGAGCCCTCTCTGGTCGCGCTGGATTTATCCGAGTTAATCATTTTATCGCAAAGCCCCGAAGCGCATAGCCCTGCGTGCCAAATTGTTGCAACTATGAAGTCCAAACCAGGAGTCGCAGCCAATCATCGGTGAGTTGCTTAAATTCCTCGATCTTCTTGCTTCCGTATACGGGCTCAAATCTATAGGTGCAGTTAATTGCGGTTCTATTGTCGTTTTGAGCCAATCGGATTTCGATTTTTGCTTTGCATGTGACTTGCTTGTTTTGCACTGAAATCGTTTCTACTGTGGCGCAAAGAGTCGATGGCGGCTGCCTCTCCAAAATTGTCCATTTTGTTAGCAAGTCCGAGCCTGTTGAAATTCTATTCAAGAGTGTTTCATATGCTTTCTCTGCGGAAAGTTTCGTCAAGAATTCAGTGTTTAGTTCGGTCTTTATCGGCAGTTCTTGCTTCGCCAACGCCGCGCGCATCCACGATTCTGTTTGATTCTCCACTTTTTTTGCAAGTTTGTCGTCGCTGAACTCTTCCCATTTGTAGAACACGTCAATCGATGTTCGATTTGCAGCAATTTTTGTGAAAGTGAATGTGAGCGCACCTTTAGCTTGCAGTAATTGAGCTGGTTCACGGTACGTTACTTCTACGAGAATGGCCTTATTCTCACTTCTCTTATAGATGTTCCATTCGTAGTGGCCGACGGACTGATTCGATAGAAGTTGGACAATGCGTGTATATGCTTCGGTCAGCTCGATATCGAAGACAGTTGGCTGAGTGGCTTTATATCTTGCTTTCAGATTGATGCGATAAGCGATTGCAAGAATCGTTGTTGCGACGCTTCCCAGAACGACTATGGATGCAAGTTCCATCGGACTATTTGTCGACGGCTGGACTGCGATAGATCTTTTCTGCTTGCTTGCCGTAGTCGTGCTTGGTCGGTTTCAATTGTGGATCAACGGCGACGCGCTCATCGAAAACGAAACATTCGCCATTCCAATGGTCACCGCCTACTTGCTCGAAATAATTGAGTATGCCGCCATGCAATTGATATACATTGGGAAGGTTCAACTCGTTCATGTAGAGAGCCGCTTTTTCGCAGCGAATGCCTCCAGTGCAAAACGTGACGATCGTTTTTTCTTTGAGCGGATTTTCCTCTTTGGCAAGCGACTCTTGCACGCACTCTGGAAATTGGCTGAAGTTGACGATATCAAAATCGATTGCGCCTTCGAACGTTCCGACTTTGACTTCGTAATTATTGCGCGTGTCTAGAAGCACGACTTCGCGACCGCCGTCGTCGTGCCCCTGTGCAAGCCATTTTTTCAGAGTTTTGGGTTCGATAGTCGCAGCTCGTCCTGATTCAGGGCGAATCATCGGATGTCGCATAGTGATTATCTCTTTCGGCATTCTCACTACCATTTTGCCGAAAGGTTGATGCTCTGAAAAGCTTTCTTTTATTTCCAGATCATTGAAGCGATGCGCAAAAATCTCGTCCGTTGCCAGATAAGAAAGGAAAGCTCGCACCGGTGCTTCGCCACCCGCCAGGGTCAGATTGATTCCTTCGTCCGCCAGCAGAATGGTGCCTTTCAGCTTTAGTTGCTCGCACTTTTCCTGGAGGATCGGCTGCAACTTTTCTCTGTCGGGAATACCAATGAATTTATACGCTGCGACGTTCAGAATATTCATAACTGATCAGAACGAAGCACCATTAGCGGTGCTCTCTACTCCTTGTCTACCAGTGCAGATGTCGCTTCTAGCTTTTTCTTGATTTCCGGAAGAGCTTCGCGAGCGGCCTTTTGACCTTCTTCAAAGGCTCTTTTGGCTAGTTTTTTGCTGGTTGTAATCAACGAGACACCTTCAGTGTTCGGGTGAATTACAACGTCGGCGATGTCTTCCTGCGCCTGGTCGATTGTGTACAAATCCCACTTTAGCATTCGCTTTGAAACACTGCCCGGACGTCTGAATGTTTCGAGCTTATCTTCGTAGAAAGGCTCATCGATATTCACTGCGATAACGATGTCTGCGCCCATTTCTCGACACTGTTTAACCGGCAAGTTACAAACAACACCGCCGTCCACCAAAAGCTTTCCACCAATTTCAACTGGTTTACGAAGCCCCGGCACGGCAGAGCTCGCCTGCATTGCATAACCGAGGTCGCCACCTTGAATCATGTACGGTTTGCCGTCCAGAAGGTTCAAGGAAATTGCGGAGTATGGAATTTTCAGATTCTGAATCAACTGTTGTTTGTCAGGGAAATTTTTGTCCATGTAGTTGCGGAAGAGATTGCCTCTGTACAGCCCGTCATATGGCTTGGCGCCTAGCAAGCGTGGTGTAAAGAGTACAGGTGCAAGAATGATTCGAACCGGCAATGAAACCGGCATAAAGTGTTTCATCAGACTGCCTGATTCGAAGTCTTTCTGTATTTTTTCGTTCGAAACACCGGCAGCATATAATCCACCGACGATCGAACCGATACTGGTGCCGGTGACATAGTCGAATTTGATGCCTTCTTTCGTCAAGACGTCAAGCACACCGACATGGGCTGCACCGCGAGCGCCGCCTCCGCCAAGGGCAAGACCGATTTTCGGTGCGACTGCCTTCGGTTTTTCTTTCCACTTCAAATAGTCAGCATATGTGGCACGCGAGGTCGGCACCAACTTGGGGCTGTCTTTTTCCGGCTCCGCGGCAGCGAACGCCCCAACAGTTGAGATAGTTGTGATGCTTAAGGCGATGCTCAGCGCTGCCAAACCTTTGGCCTGGCTGTGGATTAACGATGACAAATGTGACACTGAAATCTTCAAAATAAGATTCGCAACCTCGATTGAGTGACTGTGAGCGACTCGGGCAAGTCGGAAAGTACCTGGGGTACAGATGTTGAGCTTAACATTTTACGGGCAAAAATATGTGTCTAACAGCCGCCCGTAAAGCAATCCGTTGCTTGTTTTAGCTAAGAATTCACCCATGAATTAGACGGAATCAATGTTTAGTGAACGCCCGCCGCCGCAGGACCTCGCGGTTTTTTGAGAAATGCGATAGCGATGATGCTCAGCAAGAGTGTTGCGCCCATGATTAAGAATGAGTCGTTGTAAGCCATTACGAAGCTTTCCCGGCGAACAGTGTTATCGATGATTTTGATTGCTTGATCATGAGCAGTGACGGCGTCGACACCCCTGGCTACCAGTTGTTGTGTCAAACCGTTGAGGTGCTCTTGCATAGTCAGGCTTGCCTGGTGAATGGATTCACCAATCCGGCTGGAATGGAATTGCTCACGTCGCGTTACGAAAGTGGAAATCAAGGCGACGCCTATTGAGCCGCCGAGGTTACGCATCATGTTGAACAGAGCAGAAGCGGAACTCGCCTGGCTGCCTTCGATTCCGGAAGTTGCCAGTGTTGAGAGCGGTACCATGATCAGTGGTTGCCCGAGGGCGCGCACCAGCAGCGACGGAATCAGCTGATCGCCTGCATTCAGGAATGTCATATTTGTATTCATCAGACAGCTGGTCGCAAAGAGCGAAATTCCTATACTCAGCAAGAGACGCGGGTCTACCCTGGTCATCAGTTTTGGTACCAGCGGAATAATCAGCAGTTGCGGTAAACCAAGCCACATCATTGTCGTTCCGATTTGCAGCGCACTGTAGCCTTGTATTTGGGCCAGATACACAGGGACTATGTATACCGATCCGTACAACCCAAATCCAAGTGTCGTATTGGCGACACTTGCCAGGCTGAAGTTTCGCTCAGCGAGTAACTTCAGATTGATCAGCGGCTTCTTCGCCGTCAATTCACGCCAGAAGAAAATGATTAGCGATAGAGCGGAGATGATGGCGAGCGTGACAATCATGTTGTTGCCGAACCAATCTTTTCTGTTGCCTTCTTCTAAAACGACTTCAAGGCAACCGAGACCACTCGCCATTGAGATGATGCCTAGCCAGTCTCCGTCTTTTAGCAACTTGAGATTGAGCGGTTCTTTGGGCAGTGTCAGCCACAAAGTAGTGACGAAGAGTATGCCGGGAAGTACATTCAGGTAGAAGATGTACTGCCAGCCGTAAGTGTCTGTAAGCCAGCCTCCGATCGCTGGTCCGATCGATGGCGCGAATGTTGCTGTAATGGCGAAAATAGCCATGCCGATGGGGCGCTTGCTTGGCGGCAAGCTTGTCAGAATAATTGTGAACGCCATCGGTATGAGAATACCGCCAGTGAATCCCTGCAAAGCTCGGCAGATAATCATGCCATTTAAGTCTGGAGCCCATGCACAGAGCATCGAGAAGAGGATGAAAAAACAGCCGTTCACTATGACATAGAGCCTTGTGGAAAAAGCTTTTGACAGCCATGGCGTCAGCGGAATGGTGACGATCTCTGCCACTAGATATGATGTGGCAATCCAGGTTCCTTCATCGAGAGTCGCTCCCAGCGCCCCTTGAATGTCTTGTAGCGAGCTGTTTACGATCTGAATATCTAGCACTGCCATGAATGCGCCAAGAGCGGCACCAAGGACCGCCAGCCAGCTCCTCAGCGAGACTGGCGATTCCCTGGTGGCGTTGGCGGTGGCGGAGGCAGAAGAAGACATTGTTGCGGTAGACATGACATTGGCTCGCTATTTCACGGCGATGTTTACGACGGCTGACATTCCCGGCACCAGCAGGTCTTCGAAACCTTTAATGGAAGATTGGTCGAATCTGACTTTTACAGGTACACGTTGAACGATCTTGGTGAAGTTTCCAGTGGCGTTGTCGGGCGGCAAGAGGGCGAAACTGGCGCCGGAACCGGGCGAAACACTATCAACTACGCCTTCAAAATCTTGATGCGGAAATGAATCGATTTTGACGGTTACGTGTTCTCCCTTGCGGATTTTTTCCAGCTGGGTTTCTTTGAAATTTGCTACAACCCACAAATCATCGGCGACTACGCTCATAAGCTGCTGACCTGGCTGTACTCGCTGGCCTGCTTCGACTGATTTCTTTCCGACGCGGCCCGTTACGGGGGATGTGATTTTCGTATAAGACAGTTGCAACTGGGCGTCGCTCAATTGTGCTTGAGCCTGAGCAATGCTGGCTTTTGCGACGTCATACTGGCTTGTATCAACTTGAGTTTGCACATGCAGTGCTTCAGCTTGCTGCGCAATTCCTTGTGACTGCACCAGTTGTGCTCGTGCTGCGCTAACAGATTGTTCGGCCTGCTCCAGTTTTGCTGCTGCTTGTTTTACATCTTCTTGAGCGGCTGCGGTGGCATTCTTCGCTACATTGAAGTCGCGAAGCGCCTGGTCTCGTTGTTGCCACGAAACAGCACCTTGTTGAGCAAGTTTTTCGAAACGAATGTAATCTTTTTCCGATCGGTCTTCTTCAGCCTGTCTTTCAGCAAGCACCGCTTGAGCCTGCGGGATCGCGGACCTGGCTTCCAGCACTGCCGCCTGTGATTTCGAAATCATTGAAACGGCGTTGGAAACATTTCCACTGGCTTCAATGGTTTTTCCACCGGCGTTTGTTGAAGAGAGTTTGATTGACGTTTGTGCTGCTTCCGCCTGATGTTGAGCGACTTTCAGTGCAGCTAAAGCTGACTGCACGCGTACTTCGTAATCGCGGGGGTCCAGCAGAACGAGCACCTGCCCGGCTGTAACGTGTTCGTTGTCGTCTACCAGCACTTTGGCTACGGTGTCGTTGATTCGTGAGCTGATTGCATGCATGTGGGCTGTGGTGTAGGCATCATCGGTCTCTTCATGCGTGCTTGCATAGTTGTACCAGCGCAAACCGCCCACGGTCGCGCCGCCGAGCGCCAAGATTGCTGCGCTGATGAGCAAAGCTTTCTTTATATGATTTGTCGGCTTTTTGTTTGGCTGCCCTGTGCTTACTGTTGATCTAAGAGCATCGTCCTTCGCTTCTGCCGGGGCGGCAGTGGTTTGCTGCCCTACCTTTTGACGCTCTTCTTTTATCTCCGGTTCGGCAACGTCATCTCTAACACCGGGTACGGCTCGCTGCGCGTCACGAATCTTCGACTCCCGCACTTCTGTTGTGATTGTTCTGGGGAGAATGTTCGGTATTCCCGAAATTGCTAACTGTTGAGACATCTGTAGGTTCCCTTTTTGATACCAACCAACCAGTTGGTCTGTTATTATGGTATGCTCGAAGTGAGGCTATGTCAAGCTCAAGAATGTCCATAGAATCCCAAAAACCTGGCGTTGACACTGCTAATTTAGGACTGCTAGACTGACCTGATGGTTGATTAAATTTTGGAGTTTGTAATGAGTCCCACTTCCTCAAAGAAACATGCTCCCCTCGTCCGTGACGCTGAGGCGACGAAAGGTCGCATCCTGGACGCAGCTGAGGAAGAGTTCGCGCGGGGCGGGCTGCTCGGCGCTCGTACTGAGGCTATTGCCGCTAAGACGGGCGTGACGAAGTCAATGATTTTCTATCACTTCGGTGACAAGGAAGGGCTCTACCAGGCAGTGCTGGAGCGTGCGGTCTCGATGCGAGTTGCAACTCTGCAAAAGACCGATTTACACAATTCGGATGCTGAAGTGTCATTGCGAAATTTCGTCGATAGCTTTTTGCGAGATCTCAGCGGCAACCCTAATTTGCCGGCGATTTTTTTCTACGAAGGAATTCAAAATAAGGGCAAGTTCTACAGCCAGATTGCTATTACGTCGCTGTATGCGCCACTTGTTGATATCTTGAAAAGGGGCTCTGAGTCAAAACAATTTCGCGAGTTGGACCCTCTGCACGCAGCTGTAAACATAATAGGAATGTGCGTTTTCTATTTCTGCAGCATCGACAACGTCAAGCATCTATGGCCAACCGGCACGAACCCGCTGTGTCCGGAGATGATTGACATGCACAGGCGCATGGCCGTCGAGCAGACTGTAGCGAGCGTTCTAGCACCCTGTCCGGAATAGTCTGGTGTTCCGCAATACCCTGATGTTCTGGAACAGCGGAAAATTCTGGTGCTGTAACCTCCAGGTTTGAACTTACAAAATCGATTTAAGCCTGGAATTAAGTTCGTCGTCGGGTATACAGCCAACTTCTTGAGCCGTTAGCTGACCCTGCCGGTCGAAAAAGCAAGTAACTGGAATAGCACTTACGCCCAGACCTTGAGCCAGTTCGGCGGTGTTTGCGTTGTCGATGTCATATCTCACAAAATCAATGTCTGGAAATCTGGCTCTTGCTGCTTCAATCGTCGGTCCATAGGCTTTGCAGGCTCCACACCACTCTGCACCGAACTCGAGCACGCGTGGTCTGCGCGAAGAAGTGATCTCTCGTTTGATTTCAGTTAGCGTCGTTTTACGAACTGACTCTGCTTTGCTTCGTTGATGATGGACCACGCCAAACATGATAATTGCCGCTGCACAGACCGCCAGCGTTTTTTCTGTCAGGTAGGTCTTCGGTGGCGGCGGTGGAACCGTCCCGTATTTGTTGCCGCAATACCGGCAAGTACTGAAATCGGTGAAATCGTACTGGTTGCAGTAGGCACAAAGTTTATTGGTTGCTTCAAGTGAATTCATGGTTTACTGCGGGCCTCTCGCGGTTCCTCTTACAGTTGTTTCACACTTTATTCCATCATTTTATTCCACAAATTTATTCCACAAAGTCGTTTCAGAAATCTGTTGAATAAATCTGTCAAAAAATGTTTCCCAATCCCCAAATCCGTGCAGAAAAGCAGCTAAGCCTGCTCACTTTTGCATTCGCGCCAGTGCTGCTGTGAGAATGCCTACGTTGGCAAAATCCTCGTACGAACATCCACGAGATACGTCATTAATCGGATGATTGAGCCCCTGTAAAATCGGTCCGGTGGCTGTGGCGCGACCAAGGCGTTCTGTGATTTTGTAGGCGATATTGCCGCAATCAAGATTTGGGAAGATAAAAACGTTTGCACCTGCTTCTATGAACGGGCTGTCGGGTGCCTTTTTCTTCGCAACTTCGGGCAGGAGCGCCGCGTCAAATTGTACTTCGCCATCCAGCACGGTGCCCGGACAAAGCTGTTTTGCCAGTCGCGTGGCTTCTTTGACTTTGTCTACAAGTGGGCTTTTGGCGCTGTCTCGAGTGGAAAAAGACAGAAAGGCGATGCGCGGTTCGTAGCCAAATGACTGCACTGTTTGTGCGGTGGCGTGAGCAATGTCTGCAAGCGTTTCTGCATCAGGATCGATGTTGACCGAACAATCCGCAAAAAACAACAAGCGTTCCGGCCACTCCAGCACGAAAAGCGAGGATGCTCTTCTGAACCCCTTCTTGAGCTGGATGATTTCAAACGCGGGAATGAACGGTTTGGTTTCGCTGTTAAGACCGGAGACCATTCCGTCAGCCTCGCCTTTACGAACCATCATGGCGCCGTAGTAGTGCGGCAATTTTATTTTGAGCAACGCCTGTTCCGGCGTTACTCCTTTGTGTTTGCGCAGTTCGTAATAAGTCTCAGCAAACTCGCTAAGGTTGTTTTGTGCTTGCGGATCGATAACTTCAATTTCGGTAAGGTCAATATCCAATGATGCCGCTTTTCCTTCGACATCTGCTTTCTTGCCAAGTAGAATTGGAATGGCGAAATTCTCTCTGCGCAAAAGCTCAGCGGCTCTGATCGCGCGTTCTTCTGCGCCTTCTGGATAGACGATTCTTTCGCCCAGCCCGCGCACTAAATTTTTCATCGAGTCGAGAAACATGGACTAGTTTTTGCCGCCATAGACGTAGTCCCAGCCGCTTCCTTTCATTTCCTTTTTGTCAGAGGGCTTACTCTGCGCCCCTTCCTGCGACTGGGGCTGAGACGCGGTCTTTGACAGTGGCTGCGAATGTTGTGCCGATTGTTTGGAAGATTGAGAGCGTGATTGTTCTTGTGCGGGAGCTTGAGATTGTTGCTTGGTTTTCGTTGCCGTGTTTGCTACTTTGGGTGGTGGCGCCTGCATTCTCAATATCTTGTTGATATCTTTGATGTCTTGTTCGATTGCAGCACGGTCTTTGGCGGGCGGATTGCACTTGAGTGCTCGTTGAAAGGTGGCGACTGTCTCTTTCAGCTTGTCTTGCTTCAGGTAGACGTTTGCGAGATCGTTCCAGGGCATCCAGTCTTTGTCGTTTAGCGCCAGTGATTTTTTGTACGCGTCCTCCGCATTGGCGTAGTCACCTACTTTTCTGTAGGCGACACCGAGATTGGTATAGAAGTCCGGGTCGAACGTGTATTTGCCAACCGCCACCTTGAAGTCTTCGAGTGCCTGCTGATATTGCTCTTTCTGCAGGTAGCGATTGCCTCGATTGTAGTATGGAAGCGCATCGCTCCAGGCGTCTTCGTCGCCTTTGCCGGGGAATCCCTCGGCGTGCGATGCTCCGGCAAAAAGGTTAATGCTTATCAGTGCTAGAAGTAATATTTTGCCCAGTGATTTTAGCGCCAAGCTCTTGTCCTCGTGGCGTTCACTTCTTTGTCATGATCAAGTTCTGACCATCTTTGTTGTGAATCAACTTTCCGTCAGCGCCCCCGGCAATGATGGCATAAGAAGCTCCATTCTTGATCGGGCAGTAAACTATTTGCCCCTTCGGTAATGTTTCTTCTTCACCAGCTTCGTCTAGTTTTGTCAGTGGCTTGATGACAAACCATTCCTGTTTCTTTGTAAATGGGTTATAGAAGGGGGCTGTCGAAGTTGATTTGTTGATTGTAATCATTGGGAAGTAGCTCTGGAACTCCGCGTTCAAAGCAACCGGATATTTCCCATTATGCTTTTTTGCAAATTTCTCAACCATTGTTTGCAGCAGCAACATCTGCATGCGGATCGCTTCATTCATGGTGGCGGCGTTGTCGACTTTAGCTCCGCTGGCTGCTGCCTTGCGGCGTTTTATGTCGTTTTGCAATTCTTCGATGGCGCTGACTCGAACGTAATCACTTTTCTCTAAAGCGCTTTGCCGGGCTGCCTCAATTTGTTTTTCGAGACCGGCATATTTACCCGCTGCTATCTGAGCCTGCCACTCCTGGACATCTTCATTCTCAGCCAGCACCAATCGGCAGCTGTAAGTTAATACAGTTGCTGTGCTAATCAGAAGAGTGGCTAAAACCCGCATCTCACGCCCAGCTCAAGGAAATTATCAACAATCTATTATACATTGGGCGGCTTGTCACGCGGAAGTATATGCGAATTTGGTAATGAAGCCGTTGCGCGCCTGCCTTTGACAATGTATCTTACTTGCGGGCACTCGCTAGACAGGTCATCCATGAGCCGTTCTCGAAAAAGTCGTAAAGACAGACTGCATCAGCAGTTAGCCTCTTATGCAATAAATACTCTGCCAGGCAGTGTTGAAGCAAAAAAGGATGCACCGCATCCGGTGATTACGGTGATCGCTTATGGACCAAATGAGCTGGTCGAGAAAGAGATCACCACTGTGGGCGAACTCGAGCCGCTTTTGAACAAATATCCGGTTACCTGGGTCAATGTGGATGGGCTCGGTGATGCCTCTGTGATCAAGGAGTTCGGACACTTTTTCAATATCCATAACCTCGCGCTCGAAGATGTGATGACTTTCCATCAGCGCGCTAAGGTCGAGACATATGACGCTCAGTTTTATATAGTCGCGCATATGTTGAAGTGGGAAGATGATGAAATCAAAGTCGAGCAGCTCAACATTTTCCTGGGAAAAAATTTCGTCGTTACTTTTCAGGACGGGCCGATTGACTGCATGGACCCAGCCCGCGAGCGCATTCGCAAAGGCACCGGTAAATTGCGAGTGTCTGGTCCGGACTATCTCGCCTATTCTCTTCTGGATACAGTTATCGATAACTATTTCCCCATCCTTGAAAATTACGGAGATTCTCTGGAGGATCTGGAAGAGTTGATCATTGAGAAACCTTCGCGTGCAGTAATTGGTAAGATTCACAAGATCAAGCGGGACCTGCTCTTTCTGCGGCGGTCCATATGGCCGCTGCGCGAAGCCGTCAACAGCCTATTGCGAGATACGCCTGACGCATTTCATAAGGAAACATTGATTCATTTGCGCGATTGCTACGATCATGCAGTGCAAATTCTTGATTTCATTGAAACCTATCGTGAACTGAGCGCTGATTTGCAGGACGTTTATCTCTCCAGCATCAGTAATCGTATGAATGAAGTAATGAAGGTTCTGACTATTATCACCACTCTGTGTGTGCCACCGACACTGGTGGCGGGTATCTATGGTATGAATTTTGATAATACTGCTTCGCCATTCAATATGCCTGAATTGCGATGGTATTTTGGTTATCCTTATGCACTATTGCTCATGCTGATAATCGCTCTGATAACACTTTTGATTATGTGGATGAAAGGGTGGCTTGGAGAAACGCCCTTTCAATCGGAGAAAGAATTGCACAGCTTGCTGCGTCAAAATTCACTCGAGCGCCAATCACCCCCGGAGAAATAGCCATGCCTGAGTTGGAGAGCGGGGCTATATTCAATCGAACCAGAAGATATCGCTACAAGTTGTGGCGCAAGTGGGACAAACAAAAACCGCAAGTTGTGTTTTTGATGTTGAATCCCAGTAAAGCTGATGCCGAAAAGAATGATCAGACCATTCGCACTTGTATCGGCATGGCAACAAGGTTTGGATTCGGTTCACTTGAGGTCGTCAACCTTTTTGCCCTTTGCGCCACTTATCCGAAAGAGTTGCGGCAAGCCAGAGATCCTGTTGGTAAATTAAACGACGAGTATATTTTGGAATCCGTATCGTCTGCAGAACAAGTCATTCTTGCCTGGGGCAACCATGGCGAGCTTTTGGGGCGAAGCGCTGAGGTGCTGGATCTGATATCGGGCTACGACCAGAAACTGCTTTGTCTTGGCGCTACTAAAAGGGCTCAACCACGGCATCCGCTCTATACGCCGACTGACCGGATTTTAAGACCCTATTCTAGTTGTGTTGATGAACTGCGGAAGCTTTGCCTTTAACGATTTTATCTTCGCCTTTATCGTTCACCGCAGGCGGTGCATCCAATTCGTGCTTCTTGATCATTGCGTCAACCAATCCGACAAATAGCGGATGAGCTTTGTCCGGTCTTGACTTGAGTTCCGGGTGGAACTGGCAAGCGACAAAGTAGGGGTGATCCGGCAGTTCAATCATCTCGACCAATTTCTCATCGGGAGAGAGACCCGAGAAGATCATTCCTGATTTCGAGAGTTGATCTCGCAGTGAATTGTTGACTTCGTAGCGATGACGATGACGCTCGTGTATGAGTTCTGAACCGTAAACCGCAGCCGCTTTCGTTCCTGACTTGAGGTGGCATGGATATCTGCCCAGGCGCATCGTGCCGCCCTTGAGTGTCACATTGTGCTGGTCCGGCATCAAGTCGATAACCGGATACTTACTGGCTGGATCAAACTCTGTCGAATTTGCGCTAGCCATATTTGCTACGTTGCGAGCAAATTCAATTACTGCCGTTTGCATTCCGAGGCATAGACCAAGATAAGGAATCTTGCGTTCACGCGCGTATTGTCCGGCAAGTATCTTGCCTTCTATGCCTCGGTCGCCGAAGCCACCGGGCACGAGCACACCGTCGACGCCCATCAAATATTCATGGGCTCCGTTTTTTTCGACGTCTTCGGACAGTACCCATTTGATATTCACTGCCGCGCCCAGTTTGGCTCCAGCATGTTTGAGAGATTCGACAACCGAGATGTAGGCGTCAGACAACATAACGTACTTGCCTACGATCGCTACTGTCACAGTCTTAGTCGGACGCTTGACGCGGTCTACTAGCTGCTTCCACTCAACCAGGTCAGGCGGGTTGTTTTGCAGGTGAACACGCTCTAGCACACGCTCTGCCAGTCCCTCCTGTTCCATCAACAGTGGCACTTCATAGAGATGTTGAACATCGCGACACTGAATCACAGCATTCAAGTCGACGTCGGTAAAGAGCGCCAGTTTGTCTTTGATTGCCGGCGGAATGTTTCTTTCAGTTCGACAGACCAGGATGTCTGGCTGAATACCCCGTGCTCTCAATGTTTCCACGCTGTGCTGAGTCGGCTTGGTCTTCAACTCGTCGGTTGTGCGCAAGTTTGGAATCATAGTGACGTGGATATAGCAAACGTTGTCGCGACCTATATCTTTTCGCATCTGGCGAATTGCTTCGAGGAAGATCAGACTTTCGATGTCGCCCACCGTTCCGCCTACTTCGACGATTACAACTTCAGCCAGAGATGTGCTTGCCGCCTTTCGCAAGAAGTTTTTGATTTCGTTGGAGACATGCGGAATCATCTGGACTGTGCCGCCCAGGTAGTCGCCACGGCGTTCTTTCTCAAGAACGCTCTTATAGATGTAGCCGGCTGTGACATTGTTCATGCGACTGAGGTCGACGTCGATGAAGCGCTCGTAATGGCCCAGGTCGAGGTCTGTCTCGGCACCGTCTTCTGTTACGAAGACCTCACCGTGCTGGTATGGGCTCATCGTGCCCGGGTCGACGTTGAGATAAGGGTCCAGCTTGACAATCGTCGTCGAAATGTTCCTGGCTCTGAGCAACCGCCCCAGAGAGGCAGCAATAATGCCCTTCCCCAATGAAGAGACGACCCCACCGGTAACGAATACATACCTGGTGTTCATATTGCCTCCTGTCTTGCAGATCCCAAATGATAGCCGAGCAGCTTTCTTGCTCAGAGCTGTCCTAGGATTACTATAAGCTATTCCCGCGAAGATCGAGCATGGCTCAAGTATCAACAGCGTCTAAGGATCGCCGTTGGCATCGATAAATTTGCGTTAGTCTGAATATCGATCGAGTATTTATTCGCCGATTTTGGGAACGCGGAAGAATCCGTCATCCCTTGCTGGCGCAGTCTTTAGAAGGATTTCGTGCCCTGGAGGAGTCTCCACTTCATCTTCTCTCATTACATTTGTGACGGAGAGCGCATGAGACATGGGTTCCACCCCGGTTGTATCAATTGCATTTAATTCTGCAAAGAAACCGATGATTTTGCCAAGTTGCTCTGTATAAAGCTTCTTCTCATCTTCAGAAAGGCTCAGGCGGGCTAGTTTGGCGACATGCTCGACATTTGCGACGGTTATCATCTGATTCTCTCTTGCTATTGCAGTTCGGCAAGGATTAGTATTGCACGTATGCTTTGTATGTAGCACGGATGTAAAATCTATGAAACTTGCTACAGACGTGCGAACTTCGGAGACCCAATAAAACTTGTTCGCACATTATGCTCTTTTAGCTATAGCGCTGGTGCTGATTGTGGCAGCAGCGGAGTTGTTTACCAACGGTGTCGAGTGGCTCGGACAGCGTCTGGGCCTGAGCGAAGGGGTTGTTGGCAGCCTTCTGGCGGCTGTAGGCACAGCTCTGCCGGAGACGCTCATCCCGATAGTGGCAGTGTTCTGGTTCGGCGGCAAACATGGGGCTGATGTGGGTATAGGCGCCATAGCCGGCGCCCCATTCATGCTGAGCACTCTGACGCTGTCTCTCTGCGGTCTTTCGATGTTCGTCTTCACTCGTACCGGACGACGGAAGGGCGAGATGAAGATAAACAACGGCTTGCTCACCCGCGATCTCTGCTTCTTTATAATCGCCTATAGTCTTGCTCTTGGCGCTTCGTTCATGGGGCCTGATCGAAATTTGCGGCTGCTTGTCGCTGCCGGCATTTTTCTCATCTACCCTGTATATGTGTATATGACGATCAAAGGTGAATCCGAAATGGGGGATGAACCTGAGCCTCTGTATCTTGCAAAGGTTCTCAAGCTGGAATCGAAACGCCTCAGGCTGATCGTTCCGCAGATTTTTATAGCGCTGGCTGGTATCGTCGGCGGTGCTTCCTTGTTCGTCGATCATATTGAAACGATTGCGAAAGGCATTGGATTTTCGGCGCTCTTCCTTTCTCTTATTGTTTCGCCGATTGCCACTGAGTTGCCTGAGAAAATCAATTCGATCATCTGGGCTAGAAGCGGCAAAGACACGCTTGCGCTCGCAAACATCACAGGCGCGCTTGTCTTTCAAGCCTGTTTCCCGGTCGCATTCGGAGTTGCCTTTACGGCGTGGGATCTTGAACCCAAAGCTATTGCTTCGGGAATAGTGGCAATATTTTCCGCGCTAATTTATTTGCGTTTGATTTCAACAAATCAGCTGAAGCCGGTGCACTTGATGTGCGGTGCGGTGGCATACTTCAGTTTGATTGGAGTGATTATCGCTACAGACAATGTAGATCCGATGCCGATTTCGATGAATTCATCGTTGCATCGACTGTGAAGTTCTGAAAGATATCAACCGGGTGAGCACGAGCATAATTAGCTCTGCATCTTGTTCTCTTCTGAGAGCGCGGCTTTACGAGCTTTTTCTTCGGCCGCTTTTTGTTTTCTTTCTTCCAGTTTGATCAGGGCTGCTTCTTTGATTTCATGCGCTTCTGCATCTTGCATACCGATCATTTGCTCTGCCAATTTTTCGTTGGTTACTTCGTTTCGTGTGTGTGCCCAATCAGCAGCAGCCTCTTGCTGAATCTCGTCAGAGCTTGGCGGCTCCGGTTTGCGGTCGAGCGGGTTGCCTTTGTATTTTGCGACGAGCCAGGCCAGTGCGCCGCCGTGTTGTTTTGGTTCTACTTGATCGTCTGGAGCAAGCGGGTAGGAGGAGTCTAGAATCAGTTTTACAGATGCGGCAACAGGAATGGCAATCAGCATGCCCAGCGCTCCTGCCATATGTTCGCCTACCAGCACAGCAAAGATTACTGCCAGCGGGTGCAGTTCGACCGCATGACCGATAACTTTAGGAACGACGATGTAGTCTTCGATCTGGCGAGCGAGAAAGAGAGCCGCTGGTATACCGAGAGCAATAATATCGAAGTGTAGTTGCGTGCACCCGACAATAGTGGCAAAACCGATTCCAAGCAGCGGACCCAGCACAGGTATTATTTCCATGACACCACAGAAGATGCCGATAAATAAGGCGTACTTGATACCGAAGCAGGTGAGGATGAAGTACGAAACACCCGACATGATGACAATTAGAATCAACTGACCGCTGACGTACTTGCTCAACATGAGGTTCATGCGTGACGAAAGATCAACGACAGCGCTGCGGCGCTCGTGCGGGACGAAGCGCAGAAAGAATTTCCCGACTCTGGCTCCATCAATAATCAAATAGATTGAGGATACGAGGCAGACCAAAATGGCAAGCAAGCTTTTGGAGACAACACCGCCGAAATGCATTATCTCCGCCGGCCGTCCAGCGTTCTCAAGACTCGCCATTACATCTGCAGTTACTTTCGGAACGTTGAAATTGAGCGGCGTTTGCGTGGAAATCTGATTGAGCACGCTGCCAATCATCTCTTCGCGCTGGTCGAAGATGTCTTTAAATTCCGAGGCAAGCTGTGGTCCAAAAATTACGAGCAGGGCGATAACCGTAAATAGCGCGCCGAAATAGATGACACCGACGGCAATAGGCGGTTTCATCCAGCCGACTTTCCGGCACAGCCAGGCAACCAGTGGATTGAGAAGATAAGCGACGATTCCCCCGACTATGAAGGGAGGAAATACTTCGCGCACGTGGTAGACGAAGATGAGGAACAGCAGCAGGAAGAACCATTTGATCATTGCAACCCCTTCCTCACAGTCTCACAATCGTTATTTTACCCTCTGGCAATGATATTGCTAACTCTGAGCTCTAATGCACCGCTGCTGGTGTTTTTCCGAGCTGCGAGAAATCATGGATGTTAGCGCGCACCAGCTGTCTCAATAACCACGATGGACGGAATCGTTCGCCGTGCTGCTTTTGATACATTTCCATCTGGCTCAAACACCAGTCCAGCCCTTTCTCTTCGGCTATCGTGAGCAGTCCGCGATTTAGTCCGCAGCCATTTGCCATTGCTATGTCGACATCACCAGCGGTGACAACTTGTTCTTGAATTGCATAAAGGGCTTCGTTCAACATTGGCAGAAGGACGCGATAGACATCGAATTTGCCTGAAGTTTTCGCGGCAGGAGCACCCACTTCTTTTGTCAATTTCTCCAGCTTTGGATTGATTGCCTTGGGCGCATCTTTTTGAGCCGGTTGACCCTTCTCGTGCATGTAGAAGCCAGCGCCGGATTTTTGACCCAACTGACCTTCTTTCATCATCAATGTCAAAAGCGGTGCGGTTTCGAAGCGCGGACCGTATTCACTATAGAGAAATTCGACGACGTGACCGCAAATGTCTATGCCGGTCATGTCGAATAAGGTGAAAGGACCCATTGGCAAACCGAATTCTACAGCTGCCCGGTCTACCTCTTCAGGCGTGGCTGAGCCTTCCTGCAGAACGTAGATGGCCTCATTCATATAAGGGAAGAGAATGCGGTTGACCAGGAAACCCGGGCACTCACGCACACGGACAGGAGTTTTTCCGAGTTGCTTGCACAGGTCAAGAGCTACTTTGACGGTTTCATCTGAAGTTTTGACGCCTGGAATTACTTCCACCAGTTTCATAAATTGAGCTGGGTTGAAGAAGTGCATGCCCACCACCTTCTCAGGGCGTTTAGTGGCGGATGCGATCTCAGAGATAGACAGGGCTGACGTATTAGAAGCGAGGATGGCGCGGGAAGGGCATACCTCGTCAAGAGTCTTGAAGATGTCGAGCTTGACGTCGATCTTTTCTAGAGCGGCTTCGATGACCAGGTCGACGTTGTTGAACCCGTTGAAATCAGTTGAACCCTTGATTAGTCCGAACAGTTCATCGGCTTGCTGCTGGGTGAGAACTTCCTTTTTGACGCGCGAGTCGTACATACGCTTGATGTTGGCAAGTCCCCGTTCGACAAATGACTGCTCGATGTCTTTCAAAATCACTTCGATGCCGGCTTGGCTCAGCACTTGAGCGATTCCGCAGCCCATTGCACCGGCTCCTACAACCGCAGCTTTCTGGATTTTCATTGAAAACGTCTCCTCGCTCATTACGTCTCGAACCCGTCATGCTAGCATTTCCAGGAAATGGCTAAGCTTCACCCCATTATCCAAGGCGTCTATCGGTCAACCGCTTGTCACACCCGTTTGTTTAAGGATTCACAAAATGCCCTTAATGACATCATTGTTTCGCTGTACCCCTGCTGTATTAGCGGACTCGGATGACACCCCGAAACATCTCGGCTGGATAATGCTGACAGCGCTCGGCATTGGCGCCACGATCGGGGCGGGAATTTTTGCCATGCCGGGAATCATCGCCGGTAAAGCGGGTCCGGCAGGCATCCTCTCATTTTTAATCACGGGCTTTGTCATCTCGATGGTGGCGGTCTGCTACGACCAGTTTTCTCGCCGCGTCACCCACGGTGTTTCCGCATACAGTTACGTCTATCATTCGCTCGGTGAGTTGTTTGCCTGGATAGTCGCCTTTGGTCTCTTTCTGGAATACAGCTTTGGTTCGTCGGCTGTGTCGATTGCCTGGGGCGAATATCTGAAGACGTCGCTGGGATACACGCTACCTCAGTTCTGGGCGGGACCAGTGAATGGACCGGACGGATTTCATTTTGGCATCAACATCGTTGCTGTTGCGGTTGTAACTGTCGTCACACTGATTTTGATGTTTGGTGGCGTCAGCAAATCGGCTAAGTTGAACTTTATACTCGTCTGTCTGAAACTGGGTCTGCTAGTCATGTTCCTGGCGGTCGGTGCAAGACACGTAAACCCTGCCAACTGGACTCCATTTATGCCGAAAGGTTGGGATGGCGTTTTGAAAGGCGCAGCTCTTGCGGTTTTCCCTTATGTCGGATTCGATGCGCTATTCACATTTGCGCGTGAATCCAAAAGTTTGAAAGATACGAGATTGGCTACCGTACTGTGTGTGGGCATCGTGGCATTCCTCTATGTCACAGTCATGGCTGTAGCTACGGGACTGGCACCATGTTTCATCAATGGTGTAGGAAATCCGCTCTTCGTCGGCAACGAAGCCGCTGCACCGCTTGCAAAACTGCTCGCTAACGCAGGCGAAGAATGGACCTCGAAATTTATCTCCTTTGGTGCCGTGCTCGGTATCTTCAACGTCCTTCTGGTTCTTTGTATGGGCGGTCCGCGCATCTTCAGAAATATGGCTGAAGACGGATTGCTTCCGCCCATTTTCAAGAAAACAAACAAAGGCAATCCGGTTGTCGGCATCGCTTTGAACGGAACAATCGTTGCCCTTACCGCAGGGCTGGTGCCGTTTGGCGAAATCGCCGACATGATGGTGCTGGGAACGCTGGTAGCCTTCATGTTCGTCGGAATTGGTGCGTGGCGTTTGAAGCTGGTTAATCCGCTCGTTGCGTTACTCGCTACTGTCGGTTGCGTAATCTTGATGGGACATTTGGGTCATCTGGTTCTCCAGGTTTATTGTGTGACCCTGCCAGTGGGCTTGATTATCTACTTCACCTACAGCCGTCATCACAGCAAATTAGCCAAGGCTGATGGAGCTGCAACCAAGCCGGAAGATTTGATTCCCTCCGCCTGACCACTCCCTCATGGTCCCGCCCCATGGAGCGCAGCCGTCCCGGCTGCATGGACCGCATCCGCCATGATGGGCGCAGCCGGGACGGCTGCACTTAACCTGTGCTCGTCAGCATACCAGTACGTGCACTTACTACGACTACTGAGCAAAGCAGTCGATGCAAGCGCACTCTGGTCCTCTGTAAACTCGTGGCGACAGTTGTTGCCTGAACTCGTGGCAATTATTGTTGTCGCGTCTTGCGTAGTCGGTAACCTACGCGTGGAATGTTTTCAATGATCGAACTTCCCTCGTCGGCACTGTCATCTAATTGCTGTCGTATGCGTTTTATTGCGGTACGCACAGCATCACCGGTTGCATAATTGTCTGTTTGCCAGACTCTTTGAACAAGAGCGGTTGCGCTGAAAACCTCATCCTGATGACGCATGAGAAATTCAATAAGAGCAAAGTCACGTGGGCTCAAGTGAATTTCTGTACCGCGCTTCGTGACCCGATGCTTAGCAGAATCGACGATGATATCGTCTACCTGCATGATGTTCGATAGAACCATCGGCGGTCGTCTTAGCAGCGCTCTGATTCGAGCTGTCAACTCCTTCATGTTGAACGGTTTGGTGAGATAATCATCAGCGCCAGAGTCCAGTCCTTCCTCCTTTTCAGCGATGGCACTTCGTCCCGTTAGCATGATGATTGGTGCTATACCTTTTTGTTTTCTATAACGTTTGCACAAGTCTACGCCGCTAACTTGGGGAAGATTCCAATCCAGAATGGCAAGATCGAATCCGCCGAGGCAAAGATGGTCCCAACCACTTTCTCCGTCATACACGACGTCAACCATGTGGTGCTCGCTTACTAACCAACTTTCGATGGTCGCTGCGAGAACTGTATCGTCTTCAACAAGTAGAATCTTTGCCATTTTAGTGTCCGTGTTTGCGAACTAAAACTATAGCAAGAATCGAGCCGTGACCGTGGTAACGGCCCGATACATCTCAGGGTTTTCGCGGTCATTGCAAGAAGGTATCGCGAAGTGTGTCTTGTTCAGCTCCTTTACTGATGTTGTAATCAAAGTAGCCCCAGCCGAAATCTCCAGCCTTCATAAAGGCGGCAACTCCCGTCACATCCAGTCCCGCAGCTTGCCTTCGCTGGAGTGTTTCGAAAGCACTGCGCCACCAATCAGCGGTTTGTTCCTCCGTCATGGCTTCTCGGTTAACGCCGGTTTCTGAGACCATAAATGACTTCCCGATGCGCTGGGCTAAATCCATTGCGGGGTTGAAAATTTGCTCGAAACTTTGGTCTCGATTGCAGTATCCGTCGGGTCCAACTACGTCAACGTATTTAGCTCCGGGCCAGTAATGTTGGAGATCGGGCTCGCTGCCAAGTCCTGACATGTCTAACTTGGAGCCTGGACTCCATACGAATTTGACATTATTGGCTCCTTCCTGCTGAAAGATATCGTGCATGTGCTGGAAAGCAGCAACGTACTGTTCGCTTGTGCCCATGTTTTTCATCCAGCGAAGATTGAACTCCCAACCTGGACGCATCAAAATTTCGGCGGGATTGCCTTTTGCGTCTTTCATGTTTCCGAGCTGAGTCGCGAGGTCGCGAAAGTATTGGTCGTGTTTACCTGATGCAATGTCGGTATAGTTGAAATCATTTTTTCTCGGGTTGAGTGAGACCTCGGGCAAAATGCCTCGGTCAAGATCGCCCTGAATGTAATTTTTCAGGTCTGTAATGGAACCTCCCATCGGTCTATAGAATTGTTCAAGTTCCGCTTTTCCGCCGATTTCGCGATCTAACGCGTCTCGCGCTTCATTACCGCGCCAACTGCCGCTCGTGTAGCCACCGAAAAGAATGTCGGCTGGCGGGTTGCTCCCAGGCGGGGGCGGAGGTGGATCGATTGGGTCGACCACTGGCGGGACGGGGATGTGATCAGGTGGGGGGTGGTAAATTGGGTCGATCACTGGCGGGATGGGGCTGTGATCAGGTGGGAGCGGTCCGTCAATTGGCGGTCTGTGCCCCTGATCTGGTGGGATGGGACCGTCGGTTGGAGGTTTGTGTCCCGGATGGTGGGGGTGACAATGGTGCGGTCTGTCGTGACCGGGCGGCTCATGGTCGGTCGGTGGGTGATGTCCAGGATGATCAGGGGGGTGCCCATGATGATCAGGATCGTGTCCATGATGATCGGAGTGAGGCGGTTCGTGAGGTGGTCTCACAGCATCGCCGCCACTGCCCGTGGTGCCTTCAGCCTTGATGAATGTATGCGAGAGAACTTTGCGCTGGTTGTCGCTCAACGTCTCGTTCGTTTCCGGGTGACGGAAAAATCCGCCTACACCCATTATATCGGTGCCCTTGTCTCGCTCATTTTTTACGTAGTCGAAGGCTTTTTGCCACCAGTCGCTCTTTTGCTTTTCTGTCATACCATCAGTGTGTATGCCGGTTTCCGACGACATAAATGGCTTGCCTGTGCGTTTTGCCAGGTCAACGAACGGTTCGAATATTTTTTGGAAACTTTCTTCTTTGTGTTTTGGGCTGTATCCATCGGGACCAATCACGTCTACGTATTTTGAACCGGGCCAATACTTGTCTGGGTTCGCTTCGTTTGCCAGTTCGCTTGGATCGACTTTTTTCGTCGGGCACCAGACCATTTTTACGTTGTCTGCACCAGCATTTTGGAACACGTCATGTACCCTTTGAAAGGCATTGACATAATCCTGCCCGGTCCCCACAAACTTGTGTTGAAGATCCATTTCTTTGCCAAAGCGCATTAAGATCTCGGCTTTGGTCCCGTCCGGGTTTTTCATTTGGCTCAATTCGTGCGCCATTTGTGTCAGTTGTTTGTCGTATCGTCCGGTGGCAATGGCTTTATCACCGCCACGAAAGAACTCTCCATTTAGTGAAATTTCGGGCGTGACGCCCTTGGCTAAATCGGTTCGGATATGATCCATTTGTTCTCTGTTGCCGGGTTTTACAGGGAACATTTCAAGATTCGCTTTGCCGCCGATTGCTGACTCTAAGGAGTCGAGCGTCCCATGAGCATTGCCGCCAAAAAGAAACTTATGCTGGTGAGCTTCAGTATCGCTAGTCAGTCTATGTGTGGGAGTTTTATGGAAATCGGCCAGAGGATCATCCAACTTGTACAAGTCGCTGCTTTTTCCAAGGTCCAGAAATTTTTCAGGCTCCTTTGTCGTACCAGAACTTTTCACATGTGCTTGTTGAAAGTCGCTGAGAGAGATGAGCGCGCTGTGGTCGATTCGTCGGGCTGAGGATTCTGCCTGTTGTTCACTGGTGGCGTCCATTCGCATAGTAAGAGGTTCCTCGCAGGGGTGGTAAGTGTGCGATTGGAAAAATCACATTTGCAGTGAACCATGACATCTATGATCTTGTTGTGATGAATGTGTGTCGAAACTGTGGCAAGTGAAAAGGAATAGCTGAAAGATTTTCATCGCTGGCTTCATGGAGTTGACATTTTTTCGACACAATCTTGGAGCAAGATTATCGAAGGAGCGGAGATGTTATGTCCCTCTGCTGCAAAATTTAAGGGCAAGCGCTGAGAGGGGAAACCCTCTCTTAGTGCATTTCCAGACTTTTTTGGAGCGAGTGCTGTATTCTGCCTGGTGACAGGTCTGAAACAGTACGAATGGAGTCGGAATGTCTGTTGACATCACCGTGCCGCCGGTGCGGCACAAAAACATAACTGTGCAGAAGGACTTGCCGGTTCGAATGCGCGATGGCGTAACGCTGTTTGCTGACATCTATCGCCCCGATGTAGCTGAGCCGTTGCCAGTGCTGTTGATGCGGACGCCGTATGACAAATCCATGGCACAGAACACTGTGTTTCTGAATCCATCCTGGTATGCCCGCTACGGATACATGGTCGTGATACAAGACTGCCGCGGACGCTATTCCTCGGAAGGCGTCTTTACTCCATATGATTCTGAAGCTGCAGATGGCCACGACACCGTCGAGTGGGCTGCGAATCTGGAAGGGTCCAACGGGAACGTGGCAATGTATGGTTTTTCATATCCTGGCGCAATTCAATTGCAGACGGCTGCAACTAAGCCACGCGGGCTTAAGACAATCATTCCAGCAATGACTGCTTCAGATTTTTTCGACCGTTGGACATACGAGGGCGGCGCCTTTTCGCAAGCGTTTATTCAGTCCTGGGTGCTGTATCTGTGTCAGGACACGGCTCGCCGCGCCGGTAACTTTGACTTACAGAAGAAGCTCTGGTCGACATTCATGTCGCTTCCTGGGCCATATTTTGCAACTCCAGTTGTTGATACCGTATGCGATGCTAGAAAGTACGCACCATATTATGTAGATTGGCTTGACCATGACACCTACGATGACTACTGGAGTGCAAAATCGATCCGCAACTGTTACTCGCAAGTAGCTGTTCCAGTTTTGCACGTAGGTGGCTGGTACGACGTGTTCATTACGGGAACCATTAACAACTTTATTGAGATGGATAAGCTGCAGCAGTCCGATCCCAGCCGAGGCGAACAAAAACTCGTGATTGGACCATGGCACCATTTGCCGTGGCAGCAGCACGTTGGATCGAGTGATTTTGGCAGTCAGGCGCGGAACATAGTCAATCCGCTGCAATTGCACTGGTTGGACAGGCACATGGGCTACTTACCTTTAGACCACAAGGATGGTCCGAAAGTGCAAGTATTTGTTCTAAACGCAAATGAATGGAGCAGCTTTGACTCCTGGCCTCCGACTGGTACCACTGATAGAACTTACTATTTGCATTCTGGTGGTAGAGCAAATTCACTAAGTGGTGATGGAACACTCTCCACTGACCTTCCCGGTGATGAGCCCTGGGATGTATATTTGCATGACCCCTCGGCGCCGGTTTTGAGTCAGGGCGGACATAGCTGTTGCGTCGAGGACCTGGCCCCTATGGGTCCAATGAGTCAGCGCAAGAATGAAATTCGAAATGATGTTCTCGTGTACACGTCAGAAGTTCTCGAAAAAGATCTGACCGTATTGGGGCTAGTGAAAGCGAGATTCTACGCATCATCAACTGCAGATGATACGGACTTCGCTGTAATGTTGTGTGATGTCGCAGAATGCGGATTGTCGATAAATATCGTCAATAGTATTGTCAGGGCAAGTCGTAGAAACTCGCTCAGTGAGCCTGATTTGCTTGAACCGGAAAAGGTTTACGAATTTAATCTTGATATTGGGTGGACTGCTGCACTCTTTAGAAAAGGACATCGAATCAGAGTAACCATAGCCAGCTCAAACTTCCCACATTTTGGACGAACTCCAAATACTTCGGCAATTCAACATGCATATGCCGATCTTAATGACTGGAAAGTGGCAAGGCAAACGATATTCCACGATTCGCAACATCAGTCGTATATCGTGATTCCGACATTGTAGCGAGCATTATTTCCTCTCCTCGTTTAGATTTCAAGCTGTGTTCTTGAAGTTAGGTATGCTTGCAATTAGTTTTAGATCAGAACCCGTCGCTTCTTATGTTCATGTCACCGTGTCCTCTCTCGAGAATGCTGAATGCGCTTCGCCACCAATCGTCGATTTGTTGTGCAGTTACTTCACCGCGATTGATGGACGTTTCCGGCGCTATCAGTGAGTTGCCAACCTGGCGAGCGAAGTCTCCAACCGGTTTCGCTAACTCCTCAATCGATTCGAAATCGTTTCCTTCATTTTCAGAGTGGTCTGGCTCCGGTTCATCGACATAGTCTGCACCCGGCCAGAAGTGTTGAGTGTCCTGGCGCCCACCAACTTGTGACATCTCGATGTTGCGTTCTGCACTCCAGAGCATTTTCGGCTGGTTCGATGCGGCGTTCTGCGGATTAGCCTGCACGTCTTGCATCGCATCGTTATCTACCGGTTGATCAGGAATCACCTTGCTGTTTACTGGACGGTCCCCGAGCAAACTGAGTTTGTACCACGGCGAATCAGGATCGTCCAGTAGTGGACTTTGATTCCCTGCCAATGCACTCGAGTCTGCGACGCGTTGCTGATTGGAATCGTCGAAAACAATAACGGTCGGAAGTTGTTCCGAATTCATTTTGTTTGTGAGGCGTGCATCCTTCATGGTTTCTAGAGATACGAGTGACATTGTCTCTTTGCCAGGTGCGGAGAATTTCGTGAATTGTTCATCGGACTCTAGTCTCATGTTGGAGGTGCTCCTACTTAGCTGCTGCTGCTTTATTGGATGGACTTTCGTGCGAGCTTTGTACGTAGTGACGTCACTTAAGCAGATCGTTTAAATTACAAGCCGACCCGCTCAAGTTCCGTATGATTGCAGTGTGTTTTACATCAGAACCCGGCTCGCTACCGTAGTTTATGATCGCTGCATCGTTTACGTCGCATCCATCGCTTCTTTCGGTAGTGCCATGTTTTCCAGTAGCCCCTGGTTCTCTGCTGCTGTTCGTGATCGAGCCATCATTTAGATCACCCCCTGGTTTGATGTTCTCGGTCACGATTTTTCGATCGATTGCATCAGGACCGTCTCCATTACCATCGAAGATGATTGCACGCGCTAGTACGTCAGATCCCGACACAAGATTGTTTATCGTTACTGTGTGCTCCTTTTCCTGTGAAGCTGTTTGGCTTTTGTTGAGCGGTGTCGCCACTTCATTAGCCCCACGTCCCTCGGCTTGTCCGCGCTCTGTTGAGTCATTCGGGAGCAAATTTTTAAAGACGAGTACTGTCGGTACTGCGTCGTCCTTCAACTTATTTGCTGCTTGTGCATTTTTCATGTCTTCAAGCGACACGAGTGACCCTTGCCCGGCTGGGGAAGATTCTTTAACATGTTCATTGGCTTCTAGTCTCATGGTAAGTTTTCTCCTTTTGTAAGGCGACGACAATTAGAGTTCATAGTGAACTCGGTCGTACGTCTTTGTTGTGTAGTAAATGCTTGAGAGCGTATGCCTGGAAAGGCGCGGATTCTTAGTCGTAAACTCTAGGGCGAGGACATTGAATTTCGTAACTTCGGAGTTTCATCGCCAACTCGAATTCTTGAGCTGTTTTTGTTTCTTCTAGAGGTTCTTTTTTTTCGACGAATACTGCTCTTCCATGTTCGACTCGGATGCAAGCATTTTCAAATTTATGGTGACCATTTTTTTCTTCTTCAGGTGCAGTTTCACTTCGCTTTAGAACGTACTCCGTCAATGCACTGTGCTTCGTGTCTTTATACGGATCGTTCCTGTCGTTAAACGAGATAACTTCAGGTACTGGCTCTGGCTTCGTTGAGTTCTTACGGCTCGCCCCTTTGAAGTCATCGAGGGAGACAAGCGAATGCGTTATGGCAGTTACGGTTGAAGATTCTACTTTCTGTTCACTGGCGTCTAGTTTCATGGCAATGGGCCTCGCAGTCTTCGAATGGAATGTTTTGAAGGGCACATTCGCAGTTAACCACGGGTTCTATGATCTTGTTGTGTTGAACTTGTGTCGGATTTGTGGCAACACAAACTTATTCAGTTTGGAATCCTGAATGAGAAGTTGCTACCCTTGCCGATTGCGCTGGATACAGATATATCGCCGCCGTGCAACTCAACAAGTGCCTTGCAGATTGCCAGGCCTAAACCAGATCCACCTTCTTTTTTAGAATCTGATTCTTGAAGTTGCTTGAATCGTTCAAAAATATGACTCAGTGAGGAATCCGGTATACCACGACCTTCATCAATGACGCTGAATTCAGTTGATTGATTGTCGGTTTTCACTTGTATCTTTACAGTTGAATTTGGTGGCGAAAATTTGATGGCGTTACCTATCAGGTTGACCAACACTTGAATGATTCTGTCGCCATCGACAAAGATTTCTGATGGATTTGAATCGCCAACAAGGTTGACCTTTCTCTCGACCGCGATTGGTTGCACTGTAGCAATTGATTGTTCGATTAAAGAGTTAATAGGAACTCTCATTCGGTTCAGCTCAAGCATGCCTGCTTCCATCTTCTCGATCTCCAATAGATCTCGAATTAAGGACAGCATTCTCAAACTACTCTGATTGGCTAGACCTACCATCTTTTTGCCCCGGTCATTTAGATTTCCAAATGCATCATTCTCCAGCATTTCAAGTATGCCCCTGATCGAAGTCAGTGGTGTACGCAGGTCATGGCTTACCATCTGGACTATTTCCTGGCGGAGTCGTTCAACTCGTTTGCGCTCGGTATTGTCATGTACAACACAAAATAGAGATTCCTCTGTTGGTGACCAGCTTGCCGACCATAATCCATCGACGATTGCACCATCCTTGCGCACCAGGCGTGTTTCGAATGGAGCTAGCTGCTCACCATCCATCATCAGTTTCAGATTATTTTGAGTCGCATCCCTGTCAGAGGAATGAATCAAATTGCTGATTTTGCCACCGATCAATTCATCAGGACTATAACCCAACAAAATAGCCGATGCGGGGGAAACAGTCAGAAAAGCGCCTTTCGCATCGAGCGAACAAATTAAATCGCGAGCATTCTCGACAACCAGGCGTTCTTTTTGCGCTGCCTGTTCCAGTGCTGCAGCCATTTTATGAAAGACATTGTCTAGTTTTGTAATTTCGTCGTTTCCCGAGACCGGCGGAAGGAGTGGCAGGCCGCTTGCCAGGCGCAGGTTGTTATCAAAAATTGTAGTCAGTCGTTTGACGATATCGCGGTTATAGTAGACGGCCACAACAATGGCAAACAAAATATCTAGAAGAACTGTGGCAAGTAAGACTACGCGCACACGGTTGCGGTTTTCAGCTTGCAATTCAGGACTGATCGCAACTACCCTTTTCGCTTCACTGCAAAGTGGAATTAGCTGTTGTGACAACAGTTCGTTAAGCCGCTCCTTGCAGGCTCTAAACTTGCGTTTCTGCAACTTCGGAGAATCATCCCCGAGACTAGTGCGACTATTTGCTTTGTGTGCTTCCAGGATATTTGTTGCACTGATCGCCGTGCGCTCGATTTCTTCGACTGTTTCCTTTTTTTGCGGTTCGTTTTTGAGTAGTTCTTTCAGGCGCGCCAGTGTTTGACTTATTTCGGACTTGAACGTTTGATATTCGGTATCATCGATCTGGTTGTTGTTAGAGTCGTCGCGATTCTTACTATTGTTTGAGTCGGCACGATTCTTACCGTTGTTTGGTTCCCATTCCAGCGCCGTGGTGTTGTCGAGGAAATTTTTAACGAGCTGGTTGATGGCACTGTCGACTTCGCTTGCGTGAGCTGCTTTGACGGTGATTTGTTCTTCTTCTAATTGCAAGTATGTGAGATAACCGAGCACACCCAATTGAATGATAAGTGGCACCACTACTAGAAGAAGACCTTTCTGTGGCAGTGTCATGTTGAGCTTCATGACCATATGATATCAACATCACAACCCAATAGTGGCGCCGTAGGGTTTTAAAGAATTGTTGGATGCCGGAGCCTTTTCAAACCTTCGAGCCTGGTTTTCGTAAGCACTCGCCTCGTTTAAAGTCCATAATTCAGCGGTGCGACTGCCATTGTCAGTTGCAGTACTGCAATCTTGACCGCTATCGGAACGATGATTGCCGCTACCAGATCGATTCCGCTGCGCATCCAGCGTGAACGATTTCTTACCGGTAATGGTATGAACGTTAGCGCTACCAGTATTAGTATCGAGATGATTGGCGAGATGTTGTCGTCCATATAGGTGGGACTGGGTTCATATGGCGTCCTGCCATAACCTGGACAGTCGGGAGCTCCAATCAGACCCTGGGCTCGTGCAATTTCTGCTGAAAGTAGGCAGGCGGCGAGCACGAGCGCCGTCCTGTAGAATCGATTTTTCATAAAATCACCTGTTCTTGGCTATTGCAAACATGGTTTGTTACAGCAGTCTAAGAACGTCAAGAACCTTGGTAAATCGGGAAATCCACACTGATTGCATTGCTGTCGAGGCTTGTGCCACTGCCCAAAGTGAGGATTTTCCCAGTATAATCGCCCGGATAAGTGGCGCGCTCACGCGTCTTTCTGCGTAAGGGAATCAAAAGGTCATGATTGTAGTTGACAAAGTATCCAAAGGATTCGGCACAAGAACTCTATTTGACAATGTTTCGGTCAAATTCAGCCCCGGTAATAGATATGGGTTGACCGGTCCAAATGGTGCCGGTAAGTCTACATTCATGAAGATCCTCACTGGTCAGGTCGATCCGACAAATCGCGGAACGGTTACGCGCCCCAAGAAAGTAGGCGTCCTTAAACAGAACCAGTTCGCTTACGATGATGAGCGCATCATCGACACCGTTGTGATGGGTAACGAAGTGCTCTGGTCGGCATTCAAAGAGCGTGATGCGTTATGCGAAATTACCGATTTGACCGAAGAGCAAATGACCAGGCTTGGCGATCTCGAGTCGATTATTGCTGACGAGAATGGCTATACAGCCGAATTTGAAGCAGGCGAAATATTGCGTGGTATCGGTATCCCCGACGACGAACATGAAAACTTGATGAGCACTTTGCCGACTGACTATAAGTTCAGAGTGCTGTTGGCGCAGGCACTGTTCGCTGGACCGGAAGCACTTCTGCTGGACGAACCGACGAACCACCTCGATCTCGAATCCATTCATTGGTTAGAAGAATTCTTGCATACCTATGAAGGAATTCTGGTTGTAATCTCTCACGACCGGCACTTCCTCAACTCTGTCTGTACGCACATTGCCGATATTGACTATGACACCATTATTCTCTATCCCGGCAATTACGACGACATGGTCGAACACAAGATGCAGGCTCGTCAGAGTGTTGAAGCTGAAAACAAAGACAAAGCCAAGAAGATTGCTCAACTGCAAGAGTTCGTGGCTCGATTCGCAGCTGGTCAGCGTTCCAGCCAGGTTCAGTCTCGTAAAAAGGAAATTGCTCGGCTGGCACCACAGGAATTAAAGCGGTCGAATATACAGCGTCCGTTCATTCGTTTCGAGCAGGAAAAACCGATTGGGCGAGAAGTGCTTATTGCCAAAGGCTTAACGAAAGGCTTTGATGGAAAAGTGCTTTTCAAAGATCTGGATCTGGAAATATTTAGAGGTGACAAAGTTGCCATCATCGGTTCGAACGGTGTGGGCAAAACAACTTTGTTGCGCTGCTTGATCAACGATCTTGAGCCGGACGCCGGCACGATCAAGTGGGGCGATGCTGCCACGTGGAGCTATTATCCTCAGGATTATCATGAAGCAATTCAACCAGGCTCGACGGCACTTGATTGGTTGATGGCATACATGAAAGATGAAGGACATCAGTTCGTCAGAGGTCTGCTCGGACGCATGTTGTTCTCTGGTGATGAGAGTCTGAAGGCGACGGAATCGCTCTCTGGAGGCGAATCTGCACGTCTGCTCATGGCAAGAATGATGATGCAGAAGAATCCAATTCTTGTTCTCGATGAGCCGACCAATCACCTCGATCTAGAGGCAGTCTCCGCTTTGGCAGAGGGGCTTTCAATATTCCCAGGCACCGTCTTTATCGTCACACATGATCGTGATTTGATTTCGGACGTTGCCACGCGAGTGATCTCATTTACACCAAACGGCGTCGTCAACTTCCTCGGTACTTACGAGGAGTATTTGCAAGAGCACAAGTTCAAAGAACCTGCGAAGAAAGGCAAGTGGTAAGGTAGAGTCGGAATTAGCGCACCCGTCCCGGGTGCTAGCACTACCAGCCCCATGGTTGCGCGCGGTGCTGGTACTTGCATCACTCTTCGTTATGCCGCTTCCGCAATTTCTCTTCTGCCACTCCCGGTGGTCCCAGATCACGAAGCATTCGTTCGAACATCCGGCGAATGCTGCTGTTTGGAATATCCTCAATGTTCATGCGGATTAAGTCAAATGTGATCAACTGACCGCGCCTGCGCACTGTGTAATCAACATGTGTGCCGGCGATACCGTCTGCGGTGTGCCAAGTGGTGCGCTGATTCTCATGTCCGTCTACTACGTGATCCGCATATTTTACGACTATGTCACCGGGTTTGATACCAGCCAGAGCGGCTGGACAATCTGGAAATACTTGAGCTACACGCTCAGTTTTGCTGAATGGATGCCTGACCATGACTACTCCGAGAATTCCGTAGTTTAGATTGCGATATTCTTCACTCGTCCAGTGTCTTCCGAACAGACTGAATCCTGATGAGTGTTTTCGTTCGACTTTGCCTTGCAGCGGAGCCGAGTCAACGGTTGCGTTGCCGGCATCAATTCGATTCTCGATAATTGCACCCTGTCTGTCCTGTGGAATCGCCTCGTCTTTCAAGCTATTTGCCCAGACCGGGCATGGGCATGGGCATGGGCATCCAAAACAAGCACTAATGAGCATTAGCATTGATGTTGAGAAGGCTTGCTTGTAGAATTTCTGCACTTTTTTCTGCTGACGTTGTTGCTACTAGTTAGCGTTTAGAAGCGGTTAGAGATAATGTGCATCCTTGAGTTGTGCTGTTATTTTGTCATTGGTTTCAGTGTCACTGTTCATGCGATGCAATGCCTTGAGGGCAGACTTCTTTTGCTTGAGTAAGCAGAGGTCGCCAACGTATGCCAATAGGCTGGCTCTCGTATGGTCTTTTTTCCATTGCGCATAAGCAGCATGAGCATGTTTCTCGATTTCATTTGGAAATTGCCGAGTGATGTCGACGAGCTTATGACCCTTGCTCCAGCGCCAGATTTGTATGGGACCGCCCATGTCTGGCTTCGACAGGCTCCAGTCTTCGGTAATGTATTCGATCTTATTGTCACCGCGCAAATCCGCGAGGCGTGGACTGTTCAAGCCCCATTCGTGCGTGGATATTTTCATCTTGTGCGAAGTTCGATCGTAGTAGTAGATCATTTCGCATCCCAACCGTGCACTGCCAACCACACGCGTAACACGCAAATCTGTCAGCACTTTGCCGGCCGGGTCGATTTGGGTTGTAACAAACGGACCGAAGCACTCAGGAGCTTTATCTTTTCTCTCGTCGCTGCCTGCCAGTGAGGGCGGTTCGACGGCTGCAGAGTACAAAATGTGTCGACCTTTCTTGATTGTGAGCGTTGGATTTGAACCGCCGAACTCATACAGATTTTGTCTCCAGTGCAGGGCTGCTCGAGTATTTCCAACCTCGCTGAAACTGTTGCCCCATGTCTGATGACTTTTCTGCGCACTGATGTCGCCTGGATCTATTGATGGTTTCCCACGGTCGTAGCGTTTTGTTTTGTCGTTATATGTGTATTCGTAATCCGTGATTTCCTGATAGCACTGCTTATGAACTTCTACAGCGTTTTCGTCTTCATTTCCAATGGCAGCAATTGCGGGTCCTGAAATATTGACGATGTCTTCTTTACCCTTTTGGCTCATATATCGGTCGGATCCTGCGAATTTGTCGTTGCGCAGAATTGTCAGTTTGCCCGAAGTTCTGGCTTCCCCCTCGTCAAAGATGTTTCGGCTAACGATGAGTTTGGCTTTGATTTTGTCGTCAGCGGCTGTAAACAGTCTCTGCTGCTTTGGTTGCACCCAGTTAGTCTTGTAGGAAGGAGCTGCTGTCAAATCAGCCAGCGCACTGGGGCAGGCAGTCGACAGTAAGATTAAACAACTAGTTAGACGTTTCAATGTCCGCTCCTCTCGAATTGACTTATTGCAATCTTCGCTGAATTTTGTCCTCTTCAGTTACTGTGGTCGTAAGAAAAATAGGGATTCTTTTCTAGTTGACTTGAACTACTGAGCCGGCTGGCGACACGCCCGTTTCAGCGACTGACTGAACGGTGAAATAGTAGTTAGAGTCAGTGTTTAGAGAATGCAAGTCGTAACTGTTTTTGTCATAGACTAGAAAGGAACCATACAACTTGTCCGGCGCAGTACCGAATGCAATGTTGTAGGCGTATGCACCAGGCACGGTTTGCCAGGTAAGAGAGCAGTTTCGCTTGTCTTTGGGATCACGAGAAACTGCGAATCCTTTGACCAAGCCGGGTTTTTCACCGGGCGCGCTTCCGAATACTCTCAAATCACCGATAGCAAAAGATCCTGTCGGCATTTCAATATTGACGATTTTGAGAAAGCGCGTTTTGACAGCACTTGAAAATTCGATGTAATCATGTGGGACGTCTTTTTCGTTTTTGCTTTTGTCTACGAGCAAATTCCAGTCTTTTCCATCGTTTGATTCAAAAATCTGGTAACGATGATGGATGTTGAGTTGTTTGTTGTACAACTTGGCTTTCTCGTCGGCGAAGTTTACTTGAATTGCGTTTATGTTGCACGGAGTGCCCAGATCAACGGCAAGGAAGTGCCCGGACTTTCCATCTGGTGCTGTCCAGTACGTCTTTATGTCTTCATCGAAAGCAAGTTCGGGATTACTTTCTGATGGCGAAGACCAGGCTTTTTTCTTGTATGAAAGCAGCATCCAGTTAGTAAATGTGCTTCCGGGATCTGTCTTTGTCTGGGGGGCGCGGTGCGGATAGTCGCCGAATGATGTGTCTGCAAAGAGCACACCATCTTTATCAACACCGGCGGGGAACAAACCAAGGCGTCGTTCGAACTTGTACTTCAAAGCGATTACGTTTGTGGCTATGTGCCATTTGTTGTCGAATTTGTCGACGAAAGTTGCACCATGTCCAGCACCGCAGATGAAACCAGTCGGTTTCCATGAAAATGGATTGAATGATTGATAAGTGAATGGTCCAAGCGGGTGATCGGAGGTATAGACGCCATCTCCATAGACATTGAATTCGGTCCCTGGTGCGCCATACTGTAAATAATATTTGGAGCCGAACTTATTCATCCACGCGCCTTCAACGAATGGATCCATCGTGCCGTGTTGATTATCTTCTCCGAATTGCTCCCATCCATGAATTTGAGGGTGCAGCGTAAAGAAATCGTGTATCGGGCCTTTGAGCTTGAACTGGTTTTCAGGGTCAAGTTCTGCCCCGCGAATCGGATAGACGTTGCTTGAACCCCAGTACACGTAGAGCCGCTGATCATCGTCTTCGAAAAGTGAAGGATCCCAGGTTTTGACTGGAAAGGAATCCGTCGCTTCTTCCCACTTATTTGCTAGCGGTTCGGCGCTTCTGTAGAGTGGCATCGTGTCTTTGGGATTGAAGCACGGCAGGAAGAGCAATCCCTTGTCTGTTGCCCAGAGCGCTGGTGCGCAAACCTGGTCGGCTGAGCTGTTCTCTTTGAAGAAATGGGATATGAAGTGCCAGGTCAATAAATTGTCAGACCACCAGTAGCCTTCCTGGTTTGTAGAAAATAGATAGTACTTGCCTTTGTACAGCGCGCATACAGGATCAGCTGTGGAGCGGTGGCAGTTGTTGACTGAGTAGTCTTTATTTGGCGTATAGGCATAGTCAAGGTTGAGCGGGTTGCAGTAGGTTGTTGGTTCGGCCAGGACGGTGGGCAAATTGGAAGCAAGCAGCTTGGAACCGGTCAACTTGGAAGGGGCGGACTCTGAAGTGTACGCCTCCGCAGCGAGCACTCCGCCAGCGAGCGGAAAATGCAATATCGTAAGCAACAAGAATGTACTCAATAAGCGCGACGCTAAACGTCTTTTTTTGACAAACTTGTTGGAAAGTCGCTCTGGAAGTACGCCGCCGTCAACCTGCATTTGTATCTACCACCTTATATCCGACACCATAAACCGTCTCGATGATGGATGGCTTCCCATCACGTTCGAGTTTTCTTCGCAGGTTTTTGATATGGGTGCGGATAATCTCAGGCGAAGCGTCTTCTTCAGCTTTCCAGACCCTGCTTAGCAAAGCGTCGGCACTGAAAACGATATTGCGGTGGCGCATTAGAAATTCAAGCAGCGCAAATTCTTTCGGCACCAGCTTGATTGGTTCATCGTTGACTGTTACGCAGAACTTATCGCGATCCAGCATCACATCACCGACCTTGAGAATGTTCGCTGTCAGTGCAACTGAAGACCGTCGAGCCAGAGCTTTGACTCGGGCGACCAGCTCTCTAACTTCAAATGGTTTCGTGAGATAGTCGTCGGCTCCTGAGCCAAGCCCCTCTTCTTTGTTGGAGATGGTCGTGTTTGCGGTCAGCATTAAAACGCTGCCTTTGCCGCCCCGATTTCGATATTCTCGACACAAGTCAACGCCTGAAACGCCTGGTAAATTCCAGTCGAAAATCAACACGTCATATTCAAAGAGTCTCAGTTTCTCCAGCGCGATCGCCCCGTCTTCCTCTGTTTCGACGGTATGGTGGTCAATCTTGAGGCAATCGGTGACTACCTTAAGAATCTGCGGATCGTCTTCAACGACAAGAATTTTTGCCACTTGCTCGCCTCATTATCAGACCGTATCAGTGCCGGATCGCTCATCCAGCTCAGGTCTCGCAAAATCAATTCACGACCAGACCTGGCCGGTAACTAGTCTAGCAATTAGTGAGGTATATGAATAACATGGTCAGCCTCTTATACCGCTTGGCTTTTCAGACATGACCGCCTCGGTTGAAACACGATTTAATCGCAATATGCAGCTCATTAGCCTGATGAGCGGTATTGTGACGTTTTTGATCGGACAAATGTCGTTAATAGCATGGACGACGGCTGCACCCGCTCTGGTCGTTTTCAAGTCCATTCCGTCTTTTCCGTTTATTCTGGCCGGCGCGTCGCTTTGCGTGTTACAGGTTAAGCGTGTTAAATCGCCGCTGCATATTCTGGGGCTGGTCCTTGCTGCTGTGCTTTGTTTTATCGCTGGTCACGACCTGATAGACCTGCTCATGGCTTCCAGTCAAGAATCCCTGGATGCTATGTCAGGCGGGTTTGCCTTCTCGGTCTTCAATTCTCTGGCTGCTAACGATGCCCTCTCGTTGCTACTAATCAGTATTGCTTTACTCTGTATCGATTTGCCTTCAAGGCGCTTTCGAGTGGCCGATCTGTTTACGGTTGTAGCCGCTTTTCTATCGATGATGACACTGCTTGGCGTGATCTTCGGTATTCCTGGATTCTGCATTTTTATCTCCTGCCTGCGAATTTCCTTATTGGAAGGCATCACCATTGCGGTTCTTTCTCTGGGTGTTCTCCTGATTCGACCGGAACATGGGTTCGCCTCAATTCTCTCCCGTGACACTGCAGGTGGTGTTCTTGCGCGTCGCTTGCTGCCGGCCGCGGTTTTGCTGCCATTGCTTTTAGGTTGGCTGCGCATGGAAGGAGAGCGGCACAAATTCTACTCGTCAGAGATGGGCTTGACACTGCTCGTTGCCATGCTCGTTTTGATTTTTATGACAGTGATTTTCTGGAATGCCTGGAGCATCGATCGCATGGATCGAGCACGATTGAAAGCGATTGACGAAATGGAAGCTGAAATTGCTCGACGCAAAGAAGTGGAACAGCGCTTCAAAGATTTCTATTCCAATGTGTCGCATGAATTGCGATCGCCTATAACGTCGATTCAGGGCGCGATGCAGCTCATCGATCACGCCATGGCAGAGCATGGATCGGAGCAGGTGAAAGAGTTGTTGAGTACCGCCAACATCAGCTGTGCTCGATTGCTCCGACTGATCAATGATCTGCTTGATGTGAAGCAGATTGAAGAAGGAAAGTTGCACATCAATGTGTCGCGACTGGATACTCTCGACCTGGTGACGCTAGCGGTTGATGGGATGAAGGGAATGGCTCTTGAAGCGGGAGTCACGCTCAATGTCGTGATGGATGCGCTCGGCTTCGTAATGGCTGATGAGGACCGGCTAATACAGGTTCTAACTAACTTGATTTCGAACGCTATCAAGTTCTCGAAAGTGAAGGATCAAATCATAGTCGAAGTGACACAACCAGATTCCGGTCATATTCGCTTTTCCGTGAAAGATTCAGGACCTGGTATCGCCGAGGATCAGCGTCACAAAATATTCGGCAAGTTTGAAAAAGTAGAAGAGGGTGATGGCATCAGACGCAAAGGTTCCGGGCTGGGTCTTGCTATTTCCAAAGGAATTGTTGAAGAACATGGCGGCACCATCGGGTTTAATACAGAAATCGGTACTGGGACTGAATTCTGGTTCGAGCTGCCGATTGCAGACAATTTTAGTGCACTCTCTGAAGACCGCCTGGTGAAAACCGAGGGAACAGTTTCGGTAGAACCAGAAAGGGCGGTTTCGGTGGAATCAAAGAAAACCGTCTCGGTAGAACCAGAGAAAACCGTTTCGGTAGAACCAGAGAAAACCGTTTTGGCGGAACCAGAGAAAACAATTCTGGTGGAATCGGAGAAAACAGTTTCGGTGAAATCAGAGAAAACAGTTTCGTGAAAATCCGCAATTGGTTGCCATCAATTTTAGCGTCGTCAATCCTTGTTTTTACGTCGTTTTGCTTTGCATCGGTTCTGTTAAGCGGTTGCTCTAAATCAGAACTACCAGCGCTCAGTGTGAAGGCGCCTGAACTTGACGGCGCGAAAGATTGGTTGAATACAGCCAGTCCTCTCAAGCTGAAGGATCTGCGAGGCAAGATCGTTTTACTCGATTTCTGGAATCTTAGTTGTGTCAACTGCTTTCATACGATTCCGATTTTGAAAGAGCTGCAAAAGCGACATCCTAATGATCTGGTTGTGATCGGCGTTCATGCTCCCAAATACGATTCCGAGAAAGATACAAAGCCGCTGCAAGACGCTGTTCGCAGGATGGAGCTTGAGCATCCGGTCGTGAATGATGCTGACAATGTGATCTGGTCGGCTTACGGCGTGAAGGCTTATCCGACCATTGTATTGATTGACCCTGAAGGTGGGCTCGTAAAGATGCTTCTCGGCGAACGCAGCTACCAACAACTCGATCAGCAAGTCAACCAACTCATTGAGAAGTACAAGAAAAATGGAAAACTTGACGAAAAGCCACTCGTTATTAGCCCTGAGCCGGCTCGTGATACCACTCCGCTCAGCTTTCCAGAGAAGCTTTGTCTTGATGCTAAACGTAAGTTGCTATACATCGCTGATTCGGGGCACAATCGAATCGTCGTCGCTGGTTTCGACGGCAAGTTGGTGAATGTAATCGGAACAGGTCAGGCAGGTTTCGCTGACGGATCCTATGATAGAGCTCAATTTCACCATCCACGCGGGCTTGCAGTCTCGAACAATATTTTGTATGTCGCCGATACTCAAAATCAGAGATTGAGAAAGGTCGATCTCGACAAGCAGATTGTTAGCACCATATCTGGTGATGGTGTGCTTAACGAATACATATCCCCACCAGATTTTGGCGATGCAAAACAAGCGCGATTAAATTCGCCCTGGGATCTGGTCATGGCTAAAGACCGATTATATATATCCATGGCGGGCGCTCATCAGATTTATGCATTGTTCTTCAACAACAATCACATGTATGTATTTGCGGGCTCAGGCGAGGAGGGGCTTACCGACAAACCTTTGCTGGATGCGGACCTGGCTCAGCCAAGTGGTATTACATTTAGTGTGGGTAAGGTCTATTTTACAGACAGTGAATCGAATTCAGTAAGGAGTGCCGACATCAATCCGAAGACGGGCAAAGTCAAAACCATTGTTGGCAAAGGGCTCTTTGATTTCGGTGATGTCGACGGTCCACTCAACAAGGCTTTTCTCAAGCATCCACTGGGCATTATTACTGCTGGGAATAAGCTCTACGTCGCCGATACACTCAATCACAAGATTAAGAGGATCGATCTGGTTTCGAAAACGGTTTCGACGGTCTGGGGCACCGGTAAACCGGGAAATGCAGTCGGCAATCATCCCGAGTTCAACGAACCCAACGGTCTGGCTATCGACGGACAGAAAGTCTACATTGCCGACACTAACAACAATGAAATCAAAGTAGGAGATTTAAGCAATGGACAGGTAAGCGCTTTCAAAATCAGCGGACTTACTTCTCCCAATTCTTCCCGACATTGATATCAACTTTTAGCGGCAATTGCAGGGGTTGATCCATTTGCATAGACTGGAGTACCACTTCCTTCGCCAGTTCCAATTCATCTGCAGGAACCTCCAGCACGAGCTCATCGTGCACTTGCAGAATAAGTTTGGTTTTCATTTTGCGCTCTGTCAGCTCTTTGTCCAGTCTGATCATCGCCAATTTCATCAGGTCTGCTGCACTGCCCTGAATTGGTGCATTGCAGGCAGCCCGCTCGTCAGCTTTGCGCACCGGATCGCTTCTGTCATTGAGGAACCTGAAGTAGCGTTTTCTTCCCCATAGCGTCGAGACATATCCGGTCTTTCGCGCTTCTTCAATGGTCTGTGTTAGGAATCCTCGAACCTTAGGATAGCGCGCGAAATATTTGTCGATGAATGACTGTGCTTCCTTTGTCGATATGCCCAGATCTTGACCAGTGGCAAAAGCACCTTGCTGATAGACAAGCGCGAAATTGAGAGTCTTACCAATTCTTCTCATCTCCGACGTCACTTGTTCGATGGGTACATCAAATATTTCGCCGGATGTTCGTGCGTGGATATCTTGATTTTTCTTGAAAGCATCGATCAATATCTCGTCTGAGCACATGTGCGCCAGAAGTCGCAATTCGATTTGCGAGTAGTCTGCCGAAAGCAGGTAAGAGTTTGCATCTTGCGGTATAAACGCCTTGCGAATGCGGCGCCCGACTTCACTTCGAATTGGAATATTTTGCAGGTTCGGATTTGAACTGGATAGTCGTCCCGTGGCCGTAGTAGCCTGGTTGAACTCACCATGCAAACGATTGTCTCTTGCCGAGATTGATTTCGGCAGTGCGTCCACATAGGTGGAACGCAACTTCGAAAGCTGTCTGTATTCCAGAATCTTCGGTACAATCACGTGCTCTTTGGCAAGTGCTTCCAAGACCGTGGCATCAGTTGAATAACCGGTCTTCGTTTTGCCTTTGGTTTTCAGATTCAGTTCTTCGAACAATACTTTCTGAAGCTGCATCGGCGAATTGATATTGAATGAATGACCTGCCAGCTCGTAAATTTCGTTTTCCAGTCTGGAAAGGTCACTGGATAGTTCTGCCGAGAATTGATTCAAATACGGCAAATCCAGGGCGACTCCGTTTTGTTCCATTCTCGATAGTGTCGCTGCCAGCGGGATTTCCATCTCGTAAAGCAAATATCGCTGGTCGTGATCAAGTCTCGTCATGTACAAGCGAGTCAGCTCCAGCGTGACGCGTGCATCGTCTGCTGCGCTGGTGGCGACTTTATCAACTGCGGCGAAGTTGATTGTCAGCTGTTTCTTACCGGCTGCAGCACTCTCAGTCGAGCGCACAGTCGAGTAGCCCAGAAGACGTTCGGACTGATCTTTTAAGGCGTGCTTTTCATCAGGATTTATCAGATAACTTGCAAGCATTGGGTCGAAGACGATGTTTTCCAGTTTGATGCCCTGCAGAGAAAGAGCATTCATTTTCGCTTTGCAATTCATCAATACTTTGCCGATTTCTTTACTCTCAAGTAGTGGTTTGAGAGCAGCAGTTATGAGATCAGGCGTAAGCTGATTTGCGTCAGTGTGGTGCACTGGAATGTAGGCAGTGTCGACCGACCATGAGCTGGGGTCATAACTTTCGCTTAGCATCAGTCCTTGATCCGGATCGATGCTCAAGTCTTTACTCCAGGCGAAAGCATAACCAAGAATTTCAGACTCAAGTGAGCTGGGTCCTGATAGTTCCAGATCGACGCAGAACACCGGGCACGATGTTAGTTTTTTTACTACTGAGTTCAGATCGTCCGGCGTCAGTACCACTTCTGGTGTGGGTGGAACTGCCAGAGTGGCAATAGGCTCTATCAAAATAGCGGCGGTTTCGATTTTCTCTATCGTTGTTCCTGTGCCACTACCACTAGTGCCGCCTGCGTTGTTGCCTGTGCCGAAATTGCTGTCTGTGCCGCCGCCACCATCAGAACCGACACCGACTGAACTGCCGCTGCTACTGCCATATCCCCCGCCGGACCCGCCTGCGTAAGCGTTGACTTCTGTGGTACGAGCGACGCCGGCCACAGCTCCGACCGTCGCGTATTCGTTGAATCGGGCCATGATTTTTGGCAAGCGATTCACCATTGTCTTGAACTCTAAATTTCGGAAATACTCTTGCACCGCCTCTAGTGGCGGTGAATTAAGCTGGCAATGCTCGAAATCAAAATCGAGCTTAATGTCTGTAACCATCGTAGCGCAGCGTTTGCTGTCGAAAGCGCTCTGTCTGCCATCTGTAAGTTTCTGCTTGACTGATTTCGATTTGATTTCGTCGAGGTGCTCGTAAATGCCTTCGACCGTTCCGTATGCTGTCAGCAACTGCACGGCTGTGACTGGTCCGATGCCCCTTACACCTGGGATGTTGTCTGACGCATCACCGCATAATCCTTTGTAGTCGATGACTTGCTCTGGCCATACGCCTAATTTTTCGAAGACTTTGGCCCGGTCGTAGACGATCAATTCTTTCTGACCAGGCATCAAGACACGGATAGAATCGTTGGTGTCGTCGACCAGTTGGAATGCGTCTTTATCACCTGTCAAAATTTGTACTTTGATGCCTTTAGCGACTGCAGTTTTGGCAACAGTAGCGATGACGTCGTCTGCTTCAAATCCTTCCAGTTCATATAACGGAATGCCGAGAAACTGCACTGCATCTTTGATTAGCGGCCATTGTACGGCGAGATCATCAGGCATCTCGTTGCGGTTTGCTTTGTAGTCGGCAAATTCCTTTTCTCTGAATGTTGGTCCGGCCAGGTCGAAGCAAACCGCGAGTCCATGCGGACGCTGTTTTTCGATTACATCAAAGAGTGAATTGAAAAAGCCGTAAACTGCCCAGGTTGGTCGTCCGTCTTGCCGCCGTAATCCAGATTTGAAAAGTGCAAAGAACGATCGAAATGCCAGCGAGCTGCCATCAACGAGAACCAGGGTTTCATCTGGCTTCATTTTTTTCTCCTTGAAATGTCTTTCTATCTGCCGCGTGAATTGCCTGATAACGCTTCAGTGAGCACTCGACCTTCGCACAACGAAGGTTGCTCAATCCCAAGGATGTTGGTGATTGTCGGCGCGATATCGGCAGGACTCGACGATTGTCCGAAGCGCCCGTTTAGCACGTTGCTGCCCGAGATAACCAGAGGGACCTGCGTATCATAATTATATGGTGATCCAGTTGCCGTGCCCGTTGTTTCAGAAATAAAAATGTGCCCTGGGCGTGGCATGACAAATAATTCACCGCTTCTGCCCCAGTAATAGCTCTTTCTCGCTGCATCCATGAGTGGTCCGCTGGGCAGTTGATTTGTGAAAAATTGTGCGGCTGTATATACTTCCCCGACGCCTGCTATCGAATGAGCCATCTTTGCTGTCAGCGCTTCGACATCAGGTTGACGATACTTTTGTCTATCGATCGCGCTCAGGTTTAGATATAGATTTGGCGGCTCGAACGACTCGATCCAATCTTCGGCGCCCAGTCTGCTATCGAGCTGTGCGTCAAGAGTTGTTTTGAAATTCTTGACGTCGATACGGCTCGCATCCAGACCACGGTCTTTTAGAAATTCAGGAATTGGGGCGATGCCGTGATCTGATGTGAAAATAATCAGACAATTGTCGAGACCGACTTTTTGATCGAGGCTTTGAATCAGTCCGGAAATAGATTGATCGAGCCGCAGAGTCAGGTCTTCTACCTCCTGACTGTATGGACCAAATGCACCGCCTAGCAATTCTCCCGCGCTGAAGCTGATTGCCAGTAGATCCGGATCTGTATGCATTCCGAGACTTTCTTTGTCGATTGCTTCTTTTGCGAAATCGCAAAGCATCTGATTCGACCACGGGGTCATAGCGAAGGCATTGTAAAAAGCCTCGCCGGGTGCGTTTGCTCCCCCTGTAATGGTGTGCGGAAATTGAGTACTGTCGCCTGGAATAGGGCGCTCATGCGAATAGTCGTCATGCGTCGACGCCGTGTATTGGTTTTCTGGAAGGAGCCTCTGCCACTGCTTTCCTAGATATCGATCAGCATAATGTTGGTCGTTGAATGCCTGCACCCAGCCTGTCAACTCGCTGCCATATTGTGCCGCCGTGATGAATGCACCGCTTTTTGTGTCCCACCAGTAGGCTCCATTGGCTAACTTGCCGGCGAGAAGAAGTGCTGAGCGATCGGCAAGCGAGATAGTGACGACTTTGCTGCGTCCATTCGTTGCCAGCTTCATTTGGTCGCCGATTGTTGTTCCCTGCATATAATGGCTGCTGCTGCCGGATGCGGCTGCACCAACAATTTTCATTGCATCATCTGATACAGCGGAAATAGGCTTGTTTTTCCGACGGTCATACCAGTTATCACCAACGATGCCCGTGCACCACGGATACGCTCCAGTCGCTATGATTGAGTGTCCGACTGCAGACTGCGTGCCGGCGTTGGTAAATTTGCAGTTGGTAAAAGTTGCACCTTTGTCCATCAGAAGTCTGATACCACCCGAGGTGAGTTTGTCGAGATATCGAGGGATGTAGTTGTATGAAAACTGGTCGGCAACCAGAAGCACTACTAATTTGGGTCGAGTCGGTGTCGATTGTGCGTAAGTAGGTGCACAGGCTGGAAGAATCAGAGTCACCAGCAAAAGCAAGCCAAGTGATATCGCAGTTACCTGGCGCAGGTGTCGAGCAGTGACCAAAGTTGATACCTCCCGAATGCTGGGCGTCAGCCCCACGTAGTGAGCCTCGTGGTTGAGCCGTCTAGATGTAGGATAAGTTTACTAATTCGAGCTAAAAAAAGGTTTCAATGTCTTTGCAAAGAACCTGTCAGGAGGCTCTTTGCTCGGCCGGTGGCGTACTATCTTGATAAGTCCGGCAGCTCGCTGCGTGACTTCCTCGGAAGTCACCAACTGTTGAGACATATTGGCGGACTGGCAGACTACTGGGACAAAAGGCCCAGACATCGAATTTCTCGAGAAATTTGAGGCGACCTTACATCATCAGCAGAGAAGAAGGTGACAAATGGGCAAGGATCAAGCGAAGAAAGATAAATCAGAAAAGTCAAACGACAGAGCAAAGATTTTGAAAAAAGCCGTTCTGGCTGGAGTCGGAGCGACAAGCAACGTTGAGCGCGTCAAGGCTGCTCTCAGCGAGGCCATGGAAGACCTGGTGAAAGTGGGACAGGACCTTCTGGATGAGTTGGAAGACTCAGGCAAAGGAAAAACTGAGAATTTTCAGCAGTTCTTGCGGAATCTTCAGGATGAAGCCGGAAAGCGCACCCATGATGCCGAGAAGAAGTTGTCAAAACTCTCTGGTTCTACTAAGAAAGCTGTGAAAGAATTTGGCATCGCCACTAAGGACGACATCGAGGAAATTCTTGAGCGCCTCGAAGCTCTCGAAGAAGCTGTGCACGGACCCAGCGAAGAGCATGCCGGCGAAGAAGGCGAAGATGGTGAAGGCGCAGAAGGCAGCACCAAAAAGCGCGGTCGCAAGAAAGCCAACAACAACAATAACTAAATTCTCTCCCCAACTTGTGGCTAGAGCATGTCTGCCGGTACGGGCGGCATCTGCTGGATCTGGGCGTTATTGACCGGATTTGTCAACGAGGTTTCGGGCGAGTTTGTGATCACAGGCAGCGGCGTGCGCAGCTGAAATTCGCATGCCAGCCCTGGACACTCATGCTGGTCGGAAATTTTGCACCAGTCCGGCTGATTTGAGGCAATCGGATCTCCAGTTGGAAATCCCTGACTGTTTTGCCCTACTGAAGCGACCAGATCGCGTATTACAACAGACCAGCTCACAGACGGTGCAGCGCCTGTCTTCATCGCATCTTTGCAGTAGTAGAAGAGTTGCCCGCTTGGAATTTTTATGTTGCCAAATGGATAGAAGTTGAAAACCATCGGTCTCGGCGTATTGGAACTGAACAGTTCGTCAGTTGTCAGAAAAACTACTTTTGTATTTGCTCTTTGAAGAGAATTCGCGGCGGCAAATTCGGCAAAAGTTTTGCCTTCCACGACCAGCGCTTCCGGTTTAACTGGTCCGTTTTCAATCGGTGTCACCACGTCGAAACCTTTAACTAGCCATGGTTTCGAATTAGTGGAAACTTCAGCATATGGTTTGAAAAAGTCTGATTCATCGACTGGTTGAGTATGTGGGGTGAATATAAATTTCTTGGAAATCAAATATGCCGAATAAGGCTTATCAATTTTGTATATTCCGTCTTTGCAAACTTTGAATGAGTGTGCGCATAGCTCGTAAGTCGAGGTGGCGACTTGATTTGCTGTTCTTGTGGTTTGCTGGGCTAGTTTGTTGGTGGCGCGCAAAGCACTGCGTTTTTCTTCATCACTCGCTATCACCGAATTAAGTGTGTCAATCTTTTCTTTAATCAGCGTGTTCTGACGTGCCACCTCATTTGGTGTCGTTCCGTTTTTGCCTGGTGGGTGTTCTTGCCCAGATCGATTCAAACGATTTATCACCGAATTTAGTTCTTGTTTTTCGATGTAGATTTTTTGCTCTAGCTGCGTCAGTTCTGCTGATGTGCGCGCTATAACCATTCTAGATACTGCCGCTGATTCGATTGCGGCTATGTTAGTGTCGTAAACAGCTTTGAGATAGTCGTTTACGAATTTGTCGTTATAGTCGTGCCGACCCGATAGGTTGCAATTGCCGTCTTGATCTACGAAAAGAGGCAGAGCGTTCTGCGGAAAGTTAGTTTGGGATGAACTTGCAATCGCTCCTGAGTAGATTTCGAAAGCCTTGCTGAGAGCAGTTTGTCCTATGCCACCAGGACCGGTCTGATTGAGAATTGCGTATTGCCGTGCGCCTGTATCAATCGCCAGGCAGCTGTTCGGTGTTGCATTACCTTCATCACCGTTAACGGGTTCGCGCTGATATTTCATCAGTGACGCGGAACTGTTCCATTTTGCATTGAGCAAGGCGTAGAGCTGCTGCTCGTTCACAGTCGGTCCCTGTCTCTTCAACCAGTGGTAGAGCATGACGCTGAATGCATCTGAGGCGGACATGCCCGGCAGCACAGGTTGAAGGGAAGGCGACAGGCTTCCTCTGCCTGGAACTTCATTGCCCACAACTTGTTGCCAATCACCGTTGCCGCTCAATCCGGGCGTAGTCAGAAGTGCCATCGCGCAATCCAGTACGGGTGGCGTTCCATCAGGGAAGTTCATTACGAGTGTTGACTTGACGGGAGGCTGCGGTGGTGCGGCGATTAATGCACAATGTTTTTTGCTTACTGTTTGAATCTGGTCGGAATTATTTTTCGGTTTGGTTTGAAAAATGGCTTCCACAAGCACCGCATATGGAGCCTGACCATTTTTTGCCGATTCGAATTGTTCGGTCTGGTCCATTAATCGAATCTTGCCCGTGGGCCATGTCTCCGAAGGGGCTGCCGGTAGCCTGTATCTGCCGAGTTTCAGTCTCACCTCGATTAAGGAAAGATCGGGTGTCGATTTGTCTGAGGCCAGCATTCTGTAGACGTCGCGATAGATATTGTTCGGCTTTGTATTCGAGTTCGCGTATAGTTGCGACGAAGAATCCGAAGACTGGGCTTCCATCAGATCAGGCTCGGCTGCTTCGTGCAGACGCATGCTCAGCTCTTTCTCGACCATCTTTGCTTGTGCCTGGTCCTTTTCGATTAAGTCAAGCATCACCTTGCGCTTCAGATGCTTCGCGATTGCAGTATCAACCGCCAGGGTCTTATATATGGTATTAAGTCCGGTGACTCTTGCTTGTCCAGGGGCATAGCTGAATGTTCCTGAAACATCCGCTGCTGCATCGCACAACCCGACTTTTCCGAAACTGGTGCTGTCTACGTGTATGAGAGACAACTGTTCCGCTGCATATAATGCCGCCTGGGCTGCCGTATCAACGTTGCGTTTATGATGACCTGACATGCCGATCCACAGCACATACAATGCAATGAAAGCGCTGCCAACTGTAGCGATGACGGTTAACTGCAGAAGTGCTTGCCAGTCGTTGCTGCTTGTTGGTCTGAGCGGAGTTGATTCTTGCTCCGAGCGAGTGGCCGGGCGCTGATCGGTTTTTTCGCTGTGCTGGTCCATATAAACCTGGATATCAATGGTGATTGCGATGATAGCACCGTCGGTGCTCTGCTACCATTGGTATCAGGGCAAAACTAATGAAGCGCAGTTTTTTGACATTTTTGGTGCTGGCAGCGGTTTCGACGAATCCGGCAGCTTGTCTTAGCGAATCGGACGATTCCGGTATAAAGCGCATCGTCGAATTGACTAAGACTCGGTCTTACATCAAAGCCACTGACTTGTTCGAGCGCATGATTGAAGCCGACCCGAACAATCCTCAGTTGCGTCTCGCGGGGGCGCGGTTGCATCGGCAGATGGGCATGTTCGCTCGCGCGATGAGTGAATACAAGCAAGTTATGAATGCCGATCCTCATTTGATAGAGCCAGTCGTGGCGCTTTCTCAGATGTACATGGAGTATTTGAACCTGCCGCAAGCGATAACGCTGGCGCGGCATGCAGTGTCGATTAATCCAAACAGCAAAGACGCTCGTATACAACTTTGCACAGTTCTTATCGCAAGCGACTATTTGAAGGAAGCTGAAGATGAGCTGGGCGTTTTGCAGAAGCAGGCCGGCAGCGACCCCGATGTCAATTATGTTGGATATAAGCTCTACTTGAAACGTGGGCAGTTTGGCAAGGCTCGGCAGCAGCTGGAAGCCGCCTTGAAACTGCAACCGACCAATGGGCAGTGGTTAGTCGATTTAAGCGAACTTTGCGAAATGCAGGGCGATTATGCGACCGCCCAATCCTGCTTGCAGAAAGCTTTACAAGCGGACCCGCTATCTGTCGAAAAGCTCAACAAAATGGCGATTTTGCAGGAATATTTCCTGCAGAATTACAGTCTGGCCATGGCTCAGTACAAGAAAATTCTGGAGATCGATCCAGACTCCGTTACTGCGCTTGCGGGAGTAGATCGCTGTAAAACAAGAAGCAACGATCTGGCGGGAATGCTGAAGATACAAGTTCGAGCATTCTTTGCCGAGCTAATGCAGATGTTTCGATAGTCGCTAATCGACGCTGGTCGAGACTAGTCTGCTAGTCGCCGATTGCTGCTAGTTCGGTTAAGGAGCTACTTTGCTCAAAACCCGCTTCGGTCCATGAATCGGATCTTCGATAACGACCGTTTGATCGCGCTTCGGACCAACGCTGACGATAGCGATCGTAACGTCCATCTCTTCGGCAAGGAAGTTCAGGTAGTTTTGAGCATTAGTCGGCAGGTCTTTCAAGCTGCGGCATGAGCTCGTCGATTCCTTCCAGCCTGGGAACGACTGATAGATAGGTTCCATGCGCTGGAACGAGCTGCCGATGCTTGGCAATTCTTTGTAGGTCTTGCCGGTTTCTTTGTCTTTGTAAGCAACGCAGATTTTGATTTCATCGAAGTCGTCAAGAACATCAAGCTTCGTGATAGCGAGGCAGTCGAGACCATTGATGCGAACGCCGTAGCGTCCGAGCACCAGATCGAACCAACCGCATCGTCGCGGTCTGCCAGTGGTGACGCCAACTTCGGCCCAGGCTTTTCCAATTTGTCTGAGCTGCTCGCCGATTTCGCCCGTTTGTTCGGTTGGGAATGGACCTTCGCCGACGCGAGTCATGTAGGCTTTCGATACGCCGATGACGCGGTCGATGATTGTCGGTCCGATACCGGCGCCGATGCAGGCACCGCCAGCGGTAGGGCTCGATGAGGTCACGAAGGGATAACTACCATGGTCGAGATCGAGCAAAGTGCCCTGAGCACCTTCGAAAAGGATGTTTTTGCGATTTCCAACTGACTGAAAGATCAGCTCTGACGTGTCGCAAACGTACTTCTTCATCTGCTGACCGTATTCGTAATACTCTTCCAGAACAGCCTTCGGATCGAGAGCCGGCAGGTTATACAGCTTCTCCAGAATGACGTTTTTGCGCGGAACCATCCAGTCCAGTTTCGACTTCAAAACATTTTTGTCGAGCAGGTCTTCCATGCGGATTCCAGAGCGGGCGCACTTGTCGGCATAAGTTGGACCGATACCACGCTTGGTGGTGCCGATCTTGTTATCGCCGCGGCTGTCTTCTTCGGCTGCGTCGATGATCAAGTGATATGGCATCGTCACGTGAGCGGTTGCTGAGAGTTTCAGTCGCGAGTCGTCAAGCCCACGATCGGTTAAAGATTTGATTTCGCTGATAAAAGCCTTGGGCTCGATCACCATGCCAGGTCCCAAAATGCAGACTTTTCCCGGATACAAAATGCCGGAAGGAATCAAGTGGAATTTGTAGGTTTCACCATCTACAACGACAGTGTGTCCGGCGTTGCAGCCGCCCTGGTAACGCACGACGACATCGGCATTCTTTGCCAACAGGTCCGTTACCTTTGCTTTACCTTCATCTCCAAACTGAGCGCCGACGACGATTACGTTTGCCAAGCTTCTAGCCTCTCGAGTTCATAAAATCCAAATTGACAAGTCCAAACTTACGAAATTCCAGCCGAAATGCGCGACGGCTAGTTCCGCACGAACACAGAGCCGCTTTTCGACTCTGTCTTTCTAGACAAACAGATAGTCTAGGATACTCGCCAAGAGCTGTCAAACGGCGCCGGCAGCTAATTACGTTAAGATTATTTATGCCCGAGGTTGTCAGCGCGCGAGTATCGTCATCGGCTCTGTGTTTAGACTAATATTTGATGCGGCTGCAAACTTCACACGAGAACCGGCATGAGTAATATCTTCGATAAAGAACTGGCTCAAAGGCACTCATTTGCCACATCGATTGTCACTGCAGCAATCAACTCGCAACGGTTGTCACATGCTTATTTGCTCACCGGCAGAGGCCCGGCCAGTCAGGCGCACACTGCCGCTCCGCAAGACAAATGGGTTTTTGCTCGCATGGTGGCTGCATTTCTCAATTGTTCCAATCTCGAGCACAACAGTGACAGGGCTTGTCAGTTGGCTGGGCTTGCCGAGAAAGACCAGTGCGTCAATTGCAAGTGGATAAATGCTGAAAAACATCCACAGGCTTGGCTTACGCTTACTGGGGAAGGAAGCAAAAGCGGCAAAATCGCCGTTGAAAAGGCGAGGAGTTTGTCGGAAGAGCTGACTAAGTATTCAGATTTTTTCCGCGTCGTCATTATTGAAGATGCATCGCAGGAGGCTTTTCACAGACCGTCTGCCAATGCCCTTCTGAAAACTATCGAGGACCCGGGGTCGCGTTGTTTGTTCTTTTTGTTTGCCACCAGCGAAGATGACGTGCTACCAACTGTGGTGAGTCGCTGCCAGGTGATACCCATGCAGAGTCCGCCTGAGAGGCAGACTGCGCTGTCGGCTGCGATTCTCAAGAACGCAGCCGCTGATAATAGTGCCGCCTCGCCGGAATTGAAACCCTTTATCGACTCGGTTAAGAGCATCTTCAAGGCGCGCGATTCGCATCTGAATCTTTACGCTCTTGATTTGTCACGTTCCATTCAAACTGCCATTGAGGAATCTGAAGATCCCAATGCGGTGAGCAAGATACTTGATCTCGCCACAAATCTGGAGATATCTCGCATTGGTGACCGGGCATGTAAGGATAGTGCGGCTGCGGGGTACCTTGCTGATTTGCTATCTTTAGCAGAGGAAGTGAAACTTCAGATGGGACACTATGTATCGGCAAAAGCAGCAATCGAAACTTTCGTGCTCTCCTGGTGGAGATTGCGTCGAGCGGCGGGATGTTAGCTTGTCAATGTTTGTTTCAAGAGGAGTATTTGCGTGACAGGTGACGGTACCGAAAATGAAGTGGCCTGGAAGGGCTTACTCTCGTGGGCAACTCTCATAGCCGTTATTTGTGCCGTCGGATTCTGGTTCACTATTGTCAAGCCTGAGGAGATGCGACTCTATGCTGGTGATGGAGTTGTGCCTGGTTCTGTTTCAAACGATAAGGAGGTGCTCTACCTCTGTTCGCAGAAGCTGCTCTCGGATGTCTACGACATGGAGCCTTCGCGTTTGATGCGCGAGGGGGACGTTGATGGTGCCCTTGGTGCTGCTCGGCAACTTCTCGACAAAGATAAGTGGAACGTCAAAAATTTGATGTGCGCCGGCAATGTCTTCGTCGATGCGCCCAAAGATCGTGGTGAAACCGAGGAAGGTTTCGACTTGCTCAAGACGGCTACCTACATGTGCCCGGTGAGCAAATATGTTCGCTTGAACTATGCGCGCGCACTGGGGCGGGCCGGACGCATCGAAGAAGCCACGAAGCAGTATGACCAGGTCATAAAAACGAATATGGACTTTCAGCCGTCTCTTGAACTGGCGCGACTTTACATGTCAAACCTAGATGAAGAAAAGGCGATCAACTTACTCAAGGGCATTTCAGACAAAGATCCCGAAAATTCGTCGGTGCAAATGTTGCTCGGCATTGCGATGGCTCGCAATCATCAGGAAAAAGATGGATTTGAAGAATATATCCAGGCTTTTGGAAAAGCACGCACGCTTGGATATCCGATGGAAGCAAAAGAACTGGTTGAGAAAAACCATGATTCTGTTCCTGATGCGATTAAGGAGCAGCGCGCAATTGCTGATAAGGAGCCAGTCTCCATTGAAGCCAAGTTGTTGTTAGCTGAGATGTTGATTTTGCAAAACCGTGTGCCTGAAGCACGGTCCGTGTTGGATTCGCAGAAGGCTAAGTTCAAAGACAATGCTCAATTGCATCGTCTTTATGCTGAGATTTATCACAATGAAGGCAAGGAAGAGCAGGCTTACCAGGAGTGGTTAACCGCCAATACGCTGGAGAAAAAGTCTGACGAAGATCCGGACGCCAAGCCTGACGCCAAGCCCGATGAGGCCAAAAGCAGTGAGACTTCTGAAGGCAAGTCAGACGCTGTCGTAGATGACAAGAAAGATCCATCAAGCGACGCTAAAACTTCTGATGGGTCGGCTACGGCTGACCCGACAGACAAGTCTGCCGATAAGCCAGCGGATAAACCAACAGACAAGTCTGCCGATAAGTCAGCGGATAAATCAACAGACAAATCTGCCGATAAGGCATCCGAAAAACCAGCCGATAAGTCCGGCGAAAAGACCCCTTAAGTCTTATTTGGCTTTGTCTTGTTCCAGTTTTGCCAGCTGCTCATAGAGCGAGCGTTCTTCATCAGTAAGCGTAGTCGGCACGACAATCTTGGCTCGAACGAGCAGGTCTCCGCGTGGTCCCCCTTTCAGTTTTGGCAGCCCTTTGCCGCGCAGGCGCAGCAGTCGCCCGTTTTGAGTGCCGGCCGGCACACGAATCCGCACACTGCCCTCCAGGGTTGTTACGCTCAGTTCGGCACCAATCACTACTTGTGCTGGTGACAGCGACACTTCCGAAATTATGTTGTCCCCGTCTATAGTGAATTTCGGGTCTGGCTTGACCTTAACCTTCAGGTACAGGTCTCCGGCGGGAGTGCTTCCGCCTTTTCCGGCTTCGCCTTGTACGCGGATTTTTGAGCCTGTGCGCACTCCAGGCGGAATTTTGACCTCGAGTGTACGCGGCTTCTGTCCTGGTTGCGTGATTTGAAGGGTTTTGGTGACGCCTTTGAGCACTTCCTCCAGGTTAAGCTCGATTTCTGCTTCCTGGTCGTTACGACGCGGCTGTTGTGCCCCTTGAGGACCGCCCTGAGTCCGGAAGCCGCCCGCACCCTGACCGCCGAAGCCGGCCTGGCCGAATAGCGCCTCGAAAAAGTCTGAAAATGCCCCGCCCCGTCCCAGGTCACCCAGGTTTCCGAAGTCGAAGGTGAAGCCGCCTGCACCGAAATCAGGCGGCGGTCTAAAGTCTGCCCCTGCTTTGTAGTTCGCTCCAAGAGTGTCGTAACGGCGGCGCTTTTCAGGGTCTTTCAAGACCTCGTAGGCTTCGCCTATCTCTTTAAACTTCTCCTCGGACGCTTTGTTGCCCTTGTTCGCGTCGGGATGGTGCTCGCGCGCCAGCTTACGATATGCCGCTTTGATGTCTTTGTCTGTGGCATTCCTCGGCACTCCGAGGATTTGGTAATAGTCCTTGAATTTGACCAAGAGATACCTACTCCATATGACTCGCCCACCAGCTTAAGCGTAAGTTCTTAAACCGTAATGAGCAAGCTCCTTACTAGTGATAATAATGAATTTTTGAGCAACATGGTTGCGAAGTGCAATGAAACCTTACTCAAAGCGAAAGCGCCAGTCTGTTTTGCTACCATATCAAAGTCAAGACAATCTGGTGAACCCATGAACGTTGACTCAATTGAAGCTTCCCTCCGAAATGGCGGGCGTATCAGTCGCGCCGATGCTGAGTCGCTCTGGAAAAACGCAAGTGACGAGCAATTACGAATGCTTGCCAACATCGTGCGCGATCGCTACCACGCGCCGAAAACCGCAACCTATCTTCTGATGCGGATCATCAATTACACCAATGTGTGTGTTGCACTATGCGACTACTGTTCCTTTTACAGATTGCCCAAATCGCCTGAAGGCTATGTGCGATCCAAAGAATGGATTTTTGCCAAGATAGATGAGTTGCTTGAAGTCGGAGGCGATTTATTCGGTTTCAATGGTGGATTCAATCCTGAATTGAAGATTGACTACTATGTCGATCTCTTTGGTTCTATTCGAGAAAAGTACGGTGATTCGCTCGAATTCTATGCCATGACTGTGGTTGAACTCCTCTACATTGCGAGAGTAAGCAAGATCTCAGTGCCGGAAGCGCTGTCACGGCTGAAGCAAGCCGGAGTTCGCTGGATCACCGGTGGTGGTGCTGAAATTTTGGCAGATTCTTTTCGCAAACGTCACAGCCCTCAGAAATATACTGTCGCTGAATACATGGACACTCAGCAAAAAATCATTGAAGCTGGCTTGTCTACTACGGCTACCATGGTCATTGGTTTTGATGAGAGTCTCGACGAGCGATTGGACCATCTGGAGACTGTTCGCAACTTTCAAGATGCCACCAATGGCGGTTTGTTTAGTTTTCTTTGCTGGACTTACAAACCATACAATAATGAGCTGGGTGGCAAGGAAATTGGCGCCGACGAATACTTGCGGCATCTCGCCCTTTGCAGGATCTTTCTGGATAACGTCAGACATTTACGCACTTCCGTGTTGACTCAAAATGCGAACGCCCTCAAGGGGCTCAGTTACGGAGCAAATGATTTCGACGTGCCCTGGGAGGACGAAGTCACTCAGATGGCGGGAGCCGTCATTGAACGAGATGTGGAGCGGATTTTAGGCTATGCTGCCGCGGAAGGTTTTTCCACTACTTACAGGCATGTGGCTAGAGAGCCACGTCAGGTGTCTGCACCGCATGTGGTGTCAATTAGATAATCTGGACGCACCCGTATAATGTACGGCGTTGATCAATGTAGTCCGCTTGCGATTGTATTCCACGCTGCGCAAATACCGAAAATTATTGCCAGCAATAAAACCCAGAGCAGAGTGCTTCGTTGCTCTTTGGAATTCGTGAGACGAAGATTCTCTGCGCGTTGGATGCGATCCACTTCTATTTTTGCCTGATTGATGGCAAGTCCAAGTTCGTCAATATTTTGATAGCGTCGTGAAGCTTTGGTCGCCAGGCACCGTGACAAAATTTTGTCTATTACTGCCGCTTCTGCCATGTCAGACCGAAGTTGGAGCAACGTTGGTACTTCCAACCGTGCGTTGCCTGGGCTTTGGTTGTTTAGAGCTTCGACACGCCCGGTTAACATGTCCAACAAGATCAGCCCCAGCGAGTAGATCATAGAGCGCTGGTCGGGTGGCTGTCCGCACCGTTCCTCCGGGCTTGCGTATTTGAAATGTTCGCTGCTTTCGACGATGTCTGAAGTGTGCGGAGCTATCATTTTCATCAGGCCAAAATCGAGCAATTTGGCTTGTTCGTATCCACTGATGTTGTCAATCAGAATACCGCCAGGGTGCAGATTGATGTGATTTACGCCTTGTGTTTGTGCGTAGTGAAGAGCGTCACAGAGCCCTTCCAGTAAGCTCAGCGCTCTCCTTGGTGTGAGCGCAAGTTCTTTCCCGATCACTTGCGAAAGTGGAGTTCCTGTACACCAATCCATTATGAGGATGCCCTGCTGGTTTGGCTCATGGCTGAATTCGATGCAGCGAACAATGTTCGGATGTTCAAGGCGCACCGCAATGACTGCGGCTCTGCTGGTTCTCACTACAGAGAAAGGGTCTCGTAGTCCGCTCCTGTTTGAGATTTTGACTGCTACATGGGAGTTGAGAAGCTGATGGCGAGCCTTATATACGAGGCTCGTACTGCTTTCACAGACAAATTCTTCAAGAATGTAGTGATCGACGACAATCGATCCGATGCGCGGATCTTGTACTCGTAAGACTGACGAGGGAATCGACTGTAAGCAGGCGTGCTCGTCATCAAGTTCTTGTCCACAAATGTCACAAGGCTCAATAGTAGTTTCTTGCGGATTATCGAAGTCTTGCACATCGCAAGCTGAAGATCCTCTGGTTAATGCGTTTCTAAACACGATTTGCGGCTCGGTGTTTCGTGATAGCAATGGTTTGTCCCGTCACTGTCTCGGTTTCGCGAAAAAATACGTAACTCATAGTCTGTGTTGGCAATTGAATAAAGCTCAACCACCGGTTTGTGCGCGTACCCACATTACGTCGTGTCTACCGTTTGATTTGTTGCAGTTACGGGAATGTTTAAAGCGAGAAAGAACCGATCGTCGGTAAGCCCCATCAATATATGAGAAACTAGGTACTGTAGGGCTACAGACTCCGGAGTGTGCATGGCAAGATTGAGCGGGCGTCGCGGTACACGTGAAAAAGGTCAGTCGATTGTCGAGTTGGCAATAGGACTGATTGCCCTGATTCCAATCGTTTTGGTTGTTTTCGACCTGGCAGTCATCGTTATCGGCGTGCAGATCAACGACTCCACTTGCCGAGAGGCTGCCCGTGTCGCGGCCAGCGGTGCCCCGCAAGACCAGGCAAGCAGAGCCAAAGCAGTTGTCGCCCGAGCCAATGCCCGTGCAGCGGGAATGCTCTCGAATTTCAAACTAATTACCGATCCGCCGCTGAGCACCGTCTCTCAAGCGCAAGCAGATGCTTTGAAACCGTACGGTGGAGCCCTCAATGGCACGGTCACGGTCCAAACCGAAGTCGAAGTCAGACCGTTTGTGGTGCAGGCTGCATACAACGGACAGTCTCCGTTGAAATTCCGTTCACAGCAAAGCTTTCCGATTACATACGTCGTACCCAACAGTGCAACGGCATCACCTTAGCTAGTTCGGACAATCTCTCTGGTTTTACAGGCCTTTTGTAAACCGATATCGGTTGGCTGTGGACTCAGATTTTTGCAAACCGATATCGGTTGGCTGTGGACTCAGATTTTTGTAAACCGATATCGGTTGGCTGTGGACTCAGATTTTTGTAAACCGATATCGGTTGGCTGTGGACTCAGATTTTGTAAACCGATATCGGTTGGCTACGGACTCCAAAACAAAAAGACGGGCAGAAGCCCGTCTTTAAATGCTTTATGTACTCGCTATTGCGAACTAAGCGTGCAGATATTTGGCCAGGTCTTGCAAGCGGTTTACATCAAGTTTCAGTCCTGGTCCCATTGTGGAGCTGAGGAAGACTGACTTCATGTAGGTGCCCTTAACGGTTGCTGGTTTGACTTTGTTGACTTGGTCGACAACTGCAGCCAGGTTTTTCAGCAATCTGTCATCTTCGAATGACAACTTGCCGATTGCCATCTGCACCAATCCGCCATCTTTTTCTGTACGGAATGATACTTTTCCGGCTTTCAATTCTTTGATTGTCTTGCCGACTTCAAAGGTAACTGTGCCGTCTTTGGGGTTTGGCATCAAGCCACGAGGACCGAGTACCTTACCCATTTTTGACAACATTGCCATTGCGTCTGGAGTAGCAACGAGCTTGTCGAATTCAAGGAAGCCATCGCCGATTTTTGCAACGAGGTCTTCAGCGCCGACAACGTCAGCTCCGGCAGCGGTTGCTTCAGCGAGCTTCTCGCCTTTGGCTACAACAGCCACTCTTACTTCTTTACCGGTACCACCAGGAAGGTTCACAGTTGAACGAATCTGTTGGTCATTCTGCTTGGGGTTGACGCCCAGGCGGAAATGAACTTCGACGGTTTCGTCAAACTTGACTGCATGCTCTTTGTTCTTCAGAAGCTTGATTGCATCTTCAGCGGTAAGAGGTGTGCGGTTCTCTTCTCTGACTTTTGAAAGCGTGGTTTGACGCTTAGTAGCTTTAGCCATTTTCGAAATTCCTTAGTGGTCAGTTAGTGGTCAGTCCTAGTCTTGTACGTTCAGACCCATGTTGCGGGCGGTTCCTGCAACCATCTTTTCCGCCGCTTCAAGAGTGGTGGCGTTCAGATCGGGCATTTTGATTTTTGCGATTTCAGTAATTTTTGCTTTGCTGATCGTGCCGACTTTCGTCTTGTTTGGAGCAGCAGAGCCTTTTTCGATATTGGCTGCTTTCTTCAACAATTCAGACGCTGGAGGCGTCTTGAGAATGAAGTCAAACGATCTGTCTTCGTAGATTGTGATTTCTACAGGTATTACGGTGCCGGCTTTGTCTTGGGTCTTGGCGTTATATTCCTTGCAGAACTGCATGATGTTGACGCCATGCTGACCAAGCGCCGGTCCAATAGGTGGTGCGGGATTGGCTTTACCAGCCTGAATTTGCAACTTAACTTTGCCAACAGCCTTTTTCACGGTGCTCGAGTCCTATAGATATGCGGAACCTATGATCTTATGGTAGTTTCGGGCTAGCGTCCACCACATTTACACTTTTATAACCTGGTTGAACTCAAGTTCTACAGGTGTTGCCCGTCCGAAGATGATTACAGAAGCCTTGATGCGCTCGCGCTCCATGTTCACTTCTGTTACTTCGCCTGTAAAGTCTGCGAAAGGACCGCCAGTAATTCTGACGTAATCGCCGACCTTGACATCGATAACTGCTTGCTTCTTGCCTTTGATTCCAGATACTGCCATCTGACGTCTGAGAATCTGGCGAATTTCCGAGTCTTGTACTGGAATCGGTTTCTTGCCTGCTCCGACATACTTCGTAACGCCCGGTGCTTCGCGTACGACTCGCCATGAGTCGTCGTCCAAAATCATTTCAACAAAAACGTAGCCGGGATATTCGCGCTCTTTCTTTTCGACGCGTTTGCCATCTTTGACCTTGCTCACCATTTTTTCGGGAACGATAACGCCGAAGATTCGATCTTGAGCGCCCATAGTGACGATGCGCTTTTCAATGTGCTCTTTTACTTTGTTTTCGTGACCGGAAGCAGTTTGCACCGCATACCAGCGCCGTATCCCGTCAGTTTTGATAAAAGCCATTTTTGTTGTGTGTCCTATCCTCGGTGTCTCACATTGCCTGCATCTTGCGATCGCCTGGCAGCCTGTCTGCCGGCTACCATGGGGTTACCTGGCGCCTATTCCACCACCGTGCAATCGTGCAAAGTGCTCCAGTGGTCCAAAGACTAAATTGCCAAGAACCCAGTCGAAGCCAAGCACCATCAAGGTGATTACAGCTACTAAGAAGAGGACACTCCAGGTCTCTCTCAACACCTGACTTTTTTCAGGCCAGGTGATCTTTCTAAATTCGATGATTACTTCGTGCAGGAATTGTTGCGCTTCGGCGATCGGGTTGCCCTTCTTCTCGGCTTTGCCCTTCTTGGAAGCGCCGCCACCGCCGCTGCTTGACCCGCCGCCTGATCCACTGCCGCCGTCTGTAGGAGGCTTGATTGATGGTGGCTCTGGTGGGGGAGGTGGCGCAGGCGATTCAGCTGCCGGGTCGTTAATTACGATCTTCGGCGGTTTCGTCGGGTCTTTTGGTTGACCGCTCGGAGATTCCTTATTACGCTTGATCGCCATCTATATTTGCTCTTGTCCCTGGTTGCGACTCAGCCACTGTCTACTTGGATTCCGCGAATAGCCCGGCGCAGTGGTGCTGCTAGTGCTTGTGGACTGGTAAATAATTCGCGCCATGAAAGAATCGAACTCTCACCAAAGGTTTTGGAGACCTTCGTTCTACCGTTAAACTAATGGCGCCCTTTCGTCTCTCCAAGCTTCGCATTCGCGAAAAGCTCTATCTGCCCGTGAGAGCAGTCCATTGCCAGAGTCGTCTGATTGGCCCACATGCAAGGCAGGCACAGACTACTTCTTGGTCTCTTTGTGTTCAAGATGAGTTCTGCAATGGCGGCAGTACTTCTTGATGTTGAGCCTGTCCGGATCATTCTTCTTGTTTTTCATAGTGGTGTAGTTGCGTCTTTTGCACTCGCCACAAGCTAACGTGATGATGACTCGGTCGTCTTTCTTGGCCAACTTCCTAACTCCTACTTGTTTCTTTTTATCGTGCCAAAAATTCGCAGATTTTAGAAACTTCCACCCAAACGATTAAGGTTTCAGGTTCTCTCTGGCTCAGTTTGTGATGCCAAGCTGTTGCGAAATCCTGTAACCCCTCACCGGTCCGCAAATTTTCCGCCTTGCTCTTTGAAAAAAACAATGCAGAAAAAAAAGACCTCCCGGGGAGGCGTCAAGCAGCAAGTATATCTAAAGCCAAGAAAACCTGTCAACAAGACTAAAATGTGAGGCGATGATTTCAATTCGACAAAACATCCGATCTGCCTCGATTGCCGCCCTCGTCATGCTTATGGCGATTTCTTTGACATCTTGCAATGTTGCGAAACATGGCGCATTGCCAGGAACGCTGCGGATAAACATTGGCACAGAGCCGCCTGGTTTGGATTGGGAAGTTGAGACAGACTCGACATCTTTCGATGTGGTATCGAACTTGATGACGGGCTTGACGCAGTACACTCCGCAACTCACCTGCGCTCCGGGCTGCGCTAAAAGCTGGGATGTGCTGGATGGAGGCAGGCGTTACGTTTTCCATCTCCGTGACGACGTTTACTGGACAGATGGCAAAAAATTAGTCGCGGGCGATTTTGAATATGCCTGGAAACGTTTGCTGGACCCAAACTCAGGCGCGCAGTACGCCTACTTCCTCTATCCCATTGTCAACGCATTTGAATACAACAGCAAAAGGATTTCTGACTCAAATGCGGTCGGCATCAAGGCTCTGGACGATTTTACCTTCGAAGTCAAGCTTGTCAAACCTGCAGCTTATTTCATATATCTGACTGCATTTTGCCCTTGCTGCCCGGCTCGGAAAGATGTGATCGAGAAGTGGGGTAAGCGCTGGACCGATCCTGAGCATATAGTTACGAACGGTCCGTTCATGCTCAAGCACTGGGCACACGAATACAAAATCGAGCTGGAGGCGAATCCGAAATATTTCGAGGGGCGTCCAAAGCTCGACAAAATCAGCATGTTCATGGTGCCCGAGCAAGCAACGGCTTTTGCGCTTTACGAAAATGACGAGCTGGATTTTGTCGACAATCGAAGTTTTTCGACGCCTGACGTCGAGCGATGCAAAGATTCGCCCGAGTACCACAACGAAGCGCTGCTGCGAAACAACTACATAGGGTTCAACGTTACCAAGCCGCCTTTCACCGATGCGCGAGTTCGCCGCGCCATTGCCAAGGCGATTGACAGAGATGTTTTTCCAAAAATCCTGCGCCGCAAAGAACGTCCTTCGAGCAGCTGGATTCCCAAACCATTGATGGGATATTCACCACAAACAGGCGAAAAGTTTGACCCCGAGGGCGCTCGTAAGTTGTTGGCGGAAGCGGGTTTTCCTGGTGGTAAAAATTTCCCCCGCATCACCATGTTGTATCCCAATCGCGATGATGTGAAGACTGTCACTGAAGCTTTGCAAGACCAGTTGCATCGCAATCTGGGCATCGATATCGAGTTGCAGAACCAGGAATGGAAGGTCTACTTGCAGACGCTGCACAGGGACCCACCGCCTATTTTCAGGGCTAACTGGGGCGCGGATTATCCAGACCCGGAAACGTTTGCCAACTTGTTCACCACCTTCAATGGCAACAATACGACAGAGTGGAACGACAAAACTTACGACTCAATAGTTGAAGAGGCTGGTACAGAGCAGAATCCTGAAAAGCGCAGAAAACTCTATGAGCGTGCCGACCACTATCTTTGTGATGAGCAGTCGGTGATTGCGCCTATCTATCTTGCTACGCAAAATACGATGGTTAAGCCGTGGGTGAAAGGGTTGAAGTTTAACGCGCTTGATATTCAGTTCTACAAAGGAGTGAGCATTGAACCTTAGGAGCCTGGCGATAATTCATGATTAGTCTGATCGTTAAACGAGTACTGCTGGCTATCCCAGTTTTATGGATTGTTGCTTCAATAACTTTCGTGCTGGTGCGCATCGTGCCGGGCGGTCCATTCGAAGGTGACAAAGCGCTGCCACCAGAAATAGTGGCGAACCTGAAAGCTAAGTACCATCTCGACAGACCTGTGCCTGAGCAATACATGTTCTACATGGAGCGTCTGGCGCATGGCGACCTGGGAATTTCGTATAAATATGTTGGCCGGACAGTCAACGATATTTTGTCTGATGCCTTCCCTGTCTCATTGCAACTGGGCGGAGCCGGGTTACTGCTAGCCATATGTTTCGGAGTGCCGCTCGGCACCATAGCTGCTGTGAAAAGAGGATCGGCTGCCGATTTCGCCGCTATGTTTCTTTCGACGGCGGGCATCTCAGTGCCGGGATTCGTCATCGGTGCTCTGCTTATTTTCATATTCGGCATCTGGCTGAAAATATTGCCGGTTGCTCTGTGGGAATCGCCTCGACACATGATATTGCCGGCGCTCACACTGGCTGTCAGTCCCGCTGCTTACCTGGCGCGGTTGACGAGAGCGAGCGTGCTTGAAATTTTGGAAAAAGACTGGGTGCGCACAGCTCGTTCGAAAGGGCTGTCTGCCGACAAGACTGTAGTCAAACATGTGCTGCGCAATGCCCTTGTGCCTATCGCCACCGTGCTTGGACCCTTAACGGCAATTCTCGTAACGGGTTCATTCGTCGTTGAATTCATGTACGCCATTCCCGGCATGGGCCGTTTTTTCATCACCGCTGTGAGCAATCGCGATTACGACTTGATCATGGGCACAACGCTTGTTTTCGCGGTGCTTTTGATTATCTCGAACACTATCGTAGATATTGTCTATTTGATTCTCGACCCACGAATGCAGGTGAGCTAGCATGTCTTCGCAAGACAAAGTTGGATTCAAATACATCTGGTATCGGTTGACTCGAATTCCAACTGCATATGCTGCGTTCTGGATTATCGCCTTTATCTGTTTAATCGCATTGTTGTCAGGTCTCGGAGTTCCACTCTCGCCTTACACTTATTCGCAGACGACGGCTGACCTGTTGGCGCCACCTTCGGCCCAGCATTTGATGGGTACTGACGAACTGGGGCGTGACCTGTTCAGTCGCATTATTTACGGTTCCCAGCTCTCCATCAGTATTGGCGTGACAACTGCCTTGATCGCCTTTTTTATTGGCACCATATATGGGGCTACAGCAGGATTCGCAGGCGGGAAAATTGATAATCTCCTCATGCGTGGTGTGGATATCGCTTACGCTTTGCCCGATTTGTTGGTGATGATTTTAATTGGCGTCCTTATAGGTCGCGGCACTTCCGGCATACTTATTGCTCTTGGGCTTGTAAGCTGGATGGGCACAGCTCGTCTGGTGCGGGCTCAGTTTTTGCAGTTGCAGCACGAAGAGTTTATCGAAGCCGCTCGTGCTGCCGGTCAAAGTAGTTTGTTAATCGTCTGGAAGCATCTCTTGCCAAATGCGATGGGTCCGATCATCGTGGCGCTGACATTTACAGTGCCATCGGCAATTCTCTCCGAATCAACTCTGAGCTTTATCGGGCTCGGTTTGTCGCCCCCGGCTTGCAGTTGGGGCACTCTCGCCAGCGATGGCTGGCGCTCATTGCGCGGGCATCCGCACTTGATTCTCTGTCCCAGTTTCTTCATCTTCATGACTGTTCTGTCTTTCAACTTTCTCGGCGATGGACTTCGAGATGCGCTTGACCCTCGCACAAGGTTGTTTAATTACGGAAAAATTGTGCAGGACCCAGAAGAGGTGGCGGAGAAGTCCGACGGTGAAGCTGAAGCAGAGTTGGTCGCCAAAGAATAAAGAACAGGCGAGCATGACGAATTTTGGGCCAATGAATTTTGAGTGACGTGAAGATTGGGCGCGATTGCTGTTATTCGAGGTTAGACTCGCGCTATCATGCTTGCACCTGAGGAGACTGCAAGGTGGGAATACTCGTTAGCTGCCAATCAATTGGAAAGTCGTACAGTTCGCGGCCGCTATTTCAAAACATCACTTTCGGCATCGAAGACGATCAGAAAATCGGCTTGATTGGTCCAAACGGAGCTGGCAAGTCGACATTGATGAAGATTTTGTCCGGCGAAATTCAGCCTGACGAAGGCGCTGTTGTAGCGCGGAAAAATCTGCGCGTCGCTTACGTGAAGCAGTCTGAGAATTTCGACCCTGATGCCACTGTCGAGAAAATTGTGGCGCAAGCCGCTGAGCTGGCTCCGTTTGAAGAGTATCAAAAGGCTGCCAATATTGATACCACTCTCACTCAGATGGGATTTCCAGACCGACAAGCAAAGACCAGCTCGCTTTCGGGGGGATGGCGTAAGCGTCTCGCTCTTGCCTGTGCTCTCGTGCAAGAACCGGATTTGTTGCTGCTAGACGAACCGACAAACCATCTCGATCTCGAAGGTGTTCTGTGGCTGGAAAATTTACTCAAGTCACTGTCTGCCACTTTTGTAGTCGTCAGTCATGATCGCGCCTTTCTTGAAGCTATAGCCAACCGGATGATCGAGTTGAATCCTACTTATCCGGAGGGGTGCCTGAGCATCAACGGTAACTACAGCGAATTTTTGATTTCTCGTGAAGAGCGATTGAATGCGCAACTTCATCAACAGCAAGCACTGGCAAGCAAGGTGCGTCGTGAAATTGCCTGGCTGCAGCGTGGTGCGCGAGCTCGGCAGACCAAGGCTAAAGGGCGAATCGCCGACGCCGGCAAGTTGATTGAAGATCTTGCTGAAGTCAAACAACGCAATGCTCTCAATGCGCCTATCGAGATCGGGTTTGATGCGTCCGGCAGGAAAACAAAAGAGCTTATCTCAGCCAAAGCGTTGACCAAAAGGTTCGGTGACAGAACACTGTTTTCGGGAGTCGATATTCTTTTGACGACTGGTACCAAACTCGGTCTGGTCGGGCGTAACGGCAGCGGCAAAACCACTTTGCTGAAGATGCTAGTCGGTCAACTAGAGCCTGATAGTGGCACGATCAAACGTGCCGATCAGTTGCAAATTGTCTGGTTCGATCAAAACCGAGAACAACTGGACGAGACAAAAACGCTCAAGCAAGCTTTGAGTGCAGACGGTGACACCGTTTTGTATCGCGGAAGAAATATGCATGTTTCCACATGGGCTAAAAAATTCCTCTTCCGCACAGAGCAGCTACCTCTGCCAATTAGTTATCTTTCGGGTGGGGAAAAAGCTCGCATCTTAATTGCTAACCTGATGCTGAAAACAGCAGACGTGCTCATTCTCGACGAACCAACCAATGATCTCGACATTGGTTCTCTTGAGGTTCTGGAAGAGAGTCTGGAAGATTTTCCAGGCGCTGTAATTCTGGTAACGCATGATCGAATGATGCTGGATACGGTGTCATCTCAGATCCTGGCTCTCGATGGAACCGGTGAGGCGCGATATTTTGCCGACTATGAGCAGTGCGAAGAGGCATTGCAGAGACTGGCAAAAGCTGAACGCAGGTCTTCCCCGGTCGACGATCGCAAACCGACCAGAACAAAAGACAGAGCTCGCTCTGGTATGACCACGGCTGAGAAACGTGAACTGGCTGGCATCGCCGACAAAATAGAGCAGGCAGAGCAGAGCATCAAAAACTTGCATGCAGAAATGGAAAAGCCCCATGTAGCGAGTAACTACGCCAAGCTCAATGAAATTTCTAAGAATGTAGAGAGCGCTCAGCAGGAGCTGTCAAGGTTGTTTGAACGCTGGGAAGAGCTAGAAGCGAAAGCGGCCCTGGAGCCTTCGGCGAGTTAGGTCCTGAGACGGGCAGATCCGGTCCGCCATTCGGAATCCAATCCACCATTCAGCATCCAGTCCGCCACTCGGAATCCAATCCACCATTCAGCATCCGGTCCGACATTCGCCACTCTTACCCGGCGAAACAGACTGAAATCGGCTATTCTCCAGACAGTGGCGGGTCGCTTGTCGGGCAGTCTCTGGTCGCTTTCAGTCCCACACTGCGAAATGGAGTTAATTCGTTTCCGATTTGCCTACATAGGGTAAAGAATTAGCGGAGGGTCGACCTCAGGGGGTATTGTTCAGCGTGCTCTTTTCTCGAATATCAGACACTGTGCCGCAAACGAAGCCGGGGAGCGGTTTTTGGGCTGTCTGGCTGGCTGTTGTATTTTTCGGATTATCGGTCTCCTCTGTCTCCGCTGACGACAGAGGATGGGTCTTGACCCAGAAGAGTTCGACGTTGGGCGATCAGTACTTGTATATAAGCCCTTCTGGCTTGAAGTGCGTTAATCCGAAAGCCGGATTCGCCATGGTCACGAAAGCACCAGACTGGAATATCGTCATGTTCAATGACAAGACGCGGTGCTACTATCAGACAACTTTAGACAGCTACAAACGCACACTCGCTCAGCGCGGTTTGACGAGCGACCTGGCCAACCGGCAGTGGGCTCGTGGTCAATCGAACACAATAGCTGGAATGAGAGCGACACAGTTTGTCATGCGTGGAGGCGGACCGATCACCCGCATGGGTTCGAATGGTAAGCCTAAGACGTCAACAGTTTCAGCCGCCGATTATTGGGTCTCAGACGAAATTACGGTGCCTGCTCGCCTTGGTGATTTGCTGGCATCTGCATATGGCTTGCCTACGACTCAGTATGTGCCTCTGCGTCTTGAATACACTGATGCAAAAGGTCCCAAGCGCATGCTTGAGACATACAGAATGCAAGCAACTCCAATTCCACCAACTTATTTTCAGTGTCCTGGCGGTTATAAGTTAGTTCAAAGCGACGCTGAAGTAATGATGAACGATGAACAGAAACAGATGATTGAAGACATGAGCAGAGAGATGGGAGGTGGCTTGGAATCGCCTTCTCCAAGCCCGCAACAGCAATATTCACCGCAGCCGACTGCAGCTCCTGCTGCCAGACCGGCGCAGCAACCCGCCGCCGCAGGTGGTGGCACTGACGCATTGAGCAAATTGCTCGACGCGTATAAGAAAACACAACACAAGTGACCTTCGAGAGTAGATCAGAACCGTGATGCGATTAAACCTCAAATTATCACATAAAGGACTGATCTTAGTCGCCGTGCCGCTAATTTTCGAAGTCATCTTTTTGGCGACTTTGACATATCTGTTACGCCAGGCTGAAATCGAAGTGCAGCGGCAGGTTCGTTCAAAAGCAATTATTTCGCAGGCTAACACACTGTCCAAGCTGTTCTATGATGCGGGCGTAGCGATGGGTGGTTACTCCATCACTAAGAGCCCACTGTTCAGTGACAGATATGACAAAATCGTGCGGCAGATTCCTCAAGATCTGGATGAGTTGAAAAATCTCGTCGGCGATAACGCAAGGCAGCAGCAGATTTTGCAAAACCTCCAGGTGATCACGGTCACCGGTTTGAAAATCCTCGGTGAAGCTAAATCGGCTATCGACGACAATCGCGTTGACGTGGCTCAATTTCGAGCGCGCCACATGTATAAGGAAATTCGTTCACTTGCAGACCGATTGCAAGACGAACTGCGTGGACTGACTGAAGACGAAAGAAAAATCGAAAGCGAAGGACCTGAAGCGCAGAATCGCAACCGTGCCATGGTTAAGATTTACCTGGTCATCGGTGTCTTGCTCAATTTCTTGATAGCAGTAGCGCTGGCGCTTTACTTCAGTCGAGGCATTAGCCGACGTCTGAATGTGCTAACCGACAACTCAATCAGGTTGGCCCGAGCCGAGCCTCTTAATCCGCCACTAGCCGGTACCGACGAAATCGCCCACCTGGACGGCGTATTCCATAGTATGGCTGAGGCTTTGAATGAAGCCAGCCGAAAAGAACGAGCAGTTATCGAAAACTCGGCAGACGTCATTTGTTCCATTGACGTTGATGGAAAGTTTGTCGCCGTCAGCCCCGCCTGTAATACCATCTGGGGCTACCGTCCTGATGAGTTGATGGGCAGAAGATTCATCGAATTGGTCATTCCTGAAGACCACCAGGAGACTATTCGCGCCGTCCGCGCTGTTCGTGCAGAAAAGGGTAACACTGAGTTCGAAAATCGCACTCGCCGCAAAGACGGTTCAATCGTCACCGTTCTCTGGTCAACGTACTGGTCTGAAGCGGAGCGCTCCATGTTCTGCGTTGCTCACGACATTTCGGTCAGAAAAGCTGTTGAAGAAGCAACCAAGGCTTCTGAAAAGAGAATTCGCACGATCATCGAAAACATGCTGGTTGGTTTGATCATCATCACCAAGGACGGTATCATCGAGTCGATCAATCCGGCCAGTGAACGAATGTTCGGTTTCGCTGCTGAAGAAATCGTCGGGCGCCATCTGCTCTGTCTTTTCAACGACTCTAAGTTGTTCAGCGAGCGCAGTCAGACCGATACTCATAATTTCATGGAAAACCTCTTCTCCCGAGCGCTAAACAGAATCGGAGAATTGGATGCCTTGAAGAAGAGCGGTGAAGATTTCCCCATTGAGATTTCATTGAGTGAATTTGAAACTGCCGACGGTTACAGATATCTGGCAAACATTCTGGATGTGTCGGAACGCCGCGAAGTCGAACGCTTGAAGAAGGAGTTCGTCTCCACAGTCAGCCACGAACTGCGTACTCCGCTCACTTCCATCCGCGGTTCGCTCACCCTCTTGTCGGTCGGCGCGCTGGGCAGCTTGCCTGAACAAGCCAAGAAAGTAGTATCGATAGCAGAGCGCAACACGATTCGTTTGATTACGTTGATCAACGACATTCTCGACATAGAGAAGTTGGAATCTGGAAAGTTGGACATGGTCTTCGATACGGTTCAGATGAGCAATGTGCTCGATCGATCAGCGGAAGCGGTTCGCGCTTTTGCCGAACAAAACGGTATCAAGCTAGAGATGATTCATACCAATGCCAGTGTTTATGCAGATGGCGATCGTCTGGTGCAGGTAATCGTCAATCTCGTCTCCAACGCCGTCAAGTTCTCGCCCAAGGGGCAGACAGTGACTGTGGCAGTTTCCGAAATTCCAAACTGGGTGGAAGTGAAAGTGATCGACAGAGGTCGAGGTATTCCGCCGAAATACAAGAATCTGCTTTTCCAACGATTCCAGCAAGTCGAGGCTTCCGACGCTCGCAAGAAGGGTGGTACGGGGCTTGGTTTGGCAATTTGTAAGGGCATCATCGAAGCGCATGGTGGCACCATCGGCGTTGAGAGTGAGGAAGGTAAGGGCAGTATTTTCTGGTTCAAGATACCACCGCAGGCAGGTGCAGCAGGAGCGGGCGGCGGTCAAGGTGCCGCGGCCAAAGGAGCACCGGCTCAGCCGGGTAGCGCTCAGCCTCAGACTTTGCAAGCGTCAGCTTCTGGTCAACCTATGCCGATGCCCGTCGCAGCCGCGAAACCGCCTCTCAAACCGGAAGAAAAAATGTTCGGATAAACACCAATCAGCATGCCAAGCAGCTTGCTGCTCACGCCGAAATTCGGATAAGATCAGCTAGCTTTAATACGATTGGTCCGAGGAGAGCAGCGAGCTGCCCGACTTGAACCCATAAGGTAGCCAATATGAAGATTCTCGTGATCGATGATGAAGAGGACACCCGCAGTATCGCCAGTATGTGTCTGGGATTGCTTGGCGGTGCGGATGTGATTGAAGCATCGAGCGGCAGAGAAGGATTGCAGAAGGCCGCCGATGAACAACCTGACGTCATTATTCTCGATTTGCTCATGCCTGAAATGGATGGAACCCAGACCCTGACGAATTTGCGCAAAAATCCAGCTACTGAGCGCATCCCTGTCATATTCCTGACCGTAAAAGGAAGATTCGAAGAGTTCGACAATTTAAAACAATTGGGCGCTCTTGCCGTTTTGACCAAGCCCTTTGACCCAACCACTTTGACCGAGCAAATAACAGATATATTGAAGACTATTCCTATGCCTGAACCACGGGCCAGGTCGAACGATTAGATCGCGTTGGCGGGTATATCGTAGTTCTGAAGACAATTAAGGAGCGGACAATGAAAGTTCTCATCATCGACGATGAAGAAGACACCAGATCGATAGCCAGCATGAGTTTGAGCATTCTGGGCGGTCTGGAAGTCCTGGAAGCTGATAGCGGCGCTGACGGTATCTCCAAAGCTGCGGCTGAAAGACCTGATGTCATCTTGCTTGACATGATGATGCCTGTTATGGACGGTTCAGAGACGCTGGAAGCGCTGCAGGCTAATGCCGGCACTAAAGACATTCCGGTCATTTTCTTGACCGCAAAAGCGATGACCAGCGAGATTGAAAGATTAAAACGCATGGGCGCTATCGGCGTGCTCACCAAGCCGTTCGACCCGACCATTCTCGCGAACCAAGTGAAAGCAATTCTCGAGGGCTGAGCTACACGATGCAGGCCTGGTCTCAAACTTTCGGTCAACTTAAAGAGCAATATATCCGACGTTCTTCAGAACGTATCGGCAAGATAATCGAGATGGTTTCGTCTCTCTCTCAGAATCCGTCTAATGCTGAGGTGATCGAACAGTTGAGCCGCCAGTTCCACTGGTTGGCTGGGTCCGGCAGCATGTACGGTTACCCGGCTGTTTCGTCGATGGGCTCGGAAGGCGAGGATTACTGCAATGCCTTGTTGCGGGATACATCGCGTCCTCCTCGTGCCGATGTGGATAAGTTGAAAGCGTTGCTCAACGCCCTTGCCAATGAGTTTTCGACCAATGATGAGGCGGCTGAGACGACGAATTTAGGCAGCGGCGGTCGCGGCAAAGGGCGCTCAGAGATTGTCATTGTTGATGAGAATCAATCAGATCTTTCGCTTCTGTGCAAACTGGTTGAAGAAGGCGGCATGACCTTCCGCACTGCGCGCAGCATGGCTGCCGGCATCAATGAAGTCGTTCGTGATATGCCCGACGGCCTGATCGTGGAGATTCCGCTTCCTGACGGTGACGCATACGAACTCGTTGAACACGTGCGCACTTTGCCCGGTGGCGACGATATCGCAATTATTATTGTCAGCAAGCAGACAGGGTTTCTAGACAAAGTTCGCTCCATCCACTGCGGTGCTGATGCGCACTTTGAAAAGCCCGTCGATATGAAGGCTATGTTGCGACGTATGCGCTATCTTCTCGATAAGCGCAGGCAGGAAGCGCCAAGAATTTTGTCGGTCGAAGATGATCCCGATCAAGCGGCATTTATTCGCGCTTTCCTGGAATCAGCCGGCTATCAAGTGCGCACTTGCACTGATCCGAAAAACTTCGATTCGTTTATTTCGTCCTTCAATCCCGATCTCGTGTTGTTAGATGTGATGCTGCCTGGCATGACCGGTTATGAGTTGGCTAGATATTTGCGACAAGACGAGCGACATGCCACACTGCCTGTCATATTTTTGACCACTCAAGGAAATATTGAAGCGCGCATCGAAGCGGCGCGTTCTGGTGGTGACGACCATCTGGTCAAGCCCGTGCCGCCGGCTCTCTTGCTTTCGAGCGTATCGGCTCGATTGGAGCGTTCGAGATTTCTGCAAACTCTCTTGCATAAAGATGGTTTGACGAATCTCCTCAATCACTCATCATTTATGGAACAGGCGCAGGTGACGATTGCGCAGCAAAAGCGCAAGGGCAATTTCACTGCTTTGATTCTTATTGATATCGACAATTTCCGTCATATCAATGAACGACACGGATATCCGGGTGGCGACAAGGTGCTTGTCGCACTTTCTCTTCTCTTGCGCAAACGCCTCAGGCAAAGCGACATCATCGGTCGTTATGGAGGCGATGAGTTAGGCATTATCGCCGAAGGAATTGATGAGGAAGAAGCGCTCAATCTGGCTGCTCGGCTGCTGGCTGACTTTGCTTCTACGGCGCACTCTACGCCGCTCCATGCCGGCTTCTTCGCCTCTGCCAGTGCCGGTATCAGCGTGCTTGATTCCAAGACAATGGACCTGGAGCGCTGGGTGCAATCTGCCTTCAGTGCTCTCAATGCCGCTAAGCAAGCCGGAAAGAATTGCGCCATGGCTGTCAAAGGCAATCAGTTTATAAAAGCCGACCCGATAACGTAAGTCGTGCCGCCACCACATATAGTGGCGTTTTCGTCTTTCAATGATGAAAAGAGTCACACTGTTCACGAACTCCTCATTTAAGTCTTGAATTTATTGAGATTCTTTCTGTGAAGCTGAAGTTATCGGCGCAACATCAGACCAAAACGCTGGTGTAAAATACATCCACTTATGCAACATTCATGTATAGCGAGTCGGCAAAAATGAACAATGTTGCCGTGCTTGGCGCGGGTAGCTGGGGCTCTACTCTCAGTTGGTTACTGGCAAATGCCGGACGCAATGTACGTTTATGGACTCAGGACGCGGCCAAAGCTGAGCGCATCAATTCCACTCATTTAATCGAACGACCGCTCAAAATCGAAATTCCTCATCAAGTTGTTGCCTCAAGCGATCTATGCGAAACGGTTGCTGATGCGGATGTCATTCTCTTTTGCTGCACCTCACAGTCGACAAGAAGTCTCGCGGAAAGGCTCAAGCCTATTCTCGCCTCCAGCAAGGGCAGCGTCATTGTCAGCGCTGTAAAGGGTCTTGAACTTTCCACATTGAAGCGAATGTCGGAAGTAATTTCGGATGTAATACCGGATCTGCCTGTATGTTCACTTTCGGGACCTAATCTCGCCGCCGAAATTCTGCTCGGGCTGCCGACTGCCTCTGTGATCGCCTGCTCCAATATCGGTGTTGCCCTGGACGTCCAGAAGGTTGTCAGTCTGCCTGGTTTTCGTGTTTACTCCAACGACGACTTAATTGGCGTTGAGCTCGGTGGCACATTAAAGAATGTCATCGCCATCGCGGCAGGGGCTTCTGACGGATTGCACCTTGGCAGCAATGCTAAGGCGGCGCTTTTGACGCGTGGACTGGCAGAGATGACAAGATTAGCCGTGCGTCTCGGCGCGCGACCGGCAACTCTGTCTGGATTGGCTGGAATGGGAGACCTTTTTGCCACATGTGACGGTCCAAGCAGCCGAAATTATCGGTTGGGAATGGAGTTTGCACAGGGTAAAAAATTAGAAGAAGTGCTGACAGGATTGGAAGCAATTGCTGAAGGAGTGCCCACTGCCGAGGCGGTTTGTGAACTTTCTAAACGGTTGGGACTGGAACTGCCCATTGCAGAACAAGTCGATGCCGCTTTGAAAGGTAAAACGACGCCCAAAGGGGCGATAATGACGCTGATGGGTAGACCCCCATCCAGCGAGTATTAGGAGACTGAAAGTGGCGAAGCGCGTTTTGATGTTGGCTTGGGAATATCCTCCCCGTGTAATCGGCGGATTGGCAAGAGTCGTTTGGGCCCTGTCCAAAGAAATTGCCGCTGCTGGTTGGGAAGTTCATGTGGTCACTGCCGACCACCCTGGCTGTGCTGAGCATGAGATGGATGGAGCCGTGCACGTTCATCGTGTCAAAACGCAAACCGATCCGACGCCTGATTTTTTGAGTTGGGTGAATCGCTTGAATTTTGGACTGCTGCAGTACGCCATTCAGCTGCACCGAAAAAAACCTTTCGACATCGTGCATGCTCATGATTGGATGGTTACTGACGCAGCCTGGGTGATGAAGTCAGGATTCGGTATTCCAGTTATTGCCACCATGCACGCTACCGAAGCCGGTCGTATGACGGGCGTGCACACTGAAATGCAACATTACATTCACCAGGCGGAATGGCGTTTGACCTTCGAATCTTGGGAAGTGATCGTCAACAGTCAGCACATGTTCCATGAATTGCAGCGCCTGTTCGGTATGCCGAAGGACAAGATTGTTGTCATTCCAAATGGCACCGATCCCGAAGTTTTCGATTACGAGTTTGATCCCAAACCGTTGCGCAATCGGTATGCCGCTCCCCATGAGCCGATCATTCTTTTCGTGGGCAGATTGGTGCAGGAGAAGGGCGTTCAGATTATGTTGAATGCAGCACCGGCTGTGATTTCACAATGTCCCGGAGCGAAATTCCTGATCGTCGGAACCGGTTATCACATGGAAGAGTTGCGGCGACAAGCTCACGCGCTCGGTATTGATCATCACGTTCGATTCCTCGGTTATGTCAGCGATAACGATTTGAAGGATCTCTATAAGATTTCCGACGTGGTTTGCATTCCGAGCTTGTATGAACCGTTTGGAATTGTGGCGCTGGAAGGCATGGCAGCCAATGTTCCTGTTGTCACTTCTGACAGTGGCGGTTTGACCGATTTCGTCGAACATGGTGTCACCGGTTTGACGACTTACGCTGGTGATGCGGGCAGTCTCACGTGGGGGCTGCTTGAGGTTCTTCGCAATCCTGAGCTGGCTACTGCTTTGAAGAAAGACGCCTACGAAAAAGTGCGCCATATCTATAACTGGAAAGTGATCGCCAAGCGCACACTAGAGGTTTACGAAAAAGTTCTGGTGGAAGCTGCTCAAATTGGTAATGATGGCGTCTCATCAACGCCTGCTGCACCAACTGCGGTGGCTGCTCCCGCCTTGCCTCCAACCAAGCGTTCTTAAAGGAACCGGTCGGCAACTGCTTGGATGTCGACCAACCTGCGAACACCGGGAGTTTTCAGGCATTCTCCTAATTAACAACTATCACGATCAATTGCGAGGAAAGTGAACATGAAAGCGGTAATCATGGCTGGCGGCTCTGGAACTAGATTGCGACCGCTGACTAGTAATTTGCCTAAACCAATGGTTCCGGTGATGAACAAACCGATGGCTGAGCATATTGTGGAGCTCTTGAAAGAGCACAATATGCGAGACATCATATTCACCTTGTTCTATCTTCCGGATGCAATCAGAGATTACTTTAGCGACGGCTCTGATTTCGGTTGCAAAATCAGTTATTCAACAGAACAGGGTCGACCGCTCGGCACGGCAGGTTGTGTCAAAGCTATCCAGGATCAGTTGGACGACACTTTTGTTGTTATTTCCGGCGACGGTCTGACTGACATCGACTTGAGTGCTGCCGTCAAGTTTCACAAAGAGAAGAAATCGAAAGCGACTATCGTTTTGAAGCGTGTGGAAAATCCACTCGATTACGGTGTGGTTATTGTCGACAATGACCATAAAGTGCAACGCTTCGTTGAAAAGCCAGGCGCCAGCGAAATTTTCTCTGACACTGTCAACACCGGTATCTACATTCTCGAACCGGAAGTGCTTTTGTACGTGGTCATGGGCCGCGAACAAGATTTCTCCAACGATCTTTTCCCATTGCTGTTGTTGCGCAATGAGCCTCTCTACGGCTACGTTGCAGACGGCTACTGGTGCGACATCGGCAACCTGCAGATGTATCGCCAGGCGCATCAGGATGTGCTCGATGGAAAAATGAATTTGAAGATCAAATATCCTCAAATTCAAGATCGCGTCTGGGTTGGGCAAGGCACTCAGATCGACGCGACTGTAAAACTTACGCCGCCTATCATGATTGGCGAGAACTGTCGTATCGGCAGAGACACTGAGTTGGAAGCCTACACTTGTATCGGTGACAATGTTGTCGTGCAGGAAAAGGTAAAGATGAAGCGTCCGACTATCTGGTCGAACGTTTATATCGGCAATCAGGCTCAACTTCGCGCTTGCGTTGTTTGCGACAACTGTACCGTGCACAACTCCGCTGAGATTCTCGAAGGGGCAATCATTGGTGCCGAGTCGTCTATTGGGCAGGAAGCTATCGTCAGCCCTGATGTGCGCATCTGGCCTGATAAGAGTATTGATTCAGGTGCTCACGTCATTTCGTCTGTAATCTGGGGTACGAGAGCTCCTCGCACCTTATTTGGTGCACATGGCGTTCGCGGTCTGGCCAATGTGGAAATTACACCGGAGTTCGCCGTCAACCTCGCCGCAGCTTACGGTGCGACTCTGAAAGGCGGTCCGATTCTAGTCAGCCGAGACTACTGGCGCGTCAGTCAAATGATCAGCAGAGTCATGGTTTCCGGATTGATTTCAGTCGGTGTGGAAGTTCAGAACCTGGAGTCGATGTCACTGCCGATTTCCAGATATTACGTCAAGACTCAAAGAGCAAGTGGACTTGTACACGTTCGAGTCTCTCAGCGAGAGCCCGAGAAAGTGACGATCGAATTTTTCGACAGCGAAGGTGTAGCAATCACCAAAGCGATGGAGCGGAAGATCGAATCTACTTTCTTCAAGGAAGACTTTCCTCGTGTGCAACCTGCTGACGTTGGTCACATCGGCTTCCCGAGCCGTGTGCGCGAATATTATATGGATGAATTCCTGCACCACATTAAGGGACAAGTCTTCGAAGAAGACAAAGTGCCGTTTTGTATCGTGCCGGGATCTAACTATACTCGTGTCACCAAGGCTGGTGCCATTGCGACGCAAGCACCGAAGGTTGTTATCGACTACGCCATGGCTGAAACAGGCGTAATTCTGCCCGATTTGCTCGGTCAGGTGGGTATCGAGACTGTGGTGCTCAACTCATCCATTCGTAACACTCCTCCTCGTCAGGAAGAGCGGATTGCGATGAGGAAACAGTTGGCTGACGTTGTACGTGCGCTCAACGCTGAGCTCGGCGTGCAGATCGGGCGTAACGGTGAACAGATGACGCTTGTCGACGAGACGGGGCAAATCATTCGTGGTGAGCTGCTTCTCGCGGTAGTTGCCGATATCATCTTGCGCGACAAACCAGGTCGTTCGATTGTGGTGCCGGTGAACGCCAGTTCTGCAATCGAAAGAATCGCCGGTCGGTACAACTGCAAAGTTGTTCGATGCAAAGCCTCCGAAACTGAAATCGGCTCAACCACTGCCAAATTGAAAGATGCAGTGCTGGGTGGCAGCGCCAACGGTTGTTTCATCTTCCCTGAATTCCAGAACGGTTACGACGGCATGTTTGCAGTCGGACAAGTGCTCGAGCATCTTACCTACCAGGGAAGATCGTTGCACCAGGCTGTTTCTGAATTGCCGCAATTGATTTATCAGGTCGATTCTGTGCATTGCCCGTGGGAGAGAAAAGGTCGCGTTATGCGCTTGCTCGTCGAGAAGCATCACGATCGTCCAATGGAATTGCTGGATGGCGTCAAGATTCAAACTCGTCCGGAGCACTGGATTCTTGTGCTGCCTGATGCGGTCGAGCCGCTGGTGCACGTCTATGCTGACGGTCAAGACCTTCAGCATACGTCCGCAGACTTGAACGAATACACGCAGCTGGTGCGCTACTTGCAAAATGCGTAGCCTGATGTAAGTGGATATCGGAGTCGTCTGTTTCGTTAAGAGGAAAAGGCGATTAGTGAAAGATATGCTTTCTAAATAGCCATGCGCCTTGAATTAAAGCTTGTCCCAGGAAGTTTTGCGACTGCATCCACCGAAGGCGCCTAATTGTTTTACTTTTTTCCTTCATCACTGCCATCAGTGTTGGTGAACTCTTGGCTCGGTGAAAGTGTGGGCCTGTAGCATCGAGATGACGTGAATTATCTAACATATACGAACTCCTTTTCGCGGCTAAAATAGAGCTGCCTGTTGGGAGTTTGAACCGGCGCAAATCTGAATGCCGGTCAGGGCCTGTCCCTACTAGATTCCCTTTGTACGGCACTTAGCAAAAATCTCAAATTGGTGATTCCTTAATTCTTTTGTCACGCCTGTCACTTTCAGTCTATTGCCTCTCCGTATAGATGACGTGAAGGCTGATACACCGAGTCCGGTGTTAATCAGGTTATTTTACTCAGGATATGTTCGTCCAATATTCACGTCGTCTGCACGCAAGGTCAATATACTGAGAGATTGGAGCTAGCCTTGGAACTTGTTTTGCAATTACAAAAACAGGCACACCAGGAGAGACTGAACTTGTTATAGGGGATATCTCAACCATGGTCAGGGGCGTGTTAACAGTAAATCTCGCTCCTCCGTACCTAGGCCTTTGTGAGCAAGTGGATAGACGAGACAATCGCCACCTTAAAGTCTACTGGCAGGATTCATCCTTCAACTAAATCAAGGAGCTGTTGGTTAATTTGGAGGTATTAGACCTAGAGCAACCCTGGAGAGTGCGTCGTGCGCTTGATCGGTGTATTCCAGGTGATAAAACTGGCTGAAATCGGGTTGGTAGAGCCTTTCGAAAGGAAGTAAAATTTTAGGTCTACTATGGCCAAGATTCTAATCGTAGACGATGAGCCGGCGCTGACTGCGGTGCTTCGAAATGTGTTGCAACGCGAGCATAGTACTGTGGAAGTAGCTGAAGACGGAAACACTGCTCTTGCCCTTCTGCGACTATCAGCATACGAGCTTGTTATCCTGGATATTATGCTGCCGGGGATAGACGGCCTTAAAGTCTGCGAAACATACAGGTCAGGCGGTGGTGACGCAGCGATAATTATGTTGACTGCTAAAGGATCTGTAGATGACAAGGCTGCTGGGCTCGATCTGGGCGCTGACGATTACTTGCCTAAGCCGTTCCAGCTCAAAGAACTATTATCCAGAGTACGGGCCCTGCTTCGTCGCAGTGCCGTAAGAACAGGGACAGTCTTAGCGATTGGGACTTTGAGTCTCAACCAGCGCACGCGCACAGTTGCGCGAGGGGAACAAACCATACCGCTAAGCCTCAAAGAGTTCGAGTTGTTGTCTTTCCTTGCTCGTCACAAAGGCGTGGCATTTACATCGGAGCAATTGGTGGAGCGCGTTTGGCGCTCAGATACAGCAGCACTGCCTGAAACTGTGCGCACACATATTAAGAATTTGCGTAAGAAGCTTGATATTCCAAACGCGCGCTCGGTGGTTCGGCATGTTCGAGGTTATGGCTACATGGTTGATGCGCAATGATGTTCTTGAGATTGAGATGGCGATTAGCGGCATTTTTTACGTGTTCGATTACTGTAGTTTGTTTTGCAATGACTGGCTTTAGCAGTTTTGCCTTTTACGAGCAGTTGACAGTGATGCTCGACAATCAGATGAAGCAGCTCTCGGCCCAGCTGTATCCATTTCTGGAGGTGAATGCTCCCGGTCCCGGTCTACAGCGTTGGCGCAAGCACAAGACGCCTTGGCCTTTCTCCTATACCGCAGAGATTCAGGTTTACAACAGCGCTGCGAAGCTCGTTGAAAAACATGGTCCAGACTTCAATGTGCCATTTCTGAGTGCCAAGCAAACTACGATACAGGAGTTACAAATTAATCGCCAGACCATGAGAGTCCTTTCGCAACCGCTAATTCGGCAGGGTAAAGACCTGGGCTGGTTGCAAATTGCGTTGCCCACAACCCTGCGGGATGATGCGATGGTGGCTTATGCTCGTACTGGCTACATCTCTCTTTTGTTGCTCTTGGTTGCACTCTCGTCAATAGGATATATGTATGCAGGGAGGTCGCTTGTGCCTCTGCAGAAGAGTTTCGACCTTACTCGCAACTTCCTTGCCGATGCCGGACATGAGCTAAAGACACCGCTAACAGTTCTCCAAGCAAACGTTGAGGCCCTCGAGATGGACCTGGCTGAGAACGATGAAGCCAGACCACGGGTATTGGGGATCTTGGAATCGTGCCAACGGATCTCCTGTCTTAGCCAGGACTTGCTACTGCTGGCAAAGTTAGAGTCGCCAAGTGTCGGTTTGCCCAGGCAGAATGTTGCACTGGGGGATCTCGTGCTCGAAACTGTACACGACCTTGCTCCCTTGTATGGCGCAAAGGGCGTTGAAATAACCCACGAACTGGTTGAAGCCAAAGTATGGTGTCACTATGACTCTATTCGACGCGCGACAACGAATTTGCTAGATAACGCACTTGCTTTCACTGATCCAGGCGGAAGTGTTCGTATTTCGCTGCGCGTACACGGCGCGTATGTCGAAGTAAGCGTAACCGATAATGGTATCGGTATTGCTGAGCACGATATACCGAAAATTTTTGATCGGTTCTATCGTGTTGATAAATCTCGTTCACGCAGAAACGGCGGCACCGGGCTCGGCTTGGCCATCGCTAAGGCGATTGTAGAGAGCCATAAGGGAACTCTCTTCGTGAAGAGCAAACTCGGCTCAGGCAGCACATTTCTGCTTGCTCTGCCTATCTCCACGGTTGCGTAGTTCATGCCCGCTCTGTTGCAGATCTCGGACTCCACGTGGCGCACACGATTTGTCGATCATACTGAAATTGTGTTCTTCTGATCGAGGTGGTTAGTCATGGTTTCTTCTTTTCTTTCCAGCTTTAATGGTTTCAACGACGTAGTCGACTTCTTAAAAGAATTTCAATGGTCCTCCCCTGGACAGTTTAAGGAAGCTCTCGGCTTAGTCTGCCAGGCGTTTTTCGATGAGCCGGGGGCAGTGAAAGTTTTACAGAGAATATTGCGACATTGCAGTACTTGGGATGCAGCGTCTAACCCATTAACGGACGCCGACTTGGTTAATGTCCGGCTCATCCTGGCCAGGCATCCGTCTACTCCCGCAAAAATACTAGATGCACTCTCGCTCTATGGAGATTCTTGCGTACTGGAACGTATTGCAGAGAACTCCAATACGTCGCGACCGACTTTGTTGAAGCTCTCTTATCATAGTGATTCCAGCGTTCGGTCCGCCGTTTCGGAAAATCCTAACACGCCATTAGCGGTGCTATACAACTTGGTTAAAGATCCAGATCCGGACGTCAGGTATAGACTGTCCGAAAACGCTAATCTTCCCGAAGCTGTCCTTAGCGCACTGACGACTGATACAAATCCCTATGTCTGTTCTCGTGCGGAGAAAACTTTGCGCAGAGTCCATCAAATGAGCGCATGCGGTTCGACTGAATTGATTCTACGTTTTGCCTCGTAGGTTTGGTCGGGATCGTCAGAAAATAACTAGAACTTTGAAGTATCGATTAGGGGTGCTATTTTGCAAAAGGGGATTGTTTCAAATGTTGTGTTCTGGAAAATTTTAGGCAGCGATTTCTTGTTGGATACCATCAACGAATTTAATTCCTTGAATTAGCTCACCGAGACGTTCCGGACGATTTAGCCAGCAAAGCGAGCAATCATGGCTGGAAGCGTTGAATGAGTTGAAGCGGTTGGGGTTAAAACCATTCCAGAACTTGCAGTAGGTTATGGATCTCTCGGGTTCTGGAAAGCTCTGCCACAAGTATTTGGCGATACGCGTTGGTAGCGGTGCTGGATGCACAGAACAGTAAATGTTTTGGAAATTACTGAAACATATTCATGCTCGCGCCAAGGAAAACCTGCATCAGGTCTGGATGGCGGAGACTAAGGAAAACAGAGAAGGCGTTCGATCGCTTTGTAAAAAGCGACGAGGCAAAATATCGCAAAAGCCACTGAATGCCTTGCAAAAGACCGAGACGTGCTATTAACATTTCTCGATTTTCCTGCGGAGCATTGGATTCATTTACAAACGACAAACCCTATCGAATCGTTAGGCTGAGAACCGTTAAAACTCGCGGCAAGCTGACACGAGATACGATGCTGACGATGGTTTTCAAATTATCGATGTCTGCTCAAAAAGGAATGTATACAAAAGACGACTGATTCTTTCGATTTTTCTGATTCACATTTGCTGCATGCGAAGGAAAGGAAAACACAACCTGGTGCAAACATAACAATGAAGCGCTAGCAGAGCCAGTTTCCATCCTGTTCTAAGACTTGCAGCGATTGCAACGAGCATCGCCACGATGGTGGCGATAGCAATGGCTAGTACGACCTCTGCCTTAGAAGCAAACCCACAACAAACGGCATCTTTTTCGACTCCAGCTTCGGATCTGAAAATTCTGGACATCAATGGAAAAGTTCTCTACCGGGCAAAAAAGGCGCACACCCTCGAAGAAGCGATTTTGGAAGCTTGCAACGCCGATGCGGATCTCTCAGGTGCAAACTTCTCTGGTTTGACTTTGACACATCTGCAGATATCGTTTTTTCGATTGGCCAAAATGGCAGGTGCGGATTTTTCGCGAAGTCAGCTCATCGACTGCAGGATTAATGCAGACTTTCATGGCGCAAAATTTACTGACGCAACTCTGGTGGAAGTTGATCTTGACGGAAATCTCATGTCTACTGACTTCCGCAGAATTAACAAGAATTTTACTGGAAGCACCTTCAGCTTGGCGGCGGTCGGAAAAAGTCTGCTGTCCGCTGACATCGCTAAGAATTCAGCGCGTCTATCGAAGCAAGAGGTGGTTATCAGAGATACCTCTGGAAAAGTCATTTACAAAGCACGCCCGGGAATTACTCTGACCGAGGCAGTCAACGAAGCGTGCAAAAATTCAGTTAACCTCACCAATGCAGACTTTCGCAATTCATACTTCACCAATGCAAATTTCGTCGGTCAGTCCTCAGACAAAAAACTTCTTCTGAACGGCGCGGACTTCTCTAACAGTTATTTCTTAAACTGCAAATTTGAAAACGTAGAATTGAAAGACGCAAACTTTAAGGAAACTGACCTTTCGCATTGTCATTGGGATGCGTGTCGGTTCGAAACGGATCTCTGCAAGGAAGGTTCTGATACTGGAGCTAGTGTCAGGCTAAACGGTCCATTAAACAATGCAGATTTCTCAGATGCAAATTTGGCCGGTTCAAATATCGGGGGTGGCAGTCTTTCGAATGCAAAGTTCGTTCGCGCGAATCTTAGCAACGCAAGACTCACCTCTCTAACATTTGCGTATGCAGATTTTACAAATGCAAACTTGAACAATACCACCATATACAATGGCGCGCTGCCTGGCGTCAGGTTCAACCACTGTGACTTGTCTTCAACACACTTGATCGACTGTTTGGGAGGCAATCGCGCTACACTATGCCAGACAAAATCAAAAGTACAAAAATTTCCTGCAATTCGAAATGAAAAGGCACAGAACGGCGTCACTCGAATACTCAGCTCAAACAATAAAGTATTATTTGAGTGTGATGCATTCAGCCTGGAAGATGCATTATTGAAAGCTTGTGCGAAGCACGTAAGTCTTCGAAAAGCCAATCTGTCATTTTGTCAGACGAGTCGCCCCTTAACTTTCGCTCAAATGGATCTATCAGGTGCCGACTTCACCGGCGCGAATCTTTCAGGCGTTCAGTTTCAGGATTGTAATCTTGCCGGTGCAAAATTTGAAAACACCAAGATGTTTCCTGAACACACGTCGATCCCGTGTGGCAACGTCGAATCCGTTTTAATGACAAACTGCAACCTGAAAGGAGCCAAGCTAATCGGCGCAGATTGTCGTGCTCGAATCATCATAAACTGCAATCTCACTGATGCCGACATAAATGCATGCTACATGATTCAAACACTCTTTGTGAATTGCAAATTAGACAAAGCAAAAATTGCGTCCACAAATCTTACAGGCGGTCGTTTCGACGATTCTCGTCTGAAGGAAACTACAATCACCGCCTGCAGGTTGTCAACGGACAGCTTTCGCTCCGTTCACGATTCGAATTACACGCTTGATGACGTAGCTTGGATCAACATCAGGCGTGGACAGAATGGCAGACTCGAATACGTTTCGGCCGCGGCTCCGTGATGGTTGAAACCTAAGCTCCCGCGGGCACCTAGATTGCCTATCTAAGATAATCGAATCAGGCGTTCAAGGTTCATCTAATATCGTGCGCTTCAAGGATAGGTTTTACGAGGGGCGTTGATACCGATCAGTTTGCCTGGATCATCTCGCCCGACTCGATCCGCACTGGGATAATTGCTCATCATGTGCTTCACTCCCGTGATTTTGACGGTGTCGCCGGGGGGCGACATGTTCTTCCAGAATCTCTTTGCTGACGAATCTCAGACCAGCGCCGCTGGGGGGAAATCCGGAACCAGTGAATCTTCCGTGGAATTACCTGTATTGTGTGTTTGAAGGAAAGTTTGTCTGGGTCCTCGTTCGCCTGCAGCGCTGCCTGATCTATTGGCGTTCGCCGAGTTAAAGTTCGTGTTGGCGTTGACCGCCGAACTCAGCGGTTTTTGTTTTTTATTCACCGGCGGGTAATCTAGGAGGAGAAGCAGAGGTAAGCACGGCAACCTTCGCAAGCCATTCTTTTTCGAAGTCACCTTTACCTTACGCCTATCCCGTTGCGCTCTCATGGAAAGGGGATGCGGTGAGTACGAGAGCGCGTGAGTTCAGAGTGACCGGACATGCTCGGTCCCGGCGCGGCAGCAGTTATTTTGGTAGCGCTCTTGGTGCAATCGTTTTCGGTGCAAGACCGCAGTGTGCACATGGCAGATTCGGCTTACTGATTCGTTACTTCCTAGCTAGTCCGTAATATTCAGATCAACCGATCCCGTCGAGGTGGATGGCAAGCCGGTGTTGAAAGGCGAAGCTGATCCGCCTCCGCCACTGAATCCGAAGCTGTAGCTGCCGGAAGGAAATGAGGTCATGCCGCCCATGGTGCCCATCGTTATATTGCCGTTGTGGGCATATTCGAGTTCAGGTTTTGGGGACCTGGCTGGTTCAATTGGTTTCAGTGCCGTGTAAGTGCGGTGCGACTGATCGCCTGTATCGCCGCTGGAGTCGGCTGCGTCAGCTTGATTGCCTGCTGCATCCACCGAACTGCCCATGTCGAAGTTGGCTGTCCAGGTCGAATCTCCGAAGAGTGTCTGACCGTTGTTGACAGACTGACTGTGCGCTGGAGCGATCGCTATGAAGCTGACGAGCGCTGCCCAGACCAACAGTTCCAAGAGATTTGTTTTCTTCTTCATAGTAAATTGTCCTGTAGTAAGCGCAATGCAGCCGCCGGTGCGAATAAGTTCGCATCCCGGGCATAATTTGCCGATGCTTGAAGATTAGACTTAAAAAGTTACCGGTTTGTTACTTTTTGCCAGAAAAAACGAGGAAGCGAACTTCCTCGTTGAGTCGAATTTCTAGAGCATTCGTTAGAAACTGCTGGCTGTGCTCGTTGCTGAATTGGATGGATCGAAGTTGGCTTCTTCCATTTTGCGTTGTTTTGCCGCAGCCTGTTCTTTTGAATAGCCGTCCTGGAAGGATTTGGCAGCGTTTTCTTTTAGCTTCAGCGCCCCTTCTTTTACTTGAATGGCGCTTTCTTTAAGCTGCATGGCATTGTCCATAGCACTTTCTTTCATGTGCATGGCGCCTTCTTTCATGTTCAGCGCCTTTTCTTTGATTGAATCGATTGTAGGATTCGCTTTGTCAAGCAATTCTGAGGCTCTGGCCTGAGCATCCAAGAACGCATCCGATCCGTTTTCTCGTAAGTCAGCAACTACATTTTTGATGTCTTCACGGAGCTCGGATCCTTTCTTCGGCGCAAAAAGTGTGCCGAGTGCGTACCCCAGTATCCCCATAAACAGTAAGCCTTTCATTGTTCTGCCTCCAGTAGTGTTTTCAGTTGAGACTGGGAGGCTCGGTGAAAAGTTACCGAATAGGCGGCGTCCCGTACTTTTTTAATGTAGGGAGGGAGAGAACCTTCGTAGCAGTGTTCTAGAGTTATGCGTGGATAAGTCGATGCAGCATTCTGTTTTGCTTATTCTCTTGGTTGAAAGGAGGCAGGTACGGTGGCGCAAAAATCGCTAGTTGAACGGCTTAAACCGGGCGAAGAACTGCATAGCGCGTTTAAACGAATTGCCTTCGAGGGTGGTGTCAAGGCGGGCGTTATTGCTTCTGCGGTTGGCTCTCTGTCAGTGGCGAATCTGCGCACGGCTGGTGCGAGCGAAGCGAAAACGATACAGGGTCCGCTGGAAATCGTCTCGATCACAGGCACATTGTCTGATACCGGGATGCATGTGCACATGGCTGTTTCCGATGCAACCGGTAAGACATTTGGCGGACATCTCGTACCTGGTTGCAAGGTTTTCACAACGGTCGAACTTGTGATTCTTGATCTGAGCGATGAGTGGACCTTCAACCGCATGCCTGATGAACAGACAACTTATGTCGAGCTAGATCCTGTTCCAAAGCAAGGCACAAAAGCCCGTTACGAAAAAAGCGATACGCCGAAGTAAGCGTCATTCTCCAGGACTCTTCAATAGCTCATTTTGCCCAGCTGAACTTTCCCTCGGAAAATCCAGTAGACCACTGCTGTGTAGCTCAGAACGAACGGCAATCCGCAGGCGGCTACGATGAGCATAATGCTCAGGGTCTTTTGAGAGGAAGCAGAATTGTAGATGTTGAGGTTGTACTGGTGTCCGAAACTGGAGACGAGCAAATTGGGATACATGGCGATTCCGAATAAGAAAGTGAAGGCTGCCAGTGTGCATATTGATGAAACAAACGCGTATCCGGGGCGGTTTAAATAGATTGCTCGAGGAATGTTGGCAATTGCGAGCACGTTGAGAACTACAACAATGCTTGCCCATGGCCAGCGTTTGAAATTGATTACAGCTTCTGGAATTTGCACGAGCGTGTAGATCGTGGTGAGGATGTAGAAGAATAGAAAAATTCCAAAGGTTTGCCACATCCAACCGTGCACTCGTTTTTGCAGTTCGCCTTCAGTTTTGAGATACAGGTAGATCGAACCGTGCATGGCGCAAACCGCAACGGCAAAACATCCAACCAGTAAGGTGTACGGATTGAAGTACTCGTGGATGTGGCCGTGATATTCCATGTCCGCACCGATCGGCAGACCGATGAACAGATTGCCCACTATCAGACCGAAGATGAAGGCTGCTAGCGTGCTCGATACGCAGAAGGAGACGTCCCATGTCTGGCGCCAGACTTGGCTGTTCTTTTTGCTTCGGAATTCTATTGATACTGCTCTGAAAATTAGAGCGCAGAGCATGATCATGATTGGAACATAGTATCCAGACAGCGCGGTGGCATATGCGTTCGGGAATGCAGCGAAGAGTGCGCCGCCAAAAACCACCAGCCAGACCTCGTTCCCGTCCCAGAGAGGACCGATAGAGTTGATTATCAATCGGCGTTCTTCATCTGTCCTGGCGCGCAAGTGCAAAATACCGACACCGAAATCGAATCCATCCAGCACACCATATGCGGTGAGCAAAACGCCCAGAAGAACAAACCAAATGTAGTTAAGTATCATCTGCGTTCTCCGTTTTTTGCGGTACGGACGAATCTGCCTGCTGCTGAGTTATGGGTGAATCCGCCGCTTGCGATGTGGCGGATGAATCCACCTGTTGCTGTGTCGCGGATGAATCTGCTGGTTGTGGTGTGAGTGAATACAAACCCTTCTTCATTATTTCTCCGGCGAACTTCCAGAAGCTCACATTGTCTTGTGGTATCGGTAGGTGTTCTTGTATTTCCTCTATTTTTTCCGGACCTTTGACAATTTTGTCGGTCAGTACAGTGACCCAAATTACGAACAAAAAGCAATAGACTACACCGAACATCAATATTGAGGCGAGCACAACGTCGCCGGTAATTGCTTTCGAAACGGCGTCATGGGTGCGCAGAAGACCATACACCAGCCATGGCTGCCTGCCTACTTCGCAAGCCACCCATCCGCACTGGTTGGCTGCATAACCACCCAGTACCGCGAAGACGAACATCCATAGCAGCCAGCTCTGTTCGAACAGTGAGCCGCGTTTCCAGAAAAATAGTCCCAGACTTGTCAGCGCTGCAAAACAAACTCCCAGACCCACCATCAAGTGGTAGGCGAAGAATGGTATCACCACTGGTGGTTGATCTTCTTTCGGAAACTTGTCCAGCCCGCTCACCGGTTTGTTCAGATCCTGGTAGACGAGGAAGCTGAGTAAGTTTGGAATTTCAATGCCAAACTTTACGTTTTCTTCTTTCACGTCTGGAAATCCGATCACGTACATGCCTGTGCCGCCTGTTCCTGTCTTGAAGTGTGCTTCAAGAGCCGCAAGTTTGGCTGGTTGCGTATGAGCAACCTTGTCTGCTTGAAAGTGTCCTGATGCCAGTTCAGCGTAAGTAAAAAAGGCTCCGTAGACGAGGGCTATCTTGAATGTATGTTTGGCGAATTCCAGATGTTTCTTTTTGAGAATGTAGAAAGCGCTGATGCTGAGCGCAAAGAGCGCTCCCAGTATGAATGAGGCGAACCAGACATGAATCAGTCGGGTAACGCTGGATGGATTAAAGACCATGGCCCAGAAATCTGTAATTTCTGCACGCCAGAATCCTTCCGCTGTTTTGACCAGGTGATAGCCGGCCGGAGTCTGTTGCCACGAGTTTGCTATGACAATCCAGATAGACGAAAATATCGAGCCCAGCGAGACCATACAGGTGGCGAAGTAGTGCATTCGCGCTGATACTTTGTCCCAGCCAAAAACAAGTACGGCGAGAAATCCCGACTCAAGAAAAAAGGCGAATATTCCTTCTGCGGCCAGTGCCGATCCAAAGACGTCGCCGACAAAGCGTGAATAGGTGGCCCAGTTTGTGCCGAATTGAAATTCCATGACGATGCCTGTGGCAACGCCGATAGCGAAGTTGACGGCAAATACCTTCGTCCAGAATAGCGCCATCATTTTGTAGACGGGTTTTCTGGTGCGCATGTACATCGTTTCGATGAGCACCATGAAAAGTCCGAGACCGATGGTC
>RXJR01000022.1 GCA_003963305.1 Candidatus Melainabacteria bacterium | reverse complement strand
TCCCCGAGAATCCCCGAGAATCCCCGAGTTAATTTGCTTCGCCGCTCTGGTCAGCTGGTTCGTACTGTATGGCAACAATAGTGACATTGTCTGGGGCTCCTGCTTCCAGGGTCTTGGCGAGGAGTTTCTGACAGACCTGATCTGCAGAGTCGCAGGCTTCAATTGATGCACCTATCTGTTCATCGGAAAGAACCGAAGATAGACCGTCGCTGCACAAAATAATCCATTGTTTGGGCACTACTTCAACTTCAGTCTTCTCGACTTCGACGTCTCTGTGATGACCGAGACAGCGTGTTAAGAGATGCTTGAACGGACTGGTCCGGCATTGCTCCGCTGTAATGCGATTGTTTTTCAGCATCTCATTTACAACCGAGTGGTCACTCGTCAACGTCGACGCTGTTCCATCTTTCATTACATAGGCGCGGGAATCACCCACATGTGCTATGTGCAACTCTTTTCCGGTCGTTTGCACGGCAATTACAATGGTAGTGCCCATGCGAGAGGATGAGGCAAGCTTATCGGCGGCATCGCAGATGTTCTCATTTGCCAGTGCAACGGCATCAACAAGCCACTTCTGAATCGCTTCTTTGTCGCTCGGGTGGGGAGCGCTTTCTTTCCATAGTTTTTGAATCGTTTCAATTGCGATGCGACTGGCTTCTGCACCACCTTTGACACCACCCATCCCGTCTGCTACTACAAAAACGCGTTCATCGGGGCTGACGTAGAAGTTATCCTGGTTTTCCTTTCTGCAAAGCCCACGGTCACTGACCGATGCGACTTTCCAGCTTAGCTGGGTCATGTGTAATCCTCGGGGAAGGTGGATCGGAATACCATAAGTCTAGTAGGTCTGCAGTTGAAAGTGAATTCCCGAAAACGAGTATCTGGATTGAATTTATGAGAAACCGGTTGTCACGGATATTGTTGGCGCTGGTTGGGGGATATTGTGTCCAGCATCTATTGCGGCAAGATTGTGAGATGCTGCCGAGCAATGGGGTCCCTGAGTACAGGTGAGTCGGAGATCGATATGGTGCGGAGTGACGACAGCGCGGACTTTAAGGAGGATTCCACCCCCACCGGTGCCATAAATTGGGCTAACATCCTGGGTCTTTCTTCTCAGACCCCGAAACTGTCTGGCGAAGCGATACCCAGCGATGACCGTTTCGAGATTCTGGCGCTTATAGGCACTGGCGCCTGCTCTCAGGTCTACAAAGCCCGGCAACTGCACCCCAGCAGAGTGGTTGCGCTTAAGGTCTTGCACCCGCACCTGCTTACTAATGCGGAAAGCACCGCCCGCTTCCAACGGGAAGCTGAGTCGGGTGCTCGTTTGAACCACTCGAGTATATGCACCGTATACGAATACGGTAGGCTCTCCAACGGGCAACCCTTCATTGCCATGCAATACCTGGAAGGCGAGAGCCTGGCTAGCTTATTGCGGCGTTTTGAATGTCTCGATATAGAGGAAGCGCTCCCCATATTCCTATCGTGTTGCAACGCTCTGATTGCGGCACACGAGCAAGGCATCGTTCATCGTGACATCAAACCAGCAAACATTTTTATTCAGAGTATAGGAAAGGAGCGAGATGCAAAACTGTTGGACTTTGGTCTGGCTAAGGTCCTGAGTCACAGTGTTCCATCGCTCACTCAAACCGGCATTGCCCTCGGTACCGTGCAATACATGAGCCCCGAGCAAATTTTATCGGAGCCTGTTGATGCCCGCAGTGACATATATTCTCTAGGTTGTGTGATGTTTCAGACACTTACTGGTCGTCAGGTATTCGAAGGCAGAACCGCGTTTGAAGTGATGGAGGAACACATCAACAAGTTGCCAGCAACACTGCAAAGTGCAAATCCAGCCGCTAAGATTCCCTCTGACTTAGAAAATGTCGTGCTCACGGCCCTGGCCAAAGACCCGGGTCGCCGCTATCAGAGCGTTGAGGAACTCAGAGATGCGCTTGCCTCACTAAGTATTGAGCCAGAAGGGCACTTCTTCAACCAAATGGTTCTGTATGCTCTTTTGGTGTTTAGTATTTTTCTTCTGTTCTTCTTTTTTGTAAGAATCTAATTGTTTGGGTGCACTATATCTGGTGCCCATTGCTTGGCCTGAACGTTCGGAATACCATTGCAATTCGGTTCCAATGGTATTTGGCCAATTATATTTGGACCAATGACATTTGGACCAATGATATTTGGTTTCGATGTTACTTGATCGCTATCGTGCTAATCGTTATTGATTTACAGTAACTGAGTTTCGAATGTCAGAATACATGACCAGTCGGGTGCGTGTCTTCTTTGCATGGGATAGGGTCAAGTCTGTTGCGCCTAAAAGTTTGGGCAGGTCGACGAAGTCTTCAGGAATCGAGGCGCATCCAATTGAAATTGCCAGGCGAGATGGTTCAACATTAGCGAGTGGTCTGTCAGTTAAACTGCGAATCAGTCTATTTGCAAGAGTTTTCGCTCCTGCTGACTTGGTATGTGGTAAAAGCAGAGCGTAGGATTCATCATCGTAGTGTGCCAGGATGTCCACGTGCCTCTTCAAGGCTGTTATTCTGACCACGGCTTCGACGAGAGCAGCCGCCGGTAGGCTCTTGCGTACCATGTTACCGTCTTCCGGACTTTCTTCCCGCAGGTCGAAAACAATTACAGATAAACTGCTTCGAGAGCGCAAATTGCGAAAGTATTCTTGCTCAAGGAAATAAAGGAATGCCGGTGTCATGAACATTCCCGTATGCTGGTTGCGCAAGCTCGTCATGACATTTTGAATCGCTTCACCGTCAATGTTGCGAGGGCATAGAAGCAGCGATGGTAACCGGGTTGGGACGACGGAAGGCGGTGTATAGGGCGTGGGATTGGCGAAAGGCATTTCCTGCGGCGCTGCTGCCGGCTGGAAACTGGTTGGAGGTGTCGGCTGAGACGTCGACTTTGACGTCGACTCTGGCTTTGCTGGGGAAGCTTCTATCTCGGCAGGCGGTTCAGGATTGAAGTTTTGTATTACATCCGATTCTGGAGGTTTAGCCGACAACTTTTGTCCGGCGGCAAACGGAGAACGCCCCGTCTTTTGAGCCTCTGTAACTGAGGATGTGATTAAGTTATTGACGAGGATGACGTCACAGCTATTGTAGTCAAACAGCAAATCCCTTTTGCCCTTTAGCTCACAATAAAGACACCATCGAGGATCTCCTCGCAGATTGCAAAGCACAATCAGGGTAAAGATTGCGCCATAAGGGGTTTTCCAAACAATCTGCATCTGTTTTCCACGATTTTCCAGCGCTTGTGACAACAGCTGGTGCAATGCAGGCAGTTCGGGATTGTTTTGGAATTGTCCAGAGATTCCGGTTTTTCTAAACATTAGGCTCGGTTTAGCAGAAGACTCGTAGTATTATGCCTGACTTTTTTTCTGGTTGCTAGCCCGAAAACAAGCGCCTGGCAAAATATTTGCCGGCTTGCTCAACCTGTTGAAGTTCGGCGCACGCAATTACTTGTCGTCAGCAACCGTATTTGGTGCCGAGTAGCGCACCACTGATCCGCCCAGATCGTTGATGCTCTGGGCGAAATTTGCTACCTGGATCTGATTTTCCGCTCCGTGGTCATACATCCAGTCGACGAGAGCTTCTAGAACTTCAGTGCGGAGATATTGTGTTTCCAGCTGAAGATGACCAAACTGTCCTTTCCAGGACAGGGTCTGGTCTACAGAAGGCATGTTGGCCATCAAGTCCGTCACGTGTTTAGGCGAGACGCATTCGTCACGACTACCCTGAATGATCAAGACCGGCAATTTGTCTGAAGTCTTTTTGCCCCACTTCGCCGTATGGTCCACAAATGCGTCTGTTGATAGCAGCGCCCCCAGTGTCAATTTTTTTGTTATCAGCGGATCGTCGAGCATCTCTGCAGTGACTTGTTTGCGACCGGACACAAGGTTGCGAATGAATGGATTCAAGTCCATTTCATGGTGTGGTGAAACGGCTGCTTTTATGCCACGTTTGAGATTTCCCGCACCGACGATCATGTCTGCATTGACTTTCACTGCTGGTGCGGAGAGTACTATGCCGTAAACCAAGTCCGGGTGTTCGCCCGCTAATCGAACGCAAAAGGTGCAACCGAGACTTTCGCCGAGCAGTACTATTTTCGCATCGGGATATCGTTCCTTCACCAGAGTTGTCAGCTGTTCGAGGTCTTCGTAACTTTTTTCCAGATGTACTTTCGATCTGTCGTTTTTGGTGGTGCTCCATTTATTCTCGAAATTGCACCTGCCAAATCCTCTCATGTCGAACGACACGAAGCCGATATTGTTGATTGCCAGTGCTCGTGCCAGCACTCTGAATCTTCGCCCATGCAGAGTGAGACCGTGCACCCCTACAATCACAGCTTTCGGAGGTCCTTCCGCAGGCATCCATTCGTAAGTTGGAATTCCAATTTTCTGGCTGAATTCACCGTCTTCTGTGTATTTGTATTTAGCCGCCAGTTCTGGTTTGACCACATCTGGATATTTGTCGGTTGGCATGGTGCTTTCGATGGCGAATGCGCTAAGTGCACTTGCAGCCAGGCTGACAGCGGCCAGCAGAGCTCCGGTCAACTTCGCAAAACAGATCTTTGTCATTGATAATTTAATTCCAACTTGGGTCATCAGTGCATTTTACACTGCCGATTTGTGGTGCACAGCAGCGTTTTGATTATTACTGTGTCATCGTCGATGAGATGAAATGGTACGCCTGCTTCAAATTTAGTCTAGTAGGAGCTGGCAATTTTTGTTCGAGCTCGAAAATAGTAAGATAGTTCTACATCTGTAGAACCGACTTGAATTTCTCTGGACCAAGGCCCCGTCGACAATGAAGACGTTTTTCCATCCTTCACTCAAAGACATACATCTGGAGAATGTGCTCTATGCACTGAGTGATTCCGTCCGGCTTTCAGTAGTTCAGCAGTTGGATCAGAACGGTGAGATGACCTGCGGACAATTCAGCTGTACGCAGCCAAAGGGGAAGTCCACAATGACACATCATTTTCGTGTGCTGCGTGAATCAGGATTGATAAACACTAAGGTGAACGGGCGTGAACACCTGACTAGTCTGCGTCGGAAGGAATTGGAAACTAAGTTCCCGGGTCTATTAGATAGTATCTTGAATGCTGCAAGCGGCAACTCTCTGATTAAAGCACGCCGTTGATTGTCGGCAGTTGAGCACTTTTTGCAGCGCCGCACAGGTTCGAGAGTATCTCGTACGAACGTAGGCGATCTTGAAAGTCGAAGAAATCTGAGACGACTATCAATTCATCTGCCCTTGTTCTCTCCAAAAGCTGGCCCAACTTTCGCGCAACGGTATCCGGCCCGCCGATCGCAGCAATAGCCATGCGACTCAGCACGGCAGCTTTCTCATATTCGTTCCAGATCTCGTCAATGTTATCAACGGGAGGTTTTGCTTGAACTGGCTGTCGTCTGACCAGTCCCAGAAATTTCTGAGAAGTCGTAGTTGCAAGTTTCGATGCAAGTGCGTCTGTATCAGCCGCTATAACGGGCACTCCGACCATAACGTACGGTCGTTCCAGATGCGCAGATGGTTTAAATTTGCTGCGATAAAGTTTTAGAGCCTGATCAAGCTCATCAGGCGCAAAATGACTGGCGAAAGAGAAAGGCAAACCGAGATCCGCTGCCAATCTGGCACTGAAAGTGCTGGAGCCAAGTAACCAGATCGGTATATTAAGACCTGACCCAGGATACGCATGCACCTTTAAGTCGCGGTCGGATGCCGTTAAATAGCGTTGCAACTCTGCCAGTAGTTCCGGGAAATCGTGCCCGTCCGATGTCAGTCCTCTGCGCAATGCGTAAGAAGTGATCGAATCAGTGCCCGGCGCACGACCTAATCCGAGATCTATCCTTCCTGGATAGAGTGATTCAAGCGTTCCGAACTGTTCTGCTATAACGAGCGGGGCATGATTGGGCAACATTATGCCACCGGAGCCCACACGAATTCTGGAGGTACCGGCTGCTACATAGCCAATCAATACGGAAGTGGCAGAACTGGCTATTCCCGGAAGATTATGATGTTCGGCCAACCAGTAGCGTTTGTATCCCCATCGTTCAGCGCTGCGCGCAAGTTCCAGAGTGTTTCTGAATGCGTCTGCTGCTGTCTGTCCAGTCGCCACTGGTGCGAGATCTAGAACTGACAATGATATATCCGACAAATCTGACATAAGCCCTCTGTTTGGAACTCGCTTCTATAGTTCAATTACTATCGTACTAAATTTGTAGGCGGGATTACCGTTTAATGAAGTTCTGGGCTGGTCGGAAACGGTGAAAAGTGATGTCTCAACTCACGAATTTTTTCCGATATCGGAAAAAATTCATGAATTTCAGAGGCTTTCGGGCTTCCAGGGAGGTCAAGAGGGGATAAGTGGGGCATCGTGGCTACGGATTTTGAGCCATTAACTCCTGCATGTCTAAGTAGTGAGCTGTTGTGCCGCCATCGACAATAATTGTTTGTCCTGTGATGTACGAAGAGACGGGCATGGCTAAGAACGCAACTACCGTTGCGACTTCCTCTGGTTGTCCTACTCGACCAAGCATGGCGCGTTGCTCGATTTCCTGCCGAATTCTCGGTTTACTCAAAATGCCTTCAACGAGTGGTGTGTCAATGTATCCAGGCGCAACTGCGTTTACTCGAATCTTCTGCTTGGACCATTCATGTGCAAGAGAACGTGTGGTCTGATTCATTGCTGCTTTCGTGGCACCATAAATGACACCAGATCCGACTGAACCAAAAGAAGCCATTGATGACATGAATATCACGCTAGCGTCTGTTCCTTTGAGCAGGAGTGGGTAAGCCGATTTTGTAACTTCAAGTGCGGACATCAAATTGGTGTTCATAACCGACGTTAGTTCATCAGTTGTGAAGTCAATCAATTTCTTGCGGATGTTTGTGCCGACATTATTTACCAGGATGTCCAACCTTCCCAGTTCGCCTGCCTTTCGAAATAAAAGGTCACGCCCTTTGGGATCTGATACATCCGCAGCGACCATATGTATTCGCTTCTTGTGTTCCGCTGACGCAAAGGCCTTTTGCAGTGTCTCCAGAGAACGGGCGACTACTATTACTTCCGCTCCTAACTGAAGAAACTCATTTGCTATCGCAAGACCTATACCTTTGGAGGCGCCAGTGATCAATGCGATTTTATTTTCAAGCGACCAATTTGACTTCACGATTAACTCCAGATTTGAATTGTATTGACATTGTTAGCGTTTGTTTTTTGTCGTTTTGCTGATGATATTGTGGGAAGTAAACTCGGAGCTAAGCTGCGTGAAAGAAGACTTTCAAAACTTCATTTTCAATACCTTGAACGGTACAGTTGATAAACTGCGAGGAAATGCTACTGCATTTGAGAAGAAGTTGAAAACCTTTTCTGACAATGTTGATGGCAGCTTTAGTATGCCTCAGGCACATTTCGATTCTTCTTCAAGTAATCTGGAGCCTCGTTACCGAGAACTCTCCGGTAGTTTAGCGACCCTCGTGACTAGTCTGCCACTTGTACAGGTGGGTTATAAGCAGTGGAACATTACTTTTGCCGGATGGTGGCAGGCACCTCCTCCCTTTGGACCAATGGTCGTCGTTTCGGCCGCGGAACCGCTGCAGCGAGAAGCGAAACTGTCTATAAAGACAAAGAAGCTTAGCGATTTAACAAAGATTCTTTCTGTAGCATCGAGCCCATCTGATAAAGCGATATGGGAATTTCTCAAAAGCGCTATGCCAAACTGGCAACATCAGGATTTTGTTGCAAACGAACTTTTGGAGCGCGAATTATGGATGAAATTGCCGAAGGTTCGCGCCGGTACAATTGAGCTCGATCGAATCTGCACTGTGACTTCTAATGAGTCGGACCTTGCACGCATGATTTTCTCTGACTGGAAGGCACGCGAGGCTTATCTGCGATTGGCCCCACGAAGTGAATTCCTGATCAACGGAAGCAGAGACTTAATAACACTTGTGGTTCACAGCACTGCAGAAGAGGCTGATCTTAAAGATGCCCTGGAGTTTTTCAAAAGCTTGCTGGATCGATCTCAAAAGCTTCACCTGTCACGATAATTGATTCGTAGTAGGCAAACCAGAATCATAAGCACCAAATATGGTGTAGAAATGACAAAGCCGACAGCAAAAGTTGCTGTCGGTTTTGTTCTGCAAGCTTGCTTGGACCCTGGCTATTTATTAGAACAAGCCATGCTCATTTGTCTGAATTTGGCTTCTATTTCAGCCGGGCTGAGGTCTTCTTTATGCGTTGCGATTGACCATTCCTGTCCGAACGGATCAGTCACATGACCGTAGCGATCACCCCAGAACATATCACTGACAGGCATGCATACATTGCAGCCGGCATCTACGGCCTGCGCGAAGGCGGCGTCAACATCGTCAACATACAAGTACAACGAGCTTGTAGCGAAGCCACGGCTTTCGGGAGAGAGTTTGTTCATTTCGGCGCACTCTTCACCCATATAGATTGCTGAATTTCCGATTCGAATTTGCCCGTGCATAACGCGCCCGTCAATCTCCATAACGGAAATCTCTTGAGCATTAAATGCTCTTTTGTAGAACGCTACAGCTTTGCGCACGTCCTTTACCGTCAAAAACGCTGTGACTGTACTTAAGCCGACAGGAATTGTGCTTTTCGCATTGACCATCTGTTTTTCCTCCGCAATCGAACTTGGTTTTAAATTCACTGGAACTTGATTATTAAACCATACGGTTGAATAATGTGCTATTGGATTTTCGCCTTCTGGGTTGTGAATTTTTTCCGATATCGGGAAAAATCTGGACTTTCTAGCTCAGCTTCGGATGTCTCGTTGTGTGCAATGGCGCCTCGATTTGAAGGATCGGTCTGAAATTTCTTCCGATATCGGGAAAAAAACGCTGCGAAATGAGCGTTGACTTCCTAATGCCGATGTGGAAAATATAACCGTATGGTTAAACACTATTCTGAACAACTCGACAGAACCTTCTTCGCCATCTCAGATCCAACCCGGCGTGCCATTATCGGTAATCTGGCGGCTAAGGGGAGATGTTCGGTATTGGAACTTGCTCAGCCGTTCAACATGTCATTGCCTGCCATTTCCAAACACTTGAAGTTACTTGAGAACGCTAACTTGATCACTCGCGAGGTGAAGGGGCGTGTGCATTACCTGCGCCTTCGCGCCGAACCGATGTCTGAGGCGAGTGAATGGCTGGCAAACTACAGCAAATTCTGGATTCACCAGCTTGATTCGCTTGAACGATTTTTGATGGAAGAGGCTTCATCTGGAGAAAACGATGCTGACAGCAATAACGACGAATAAAACTGCCAATTCACTTAAGATCCAACGCACGGTGAACGCTCCTGTTCAGCGCGTCTACAAAGCCTGGACCGATCCTACTCAGATGCAAAAATGGTTTGGCTGCGAATATGTCACCGATATCTCAGTTTCTCAAAATTTAGCGGTTGGCGGCAATTACAAAATTTGCATGACGACTGCTCCAGACGGTGTTGTCGTCACTGTTCATGGTGCATACAAAGAAATAGTTCCCAACAGGAAATTGGTGTATACATGGAACAGTGACTCGACTGAATATCCAGCGAGTGACACTTTGATATCTGTCGAATTTATTTCAAGAGGTTCTGCAACCGAGATAGTTCTCGAGCATACCAATTTTGCTCTGGAAAAATCAGTGGAAGGACACGCAATCGGTTGGACTGCTGCCTTTACCAAGATCACCGACCTGGTCGAAGCTGGTTAGGCTTTCACGGTACAACACAGTCTGTTTTAGCACCAGTGGTGCCATGCTGATTTTGGCTATTAAATTTCGGTGATTTGATAATAATATCTTCGCTGGCGAAGAACGGAGAGTTCTTGTCATACTTATGCGCGCATCGACAGCTTCTAGACTGCACTGGGCATGCTCGTCGAGCAATTTGCGAACATATGTAGGCGAGATATATGAAAGTTGTATTGGCCGAAAAACCGTCAGTTGCAAGAGACATTGCCGCCGTTCTTGGTGCCAATCAGAAACGTGATGGATATTTTGAGGGCAACGATTACAGAGTTACCTACGCCTTTGGTCATCTGGTCACCCTCGCTGAGCCGGAAGAGATGAATGCCGCCTGGGGTGGTCCATGGAAGCTGGCACAATTGCCCATGATTCCCACCGACTGGAAATATCGCGTGGCGGAAAAGGCCGGTACGCAATTCAACATCATCAAAAAGCTTTTTGATGATAAGTCCTGCGAAAGCATTATTTGTGCAACTGACGCCGGGCGAGAAGGTGAACACATTTTCCGGTTGATTTATATGCTCAGTGGTGCCACCGCACCAGTTGAGCGTTTATGGATCAGTTCCCTGACTGCCGAGGCGATCAAAGAGGGCTTCAGCAAACTCAAATCGGCTAACGAGTTTGATAATCTCGCAGATGCTGCAACGGCAAGAGCGCATGCAGACTGGATTGTCGGGCTCAATTTTACGCGAGCCTACACTGCCATCAACAACCAGTTATGCACGATTGGACGTGTGCAAACACCTACTCTGGCGTTGATTGTGGATCGTCAGAACACAATTGATAACTTCAAATCAACGGCATTCTACGAAGTACTGGCCACTTTCGAGCCTGGCTTTATGGCGCGATACATAACGCCTGGCGAAGAGCCACAGACTCGTCTGCAAGACAAACTTGTCGCTCAAGATATTGTCAAAGCCGTTCAACCGGAGACACATGGAAAAGTCGTTTCGGTAGTTACAGCCGAGAAGAAAACAAAACCTCCGGCGCTGTACGATTTGCTGACGCTGCAGAAAGACGCTAACAGACGATTCGGGTATACCGCGCAGGAAACTCTGACAATCGCTCAAAGTTTGTATGAAGAGCACAAACTTATTTCCTATCCGAGAACTGAATCACGACATTTATCAAACGATATGGTTTCTGAGCTGCCTCGAATTTTATCGACTGTTCTGAAATCACCGTCGACAAGCCAGAAAGCACGCGACGCTTTTGCCGCAGAGCAGATTGTTCCCGGCAAGATAACAGTCGCATTGTTGAAGCCCAAACTTTCAAAGAGTTATGTCGACGATACCAAGTTGACAGACCACCACGCCATAATTCCGACCTACAATACACCAGCCTCGGGCTTGCCGGAGCGACAGAAGAATGTTTATGAGCTTGTCGCGCTGCGTTTCATGTCGATATTTCTGTCGCCTGAAGTGCGTGACGAAACTACAGCTATTATCGCCATGGCTCAGCATTCGTTTCGCGCTAAAGGCTTTGTCGTCAAAGAACCAGGCTGGACTGTGCTTGAACCGAAAGCCGTAGAGGAAAAGAAGAAGGGGAAAGAGAAGGACAAAGAGAAGGACAAAGACATTGATGAGGAATCGCAACAGTTGCCACCACTCGTCAAAGATCAGCAGGTCCCGAAGCAGAAAGTTGAGGTCAAGGAAAGTAAGACCAACCCTCCAAAACCATACGATGACGGAACTTTGCTGACAGCAATGAAGAATGCTGGGCGTGACCTTGATGACGAGGATCTTGCTAGTTACATGAAGCAGCGCGGGCTTGGAACTCCCGCAACTCGCGCAGCGATCATAGAAAGGCTTCTGCAGACTGGATATATCGAGCGAAATAAGAAATGGCTCGCTCCGACCAGTAAAGGTAAGGCGTTGCTCAATCAGGTGCATACACATCTGAAAGACGTTGCCCTGACAGCCCAGTGGGAACAGCAACTTGCCGATATGCAAGACGGAAAGTTGCCGTTGCCCAAGTTCGAAGGCGACATTGCAGAATTTGTACGCCGTATTTTGCCTGATATTACAGCTGGTGGCGTTACCTCTCTTCCCCCCAAGGGACCGAATCTCGGCACCTGTCCCCAGTGCAAGAAAGGAGTGGTAATTGAAACACCAAAGGGTGCCGGTTGCCACCGTTGGAAAGAAGGTTGTACATTTACAATCTGGCGCGAGTTCAACGGTAAGAAGCTGGCAGACTCTGATATCAAAGACTTGATTGAAAAAGGTCAGACTAAGCTGATTAAAGGTTTCAAGAAGAAGGATGGTACCACCAAATACGATGCCAAACTGATCCTCAACGAAGAGTTTAAAGTCAGACTAGAGGGAAGCGCCGGTGTTTCTGGTGAAGGGCTGGGAACCTGTCCACAATGCGGAAAAGGGTCAGTTCGTCCCACTCCGAAAGGGGCTGGGTGCAGCCGCTGGCGTGACGGTTGTACATTTTCTGTCTGGCGAGAAGTAAGTGGTGTTCCACTCAGCGACGAGCAGATGAAGCAACTGGTTACTGAGCGAAAAACAGATCTGATTAAGGGATTCAAGAAAAAATCCGGCACCGGCACTTTCGATGCGCGCTTGTTTATCAATGACGAGTTTAAGGTGAGATTCGAATTCGACAATGGTCCACGCGGACCAGAACCTGAGCCGGCAGTTGTTTCTGCTCAGTAAGGCAATCTAAACTGTACATGCAGTTAACTGCTTTTGCGGCGTGCTCGCACGGCTCTGGCCAGTGTTTCCGCCACCTCAACACTTTCGTCCCATCCGATGCAGCCATCCGTGATGCTTTGACCAAAGGTCAATGTCTTTCCTGGCTCAAGCTCTTGCTTGCCGGCCACTAAATTGCTCTCAACCATTACTCCCATAATGCGGCGGTCGCCATTGGCGATCTGCTGCGCGATGTCCTCGACTACAGGAATCTGGTTCTCATGTTTTTTATTGCTGTTGGCATGACTGACGTCAATCATCAACATCTCAGGTAAGCCTGCGTTTCTGATTTCAACACAAGCCGCATTGACGCTCTCCCGGTCGTAGTTTGGCTTTTTTCCGCCTCTCAATATGATGTGGCAATCTTTATTTCCATTTGTCGAAACGATTGCAGAATGCCCTCCTTTCGTCACTCCCAGGAAATGATGCGGATGGGCAGCGGCTTTTACTGCGTCGATGGCGATCTTGACGTTGCCGTCAGTTCCATTTTTAAATCCAACAGGGCAGGAAATACCTGACGCCAGCTCGCGATGAGTTTGAGATTCTGTAGTGCGGGCCCCAATAGCACCCCAGCTGACCAGGTCCGAGATGTACTGAGGGCTTATCATGTCCAGATATTCGCAAGCCGCAGGCAAGCCCATCTCATTTATTGTCAACAATAACTCACGCGATAAACGAAGCCCTTTGGTGATTTGAAAGCTTCCATCGAGATCGGGGTCATTGATCAGACCTTTCCAACCGACTGTCGTTCGAGGCTTCTCGAAATATACGCGCATCACAACTTCCACGTCTGCTGACAATCGTTCCCGGACGACGGTGAGGCGTGCAGCGTATTCCTTTGCCGCCTCAGTGTCATGAATCGAGCATGGACCAATGATTAGAAGCAGTCGATCGTCTTCACCTTGCAAGATCTTTTGAATTGCTGATCGTGCACCAAACGTGGTTGCGGAGGCAGCGGCGGTGAGAGGGAACTCTCGTGACAGGTGAGCCGGCGGAGAAAGCTCTTTTATTTCGTTGATTCGAAGGTCGTCGGTGTTGTAAGTCATGCCATGCTCCAGATAAACCGGCGGCTGAACTTTTCGATCAGGCTCCAGTCGCGCCTGTCAATCGTACTGGATTGACAGCAACATATTCTGCCTTGCATCCTGAAATGCTTAACAGTCATCAAAGATGCGTGCCTTGCATACGAAGCTCCTGAACCGCAATTTGCACTGAATATGGTGTCATAAGTGTCACTCAAAATATGCAAAACCGAGGTTTTCTGCTCTCTTTGGCAATTGCAAGTCAACTTAATGTCTGCTCTAATTTCCTAGGATCGCCGTATAATGGCAACATTACTACTTGTTGCGGGACAGATACGAGACAATTCATGCCACTGAACGACTCGTTTAACAAAAGAGGTGGACCGCTCAAGGTCGCAATACTATCGGCTGTGCCAACTGCAGACGATATTACTTTCAGTCTGTCTAATGCTCAAAAGAGTCCTCGCAAAACTGTGTACATCGCCTGGCAAGTCAATGACGACAAGCGCATGCTCGCCGTGACGTGCGGCATGAACCCTTATACCGAGGATGCGCGTTGGGTTTTGCGCGATGGGCATCAGGTCGACTCGCCGATTATCTGGACTCATGAATCAGCTGATGCCTTGATGATACATACGCTGGTTTCAGACAGCGTCAACGAAGTCGGTCCGGCGGCCTCAATTCCTGATTTCCTCAGACCAAGCCCGGCTCAGTTAGCAGCTGACAATTCAGGAGTGGCAGCGGCTGATAAAGACTACTCTTCCGAAGCACGTGGTTCAATCTTCGCCCAGCGCTATGAAATCATCGATGAAATTGGCAAAGGCGCCACCAGTACTGTCTACCGAGCTAAACAAATACAGATAGGACGAGTCGTAGCTCTCAAGGTGATGCACCCTCACATGCTCAGGGAGGAAGTCAATAAAAAGCGCTTCGAACAAGAGGCTAAAGCGACTGCTGCTCTTTCTCATCCCAACTTAGTACTCGTGCAAGACTACGGTACGAGTCCGCTTGGAAGACCGTTCATCGTCATGGATTACGTCGATGGACCCAGTCTGGATACGATTTTTGCTAATCAGGGACGGCTTACCAGTCAACAGTTCCTTGATGTTTTCATTCAATGTTGCAAGGGGCTGGCTCACGCTCATAAACGTGGCGTGATTCATCGTGACATTAAACCTAGCAATATTCGCCTCTACAAAGACGAACACAATATTGTTACTGCCAAAATCTTAGATTTCGGCATCGCCAAGCTTTTTACGCAAGACGAAGAAGCGCTGAAAATGACGGAGACTGGTGCTGTTATGGGCAGCCCCGCCTACATGAGTCCAGAACAGAGCAGGGCTGAGCAGGTCGATCATCGCACCGACATTTACTCTCTGGGTATTGTCATGTTTCAGGCTGCCACAGGATATTTGCCGTTTAAGGGCAAGGATATCTTTGAAACGCTTTACAAGCATATCTATGAACAACCTCCTACCTTTGCGTCTTTAGAGCTAGGATTTCGGATTCCTAATACGGTGGAAGCAATAATTCAAAAGACGTTGCAGAAGGACCCCGCCCAACGTTATCAGAACATGGAAGAACTGCAGCAAGATCTATCCAGGCTTCTTGCAGGCATCAGTAATAGTGGCGCCTTGCCAGCTCTCGGTTCATTTCCGTCGCAATCGCCTCCCAGTCAACCGCCTTTGGGCGGACCAGTTGGCGAGAACATGCAGGCTACCAACGTAGCTGAAGGTGCCGACACAAGCACGACGCAGAACGACGTCGCCGGCGTGGGTCAAGCTCCGACCGCGGCACCAGTCCCGACACCGCTCCCGATCCCGACACCGGTCCCTGCACCGACGCAGATCCCTGCACCGACACCGCTCCCAATCCCGTCACCGGTCCCGGAACCGACGCCGGTCCCAGAACCGACGCCGGTCAGCGCACCAGCCCCACCCACGACCGAACTTGATTTGCTCAAAGCCGCTAAGGTAATTACAGATCTTGACATAGAAAAAGCCCGGGAAATAACAGCCCGCCACGGTGGACAGGTCTCAGCCATGCTGATTGCAGACGGTAAGTTGGACCGTTCCCTTCTGGAAGTTGCTAAACGTTGCACTACTCTGATAAACGCTGCTATGCTCGATATCGGTCGTGCCGTCATTTTGCTCAATTTTTCGCAAAGATCGCGTTTGGATTTTGACAAGGCCGTCGAAGAACTTGGATGGAATCTTGGTTAGTGCTCCAGATGCTCTGGTCATTTTATGTCTTTAGAACCCACAAAAAGTACCGAGGAGCTGTTGCAGGAAGCGCAGGCGCTTGTCGCCGGTGGGCAACTGAAAGAAGCTGAAAAAGTACTGCTTGATGTAATCAAACGCGGTGACAAGAAAAGCAATTTACAGTGTTACGACGCACTGAGTTTGATTGCGCAAGAACGCGGTGATGTTGAGGAATCGATTCGATTCGCTCTGAGCACCATTGCTACCAACAAAGAGCTCTACGGTGAAGAGAGCGATCAGGTGGTATCAAGCATGGTGCGTCTGGCTAATATTTATGAACAGGTCGGCAAAGATGAAGAAGCAAATGATTTGCTTTTTCGCGCAAAAATGATCAGCGATAAACTGGTTTTCGGCGAACCCGAAGCCGACTCAGAGCCTGAAGTCGGCAGTGCCGAGCAAGCGGAACAATTTCGTTCGACTTTGAAATACTATGCAAAGCAGGCTACTGACGAAGAGCAGTCCAGTTCGTCAGTAGCCAAATCCGCTACTGATCTGGAGAAAGACCCCGATGACCTGGACTTTGTTTTTGCAGAGGACGAGCCACGAGAGACAAAGTCTGGCTGGCTTATGGATGCTATTCGTAAAGCGAATGAAAAGAAAGATCAGGATTCAACAACGCAATCAACACAAAGCAAAACTCGCGACAAGGGCGAAACAACCGGTCCTCATAAATTCCGTGACGAAGACGCGAAAGAGGAGCCGCATCGCAGGAGTCGATCACAAAAGGATGGACAGGAGCAACGGGAGAGTAGAACCAACGCCTCGGTAGTGAGAAAGGAACTGCTCAACACAGACAGCCGACTTTCCGCTCTTGCACACGGTAAAGAAGAAATTGCGCGCAGTCTCGATTTGAGTAATATTGGTTGGTCTCTTAGAGAATTTGTCAAAAAGAGATCGAACATTGTCGCTCTCGGAATCGGCGCCACTGTTTTTTTCGTTGTCCTCCTTGTGGCTGCATATCTGCAGCCACGTAAAGTGACTCCACTTGATGCTTACGTCGCCATGCCCCATGTCTACAAAAGCATGTCAGGGAGCACACGTGTCAACCTGGTGCGCCAGGACGCCGCGCAAGTCCAGCAAGGAGATACATCTATAACTGTGCCTGTGAGCTTCGTGGTTGACTGGCGAAGCCACCTGGAAGTTTTGGTACGTTCGTTTTTCGAGAAGCAATACTGGTTACGAAAAGCAGCGAATTCAAATCGTGAAACTGATGAAAGACCTATCAACGATTCACTCGTTGCTGATGACGGCACTGTCTTCTACACTCAGAATAATCCTGAACTGCTTCTTGGTGACCAGATGCAGAACCAGATGGCGAGCGCTAATGCTTACTATCTTGATCATTCGCATTATCCTTCTGAAGCGGGGCTTTCAGCCTACCAGAATATTTTTACGAGGTCCGCTTCTAAACCTAAGCTGAAACGCGCTGAATTCATCGCCACCGATGCGGATGATGTTTTGCGGCAGATCGACAAATGGCGTTCCGATTTATCAAACTCCAGGGAAGTTCTCAAGCCTGGTGTTCTTGATTGTTATGAGCTTCTTGTTTCCTATCCGAAAGGCAAAGTGGAGTTATTCGGCGTTCGTTCTGCAAAATTGGATCTGAAGCCGCAGCTTGTGGTCTCGACAAATGGTGAATTGTCAGAGAATAAGGGCGCGCAATTTATTCCTGAAGGTGCGCAATTCAGACCGAGGCGGTTGTGGATTGAAGCAGAGCGCGGCAACGATGTGGACTCATTCATTTTGCATCATGCCAGTTTGGTTTTCTGTTTGCTCGTTTCCACCGTGGTGGCATCGTCATATGTTTTTCTAAATTTGCACGGAACCGCTCGCAGAATTCGTTTCAACGTTTTGTTCGCAAGTCTTTTGATGCTCGCTGTTTACGCAGCTGGCACTGCATTTACATTTTAGTATTTGAAGGAACGATGGACGTCCTTAACAGGAGAGCCACTTAAGGATCGGGACGCTCCTGTAAAAGCTCTTTAGTTACTTTCAGATCGTATTTGAACGAATACGATGAAATGCGCAGAAATCCTTTGTACGGGTTGTTGAAAAGAGCAACCAGAAGCACATTCAGTGACAGCGCCAGTGAGACCAGGGCTGTCATCAAAATCTGTGCCCATGCGTCCTCCACTTCGAAGAAGTAGGTGAATAGGACTGTCAGTGCTCCTCCTGCTATGAGCACACCCCAGAGCACGCTCGGCAAGCCGGCATGCGCGACTTGTAGCCTGTATCGGCGTCCATCTGCAAGCTCTTCTATGTTATCAAGGTACTTTTCATATACTTGCTGTTCCTTCGCCGTTTGTGGGTCGAAGTCAAGAAGTGTCCAGCAAATATTTCGGAATGGATGTTTTGCAATTTGCTGAAAAGCGCCCTCTTCGTTGACGCTGTCCCATTCCTTGTCCACTAAAGTCTGCAAATACTCTTGTAAGTATGTGTGCAGTTTCTTTCTCACTGGCATGGGAAATGCATATGCTAGATGGAACATGTCCAGGCAAGAGTCAGCTTCTTGACGAGACATTGCTATTGCTTGATCGAATTTTGTCTGCGTTTCGACGACGATCAGACCGAGCAATACGGAATAAAGAGTGCCGACAATCGAAAGCAGGTATCCAGCCACTTCATGGTGCTTTTTCAAGTTGCCGATAACCATCTGGCGTCTGACAAGCACGACACCGAGACTGGAAAATAATACTGCTCCGCCAACCACGGCAGCACCGAATATCCACGCGTCCATTTCAAGCACTCTCAGCCGGTTTCAGACGCCTTATTATATGCCTGTATTTTTGCTGCAACTTGGTAAACTATAGGTCATATTGGTCCACTCAGGGATTTTTGGATGGAAGCCTGGCAACAAGCGTTTGCTCAAATGAAAGAGCAATTCATGGTTAAGTCCATGCAGCGACTTGAACAGATTGATACTCTCATTGGTGCACTCGATCAGATTCCATCTGATCTGGACGTGATGCGTCAGGTGATGAGACACTTCCACTGGCTGGCTGGCTCAGGTGGCACCTACGACATGCCGACCATTACAGATGTCGGTGGTTACGGCGAAAAGTTTTGCGACGACATCATTAACAGCAAGGCAATTTTCCAGGACGACGATCGCAAGCACTTGCGCATGTTAGTCGAATCGGCTCGCGTTATTTTGCTTGGGCAGAACGTCGATAAGCCAGAGCTACCGCCTCTTAATGACACGATCATGACGCCTATCGAGTTAGACGTCATATTGATCGAAGACGATGAGAATGCCAATCGCAATTTGACCAATTTGCTTGAGCATGAAGGATTGCTTGTTCGCGATCACAGATCGATCTTTGCCGCTCAGCGAGCAATTCGTGAAAGGATTCCGAAAGGTTTGATCATAGGCTTGAAGGTAATCGACAACACTGTCTTCGATACAATCGAGAAGTTACGCAGTATTCCTGAGGGCGAAGAAACACTCGTTGTATTGATCGAGAAGTCGCGAGGGCAGGCAGATCGCATTCGGGCTGCCCTGTCTGGTGTCGACAAGATTATCGATACGGAAGTGTCGTGGCCGGATACGATCAATCACTTTCGTCGCCTCATCGACTCTAAGCGTCCCGTTCCTTACAGGGTTTTGTCGGTCGAAGATGACCCCGATCAATCTGCTTATATTCGTGCAGTATTGCAGTCTATTGGTTGTAATGTCGAGTCGATTATGGATCCGAAACTGTTTCCGGCCACTCTCGAGGCATTCAATCCGGATCTTCTCTTGCTCGACATCATGCTCGGTGAAATGACCGGTTTTGACCTGGCTAAATATGTTCGTACCACCAAGAACTACGCTAAAGTTCCAATTATTTTTCTCTCTACTCAAACTCATATTGAATCCAAGATTTATGCTCATAAGTTAGGTGCTGAAGAGTTTCTGCCTAAGCCGGTTTCAAGAGAACGTCTTGGTGCAGCAGTTGCTACCAAAGCAGAACGTTCGCGAAGGAAAAAGCTGGAAAAAACCAGAGACAGTCTCACTGAAATTGCAACGTTTTCGCAGTGGGTCCAGCAATTGATGGTGATGCCGACCAAGGATGAGCGCGGCGTAGATCGGAAACTCGTCATGTTTATACTGGATATCGATGATATTAGTCGTGTCAATGAAGGGCTTGGTTTCGCCGCCGGTGACATGCTCATTGTTTCACTGGCATCGCTTCTCAGGAGTCGGTTGAGAAACGCGATCGTCGGCAGGCATGGTCCAGATTCAGTCGCAGTGGTAATTGAAGATCTTTCCGAAAGGGAAACTATGCATCTTGTGAAATTGTTGCTTGATAGGTTTTCGGCAATTGAGCACCGTTCCGAGAGTGGTGTTGGATTCTACGCTACCGCCAGCGCAGGTATCGTGCCCATGCCGCATCAGAACTTCAGCGTACAGGGGTGGATTGCTGCTACTCAGATTCTGCTTGCTAAAGCTCAGGAATTGGGAAGATCCTCCATTGCCAGCCCCACCGGCGCCAATCAGGCATCCAACATGTAATTGACCGCTCTCTTCTCGCATTGTTCGAACTGTTCCAAGTACTCCAGGTTTTCGAAGCTTGCGACGGTTTCGACGGTCGTGAGAGTTGCGACGGTTGCGAAAGTTTCGACGGTTCAGGAAGATCAGCCAGGTTGTTTGGATGGCGCCACGGCCGTAGGGTCGAATCGCAGTTGTTTCCATCTTCCTGTGATGAACAGGTCGTCGCTCGGCTCTGTTGCCGGCTGGTTCTGTCGCCTCAACAGCTTGGCATAATTTTCAGTTAGCTGGATTACTTCAGGGTGTTCCTTGCCCAGCACTCGTCTTTTGATGGAAACAGCGCTCTGGTAGGCTTGCAGCGCCTCCGCAAAGCGATTTTGAACATGATAAACGGTAGCCAGATTGTGATAAACATTTCCCAGTGATTCATGTTCTGGACCGTACAGCTCAGTGCACAGTTGAGCAGAGCGGAGCATTGAATTTTCAGACTCTTGATACTTCTGTTGTTCGTAGTAACAACGTCCAATTTGATCGAGCGTTGAAACCATTTCCTGTTCCATGCCGAGATTGTCTTTCAGATCTAAGGACAGCCTCAGCAGTGGTTCTGCCATGTCGAATTTGCGTTGAACGAGATAAATGCCGCTCAAACGATCCAGGGTGACAATTAATCGAGGATCTGATTCTTCAAAATTTTCCGCTTCAGTTAAGGCTGTCAACCATATGTCTGACGCCATCTCCAGATTCTCGGCAGCAATGGCGGAATCGCCTTTCTGGTGAAGTTCTTCCCATGCTTCCAGTTCAACGCCGCTAAATGTAGCTATCGTTTTGCCCTTGCTGTGTGCTCGCTTTTTGGCATTGTTTGCGGCAGAGGCCAGCTGGTGAACGTCGGTCGCATCACCGGGGTAGGATGCCACCCCGAATGTGATATTGGCTCGTGTAAAGAATCCAGAGGCTCTCAGCGTCATCAGCATACCGTCAAGGAACAGGTAGCTTGCCGCTGGATTTTTGAAAGGCAGGAGCATAGCGTACTCTCGCGTGTACGCTGTTTCAAAGTTAGCCAGAATGTCGAATGGCTGCTTGTGCAAGTTAAAGGCATTAGCGACCATCTCTACTGATTGTTCTATGAGCCCAGGAGTGTCGCAGGTAATGTCCACGAGAGCCATCGAGAATGGCAATTTTGATTTACGGTAGCGCGCCGCCTCTTTTTGCAAAAAATAGACGAACATTGGAAACGTTACAACACCTGTTTCCGGGTGAGATAAAGTACGTGCTGCTTGATCTGCCAGTGACAGATCGAGATCGATCTGTTCGACTTCCAGGAGGCTGTCCTTGGCACCGGATATGGTGACAAGCTGCAAATTGAGCAGATTGAAGATGATCGGCGCCCAGATTGACTTCGGATAGCCCTCGATTAAATCAGCAACGGGTGTGTTATTGGAGATCTTGGAATAGATCTCGCGCTGCAATTGTAATTCAACCGGAATACCTTTTCTCAGAGATTCCTCGAGATTCGCTTCATTCGCTCGTACTACACTGAGGGCGCTCTGCTCCGTGAAACCTTGCTTGTCCAGCGATTTTATGTAATCTGTGAGTGTTGCTCCTTCGAGCAAAAATGACTCGAGGCGGCGATTGATAGATACAGTGTTAGTCGGCCAACCTGGCTGGAATCTGAAAGTCCCGGTTTCCCAGGTAAGCAACTCGAGCAGAATCTGATCGGGAGTTAGCTGTAGTGATATTCCAGAGACCGCATGCTGAGCGGTCGCGTGAACCAGCAGTCCGTCGGTAAAATATGCTTCGGCCTGGACAGTCTTGTGATACAGATTCAGTTTGCCGGTCATCTTGCAGAGACTTACAGACTGAAAAACGCTCGGTAAGTCGACGTTGGCAAGGTCTCCAGCCAGTGTTACCTGCCCAAAAGTCTGGTGGTCGCCGGTCGAGAGTGCTTTGCTGATAGGCTCCTGGGCAAATGCCGGAACGGTTGGGGCTCGATTAATGTCACCGCGATTGGCATTTTGAAAGATATTGTCGCCACTGAGGGGGTCAGGCTCCTTTTTGGGCTGCACCTCAGACGCGATCAGATTGAAAAGCAGTTCGAGGTCGCCAGTTGTGTGCCGCCATATTGTCAAAGGTGGCGCGGGCGGGTTAATCGATTTGGGGTCGGCAAGAGTCTCCCTGCTCAATGTCCACTCAGGCACCCTTGGACCGTTGGATTGCTGCGGTTTGGCGATAAGACCTTTCTGTACAACAATCTGGCATGAAAGTGTATAGACTTCGGTCTTGCTTCCGGCGACAGGCCAGGAAACATCTACTCCCCGGTTGGGATTCTTGTCAGCTTCCTTAGTTAGCTGCACAAGTATGGTCTGCTCGGGCAGACCGCTCAAGTTTGCTAATCTCGCTGGCTTATTAAACTTGAGCATTTCCCCTCGCGGCTCAGAGCGCGCGCTAGTGTATGAGCCTTTCTGCTCAGCAATCGGTTTGCTGAGGATTGTATGACTTTTAAGATCATACCCACCGAACCCTAGACCTAAATGTAAAATGGACCTACAGATTTTTCGGCCACGGTCTACAATAAAGTTGCTGTATCAGAAAGGACTCAAGATATATGACCGGTAATCCTCCGTCTCGCGGTACTCTTCCAGTTCTTGTCAATCTAGCCACCAACGAACGCTATACACTCAGCGGACCGTCTGTGCACCTCGGCCGTGCACCGGAAAACGAAGTGGTCTTGCAAGAAGATGGATATGCGTCGGCGAACCACGCCAGAATATTTTGGGATCAGGGGCGCTGGTGGCTGGAAGACCTAATGAGCTCGAATGGAACCACCGTCAACGACCAACTGATAACCGGACCATGGCAACTAGCCCCCGGCAATATCATCAAGGTCGGACGTACGAATTTCCGCATCGAATAAAGTTCCAATTGAACAACAGCTTACTTGCCGTCGTCCCAGTATTTGCTGCTTGAATCGCCGGTCGAACTGGTAGTGTTCGGGATGCTCTGACCGGCTGTGCTGTTAACAGCGCCGTTTTGACCGGAAGTGCTGTTGGCAGGAATGCTCGAGCTGTCAGTGCCGCCGTTATTTTTGGCTTCCGAGGCATCCGGGGTCGCTTTTACGGTTGGGAACAGCCCCGGATTTGGGGCTTCTTGTAGATCAGCTCGACCGGCTTCAAAGTGCACTTTTCCGCTGGATCGGTCTGAACTTGTCGTTGATGGCATCGTGGTTTTCGCACCGGCATCAGCACCAGCTTGATTAGAGCTACCAGGCTCGCCGGTGCTTTGACTTGTTGTGTGCTCATTCTTGCGTTCGGAACCTTGCACCATATCTGGTGCATGTTTAGGCGGCGGCATCATGAGCATAAAAGCCAGGACGCATATTATAATCAGTGCACCAGTCAGGCAAAGCAGAATTAAGTTGCGCTTGCGCTGTGCTTGCACCGGGCAGTCGCTGGTCATGAACTTGCCGTCACTGCGCTTGTAGAGTGAAAATTTATTCTTGCTTTCGTGTTTGAAGATGAGTGCCTCCGCTTCCGGCATTTCCATGCCGCTCAAGTCGTAGACTTTCGTCTGGCACTTTTCGCATGCTCTCACTCTGCCTTTGCTGGAGTTTGATTCACTCCATGTCCAGGCGCAAGGCGAGGCTAATTTCTTTGAATCTACGGCGTGAAATTCTCGAACCGGCTCTTGTGTCCGCTCCTGGGCGATGTATGCCGCCTTCATCTTTTCCTTTTCGTGCGACTTCACCAACTGTTCGGACAGTACAGAGTGATCCAGAATTGTTTTGGCCACGAAACGCTCGGTACCCCTGGTTCTCTTCTTCTGATTCCTGGTGCTGCTCGATGGCTTATCAGCTTGCGTTTCTGGGTTTGGTTGGTTGGAGTTGGCACCGGCACTGACTACTGTCTTGGTATCGTCTGTGGTGGTGGGATGGAGCGATTCGTTGAGATTTGGAATTGCCAGTTCGCTCGTCAATGTCTTGCGAACTTTGACTGGAACAGGCTCTTTCAGTTGTTCTTGTTTGAGTGCTTTTGCCATGCCAATCGCATCGAGACTGTTCACGTCGAGCATTGTTTTCGATACTTTTTTTACATGCTTGAGAGTGTCCGACTGCGCCGGCAGCGACATCTCTAACATCGTTTTCTTCGGTGCCGGCTGCTTGTGTGATTGCGATTGTACTTCTGGTGCTGTTGTAGCATCGGTCGGAGTGCTTGCACTAATATCGGGTCGGTTGATTTCGAGCATCGTTTTTGGGATGCGCTTAGTGCCGGCGTTTTCGTTTTCAGTTGAGTCAACAGCAACTGCCGCTGTTTGATCCGGCTCAGGACGAGAAATGTCGAGCATCGTCTTTGCTACTTTTCTATCTGTGGGCTTCTCCTGAGCTGCATCCGACGACGCCGCTATGATTTCATCAGCGCTTGGTCTATTCAACTCCAGCATCGTCTTTGCGACGCGTTTTGGCTCCTGACCTTTAGTTTGCTCTTCGCTAGCCGGAGACGATTGCGAGGCATCTGGAATCTGCGGAAGCGCACCTTCCACAATTGTTTTAGCCACTTTACGACCAGGCTGTTCAGCGTCAGATTCAGTGCTGGGTGGGTTTTGATGCCTTTGATCGTCGGCTCCTTGCCCTTCTTGTGCCGTCACGTTCAAGCTCCGGGTTGTTTCGAATCGCTGCAGTCATATTCACTCTTATCATACAGAAATCCGCCCGCAGGTTCACTCGCTTCGTAGTCTCCAGACACCGCAATCTCTTCATTGTTATAATCTTTGAAATAGATGGAGCGGGAAATTGAAGTTTTCGAATTCAGCAAAATTGGTCGGTCTGACTGCTGCTTTTGTAGGCGTGTTGACGCTTACTTCAGACGTCTCAAGCCTTAGTCAAACGTCAAAAGTAGAAAAATCGCCCTACAAATCGACTGAAGAGGCTCGATTGAGCAATCATCTTGAAGGTGCCCACATTTCGCTCAAGGCGCCGAGCAACTTTCCATTGCCCGTTTACTCCAGCAATATTATTTCTACCAACTTTACAAACACCACCAAAGGTGTGCCGATGGCTGATCTCACATTGATCACAAGAGATGATGGCAAAGGCGTCTTCGAATGGTACAAAGTGCAGTGCGTCAATATGGGGTGGCAAGTGCGAACGCCGAAGCAATCGGCTATGGGAACGCAGGAGAAGGCTGGTCGCTTGTTTGTCCTTAACGCCATCAAGGGGCAACAGCAGGGTAATATAACTGTTTCAAGGAGTGTCAAACATCCCGAGACCGTTATCAATGTTGTGTGGATGAAGCAAAACTAGCTTGGTTCGGTTGTCCATTCGATGTCTGAGTTGGCAGGGACTTTCGTGCAATCACTCTCCTTCGGCTAAATAATCGGGCAACTGCAAAATCCAGGGATGATGTTGGCTGTGCTGTCGTGCCCGACGGTCAATTCACCCAGACAGCCTTTCTTGTAACCTGTGCCTGGTTTCCATGAGCGCGACACAGTGGTGATGATAGGCATTGGGAAAGGGGGTGCTGGAGTGCCGTTGCAGGTAAAGTGCTCAATGAAAAAATTGGGTTCGAAATATTTTTTTGATTCGCTCCACTCCTCATCACCCTCCGGGTCTGCACTAGCATCGCAACCTAGAGGCGGCGGCGTCATCAGCTTGGGAGTAGCTACGATCTTTCCATTTAGAGGGTATATGAAGAACTTTTGGTCGTCGTCTTCCGGAAGGGTCGGACATTCGTTCAAAGCAGTGACCAGGTCTGACATTTTGCAGTCAGGCACCATCTCCTGGCAGCGCTGCAGAAGAAATTTCATTGGTTGATTCGGCGAACTTCCCGGCAAAAAGGGCGGCGTATTGTAGTTGATCGCCGAGTTGAGAGTGGGAGGAATGTACTCCATCGCCATATGTGCAGTTCCCGAAACCGTAGCGCAGATGGGTACGAGCGGGTAAGGAACGCCGTCGCCACTCTCCTTTTCTTCGACCGGAAATGGTCGGTATGTTGTGGAGTCTGTATCAACTCCAAGTAAGGTCCACTGCAACGTGTGTTTCTTTAATACGACTCTGATGAAGCCGTTTGGAAATTGAAAGGGAAATGTTTGTCTCGGGTTCGATTGTACCCAAGACATAGCAGTCTCACTGGTGACACCCGGTTTAGTCGCTACTTTACCTCCTACTGAAAAAGCATTAGGAACGGGTTTGTTCCATGGCGCGCCAAGATCATGAGGAGGTTTTTGTTCAGCTTCGAAAAGCGTTCTGGAGACTAAATGCGGCTTGCCGTCATATTGGAACGGCACTGTCCAGTAGGTGTGTCCTGAAACAGTAAGCGGAAAATATCCTTTCAAGAAAGTCTTTCCGGTTGCCCCTGAGGGGACGGGATTTCGAGTCGTCGGCGTATCGTAGTCGGCGGGCAGGTTGTAACCGATGGGTAATGTCGTCGGGTCGATTTCGATGTTGCTCTCCTTCGCCCTGTCCATCAAAGACGTCTGCCAGGTCTGTGCACCAGGAAGTGTTACGACCTTTGTGTCGATACCGATCATGCGAGTGGAGTTTTGTTTGGAATAATCTTCAAAGTAGCCGTGCAAGTTATTTTCAGCGGTCAGTTTGTCGGACAATTTGTTGCTCAAAGATTGAGCGCCGTCGTATGCAGCTTGAACGCTGGATGCAGCAGAGCCGGCAGCTGATCCGGCAGCGTCTGCATTGATCGCCACCATGAGAGCTTTGGCCCAGACTCTATTGATGTTGGTCAAATTGACTTTTCCATCTCCGACATTTCCCACAGGGATTGTTATGTTCGTTACATCTCTGAAAAATTCTTCCTGCGCAGTACCACCGATCGTCACGGTGACCAGGTTGTCGTTGAGAACTTGTTTGCCCACATTCAGGGCACCGGCATCGGTGGCATTTTTGGTTTCGTTCTGCGCACCCATATACATAGAAAGAAGAAAAAATCCAATACCAAGCACAACAAGCACGAGCGCGAGCACAGCGCTGAAGGCGATTGCTGAGCCTTTTCTTCGACGTGGTGAGGGCATTATCTTTCTCCGGCTGCTACATACAAATTCAAATTCAATTGTGTGCCACTACAGGCTCGACGTCCTTTGCTTTGAAGGTAAGGTCGCTGAAGCCAGGGAAGGGCACAGGCAAGTGCACCGTAATTCTAGTTTCGACAACGACTCGCTCCGGATTCCAATCTGAGTCGCCACTGAAAGCTGTGATCACATTGGAAGTGTGAAAAGTGCTGAAAGCATTTGTTGCAGCTTGTCCTGCCGTGACTGCATCTTGTTGATTGGCGGCGGCTCTGGCAGCACTTTTTGCCGCCGTGTCATTGATTCCATTAGCAGCTACTATGACGATCAGGTCGATAATGGCAAGTGCAATCGGTACCAGAATGATGGCAGCTACCGCCGACTCTGCGAGGCTTGAGCCATTTTTTGACCTGGAGTTCTTTTTCATGGTTTAACCTTCATTTCTTTGTTTCAGCAGCCCTTAGCTTTGAGGCGCGAAATCTGGGTTTTCCATTGGCCGCTCTGAAGAAACCGTGAACAACATCGGACCGTTAAGACCGGGCACGTTAGCCACCGGCAGCGGTATCGGAAGAAATGGTGAACATTTAACTGTTGTGGTGACACGCACAATTCTGTCAATTATGTCTTTATTACCTGAGTCGGAACTTTTCTGGCCAACCCGATAGCCAACCTGGGTGACGACATTGCCCTCTTTTTTGACGAAGTGACCCATGCCGTTCGACCAGGTGTCTGGTATACCTTTCATCACTGCGCCCGTTGGGTTGCCCGCATCTGTGTAGGGAAGCAATGAGGCTTCATGCACTTGATTGTTGTTGAGAACCACTACCAGACCATAAGAAACACAAACGCTCAATAGATCGATGAGCGGGAAAAAGATAGCAATCAGCAATACGCCGAGAGCTGGGCCGAATTCAGACATGCCGGAGGCACCAGATTGGCTGCGTATTTGGCGCACACTGCCACTGTATAGTTTTTGCCGTCTCATCAACTCTGGCTCGCCCCGGTCCACACAAAGACGTCTACGAAATTTCGTAAGAAATTAGGATGCCATATACCTTGCGGCCGATCGCTCTTATAGTACATGACCTTGCAACCCCCAGAGGCGCTGAATTTTGCACACTATCTAATGCTCATATATGATGTGGTCAGGCAATCAATCATGTGGAGAAGCACGTGGCTGAGAAAAAAGGGGACGAGAACCGCTCTTCCGGCGATGGTAAAAAGAGCAAAAATGTACCGGCTGAGAAGCAGCCGGTGGACAAGACACGCCTGGATATAAACATTGGTGACTTAATTGAGCCGTTAACCGGCGCACCCATTGAGTCTGATGCGCCCGCCGATGCAGATTCGGGTGAAAGTAAAGTGGCAAAGACTTTGCTTGAAAACGACTTGCCTACTCTGGAAAAAATCAAGGAGCTTGCTGAGTCTGGTAAGCATTCCCCCACTGCGCAGTTGGCAGATTCGGAATCGCACACAAATGAGCCTCAACTTTCAGAATCCGGAAGGCATTTAGTGGCAAAAACTTTGTTGGAGCAAGATTTCGACCTTGACGTCGATGTTGACTCGCTCACTCCGGAAGAGTTCAAGGCTTATCGAAGCCGGCTTGCAAAGACCATGCCTGATCCTCGCAAAGAGCCTGCAGCAAAGCAGAAAGCGCAGCCTGCCGAGTCTGTGGAAGGGGTTGTCGGAGCAAATGCTTCTGATATATCGAATCATGCAGCTGTCGATTCCAAAGCCACGAGTGGAGAATCTGTCTCTGCCATCAAAGAACTAGCCAAGACGATTCCCGAGCCTGTCAGTGCAGGCCAGAACACTTCGGACGCGCAACAAGAAGGCGTTTCACTCAAGGCACTGGCTAAAACAATTCCCGATCCACAGATGCGTGAGCGCAAAGCTGTGGCGGCAAGAATTGCTCGAATTCGATCATTTCAAAATACGATGCAGAGCAAATTGCCGATATTTTCAAAGACCATGACTGCTTCGAATTTTGATGTGCTCGAGTCGTTGAGAGAAAGTTCGAGTTGGAAGACTACAGCTGCGACACCGCAACAAGAAAGCAAATCATCGCCGCCTGCCGAAAAATCCGCTCCTGTTGTTGAGGCTAAGGCAGAACAAGCAAAACCAGAACAGGTGACTGATTCCTCAGCACCATTGAGAAGAAAACCAGCAGCGCGCGAGCAGTTTGTGGCTAAAACAAAATTGGATCACGCCATTCTTTTGCAGGCTGTTTCTGAGTCCAAGCATCGTGAAGAGGCCAGGGTCGCCGCACTGCTTTCGGAAAAATCGAAGCAGCCCCCAAAGCCTCCTCCGAATTATGTCAAAGCTGATAAATCCGCTTCTACCTGTCCGTTCGTATGGAATGAGACTGACTCAAAAGAGAAGTTTCGCTACTGCACGAAGTGTCAGACCGCCATATACAATTTCGACGGACTTGAGCGTCCCGAAGCTGATGCGCTAATTTTCAGCAGAGAGAACCGGGAGAAATTCACCCTCTACGGACGTGCCGACGGAAAGTTTATGACTGTCGACTGTCCTCTCCAGTCCCGTCGCAAGAAAAACATGCTGTTCAGTTTGGTCGCTGGTCTGGTCATTTTGGCAGGCGCGGCGGCGGTGATAATGCTCATGCCTCCACAGCCGGCAATGGACACTACACAATCAGGTCAGTCAGCAGAGAGTGGTACCGGTAACAGTGATAGTGGTTATACCGATAGTAATTCGGATAGTGTCACGGGCGCACCAAATGCAGTAGCACCCAGTAGAGGTCCGGACGGCATGATAACTTTCAGCTCGACCAGCACCCGTAAACCCGTCGATCCGCGTAAAGCTGCTCCTGGTGCCGGCGCAAGCCCTGGCGGCTATCAGACGTTCAAGTTGCCCAGCGTCACCGATCAGTCTGCTCAAGCCCCTGATCCTGACGAAGACGGACACTTCTGGAAGTTTGAGTGAACTTAAATAGTGAGAATTGCTGCCACTACAGGAGACAGCTTTTAATCTGGACTTTACGGACTCTCAATAGATAACAAAAAACAGGGCGGGGAACAGCCCTGTTTCTTGTTTTTGCATAGGAGGGAGTTATGTGGAGGAATGGTGGTGGTGTGAATTTCGGCAATGTGAGCCGGAACGATGGCTGTGACTGCGATAGTTTGCAGCAATTGAAGTTTTTTCGCCCGGGCTGAATTGCCAGTCATTCTGAACAGTTGAGCTGCCTGGTTCGTACGGTTCAGCCAGGGGAGCAACTTGTGTTGACGGCGTCGTTGGCTCGGATGCCGCAGTTTTTGCAATGGTTGACGGTGTGAAAATGAGTGAACTGATCAGGAAAAGGGCATTGGTCACTCCGATAAATTTAGTCGCTGAGTTCACTTCTACCTCCAGTGGCGGTTCAATCCGCTCCTTACCGTTCTTTCTTGTGAGGACAATTTACGCTTTGCATGTGTGCATTTTGTGAAGCCCGAAATAATCCCACTCATCGATGTCGAACATGCTCAGTTCGTTACATGAGCTGGTTTTAGCCCGGGGAAGGTCTTTATTTTGTAGTATTAAGGTATGTGTGGAAGATACACAATTTCAAAAACAACCGAAGAGATTCTTGAGCGGTTCAACGTGCTCAAGGAAATTTTTGACCTTACCCCGAACTATAATGTGGCGCCATCGCATATGGTGCCGGCTATTCTCAACCAGACAACCGAAGACAACCAGCAAGTTCGGGTCATGCAAATCGTCAAATGGGGTCTGGTGCCATTCTGGGTCCGGGACACTCGCAGTCATAAACCATTTATAAATACCCGTGTTGAAACAGTTCTGGAAAAACCTTCATTCAAAAGCTCTCTGGCCAGGAAGCGCTGCATCATTCCTGCTGATGGATTTTATGAGTGGCAAACCGTAGATGGAAAAAAGCAGCCTATCAGAATACGGTTGCCCGGCGAAGAACTCATGGGATTTGCCGGCTTGTATGATGACTGGCACTCGGCCGACGGCTCAGTCAATATTCGTACCTGTGCGATCATAACAGTGCCCTGTAATGAAACGATGGCACCGATACACAACCGCATGCCTGCTATCCTGAGTTCAGAGGGTGAGTCCGTATGGCTTGATCCGGATACTAAGGATGCTTCCGTATTGGCTAAATACCTGGAACCATATAGAGGAACGATCGAAACTTATCACGTATCAACGCTAGTAAATAGCGTCAAAAACAATACGAAAGAATGTACCCTGGCCATGGCCAATTCTTCTTGAGAGCCTTTCGGCGAGCATCAGTCAACTGAATCTCAGTCCGCTGAACCTCACAGTCCGTTGAACCTCAGTCTGCCGAATCTTCGTCTTCATCGTCGTCATCTTCAGACTCTTCGTCGTCGCCATGCTCTAAATCGACTGGATCGGCTTCAGGAACTTTAGGTGTGTCGGGCTTTAAACCTTGCGACTTCGTTTCCGGTTTAAGACCGCTCTTGTCTGTGCGCTCTTCTTCGACTTCGGTCGGGCGCTCATTACGTCTAAGACCTGGAGTTTTCTTATCCATATCACTCTAGACTAGCGAATCCGCATCCCTTTTTCAAATTGGCGCAGAGTTCAAGCCGGAGTACTCAAATATCGGCGATCTCCTCTGCTGCACCAATAGACTTTGCCTGAATTTGAAAGTTCCCGTCAGACTTCGTCCAAAATAGCGAGCTGTGCCTTGACGCTTTCGAGTTGGGCGTAAAGGTCCTGCAGCTGCCGCTCCATCGCCTCTACTTTATCTTTTGGCGCTCTTTCTTTGAATCCAGGTCGCTCCAGGTTCTCCTTGACCTTGGCAATTTCTTTCTCAATCGGTTGCACTCGTTGCTGCAATTTCTCTTTCGTTTTCTGGACATCAATCAAGTTTGCCAGAGGAATGTAGATAGTCGCCGAGCCGACTTTCTTACGCGCAGCTTTGCCCGGTGCCTGCAGTGAAACACCCATGGTGAGCGGGTTGATTTTGTTGCTCAGGCGCTGAATGTAGCCGCGACCAGCTTCGAGCCAATCCAATTCAGTTTGATTCTCAACTGAAATAATCACTTCAGCTTCTGCTGATGCCGGTACGTTGAAGGTCTGTCTCATATCGCGGATCGTACGAATGACGCGAATAAGGAATGCCATCTTCTCTTCTGATGCGGGGTTCAAGAAGCGATCGTCCTGGTGCGGATATGGTGCAAACATCACCGATATCAACTGCTGGAACATGACATTTTTAGGCGTCTGACTCCACAATTCCTCTGTGATGAAGGGCATGATAGGATGCAGGGCTCGCATCAGTCCTTCGAAAATTGTGTGCAAAACCTTCCTGGTCTGCCCGTCTGCGAGTTTACCTTCAGCTTCCTGCGCTAGTTGAATCTTGGCGATTTCCAGATACCAGTCGCAGAAGTAGTCCCAGATGAATTCGTGCAACTCACCGGCTACGACCTGGAAGTCATAAGTGTTGTAGGCCTCGTTGATCACAGCCAGCATGCTGTTGTATCGGTGCAAGATCCAACTATCCGCCAGAGTCAGCTTGGAAATATCGATGCCGGCCGGTTTGAATCCTTCCAACTGTGCAAGCACAAAGCGACCCGTGTTCCACAGCTTATTGCTGAACTTCTTGTATTCGTCCAATCTGTCTTCGCGAAAACGAACGTCTTGATCGCCCTTGATTCCCATCGAAGTGAAGAGGAAACGATTGGCATCAGCGCCGTACTTGCCTATCATGTCGAGCGGATCGATGGCATTCTGCTTCGACTTCGACATGCGCTTGCCATCAGGTGTTTGAACAACCGGATGAATTAAAACGTGTTTAAACGGAATGGTTTTCATGAACTTGAAACTCATGAAAATCATTCGTGAGACCCAGAGATTAATGATTTCTCTTGCCGTTGACAGAACTGTGGTCGGATAAAACTCTTTTAGCACAACCGATTCGCCAGGCCAGCCGAGCGTAGCGAACGGCCACAGAGCTGAGCTGAACCACGTGTCGAGCACGTCTGGGTCCTGTTCCAGGTTCTTGGAACCACATTTAGTGCATTCGCCAGGTGGTTCTTCAAATGCGTCCTCGTGACCATTGTCACAGGTCCATATAGGAATACGGTGCCCCCACCAGAGCTGCCGGCTGATATTCCAGTCGCGAATATTGCGCATCCAGTCCAGATAAGTGTTCGTATACCTTTCAGGCACGAAGACGATGCGTTCGTCTTCTACAGCCTTGATCGCCGGCTCGACAAGCTCTTTCATCGATACGTACCACTGATCCGACAGGTACGGCTCGATTACGGTGTGGCACCGTTCGCAGTGCCCTACTCCGTGCGTGTAATCTTGTACTTCTTTGAGTAGCTCTTGTTGACTGAGCTGTTCAACCGCCAATTCGCGCACTTTGAAGCGATCTTTGCCTTGCAAATCTGCTGGAACGAATTCGTTTGCACACAATTTGCCTTCGGCGTCGATAACCGCTGGTTGCGGCAACTTGTGACGCTGACCAACTTCCCAGTCATTGGCATCGTGAGCAGGTGTGATTTTTAGAGCGCCCGTACCAAAGTCGCGCTCCACATAGGAATCAGCAATAACTGGAATTTCGCGGTTGGTGAGAGGCAGGCGAACCATCTTTCCGACAAATTGCTTGTAGCGATCGTCATCAGGGTGTACGGCTACGGCGACGTCTCCGAACATTGTTTCGGGTCGAGTGGTCGCGACAGTTAGGCTTCCAGACCCATCGACAGCCGGATAATTGATCAGATAGAGGTGCCCGGCTTCCTCTTCGTGCTCGACTTCCAGGTCAGAGAGGCTAGTCAAGCAGCGAGGGCACCAGTTGCAAATACGATTGCCTCGGTAAATCGCACCATCTTTGTAGAGAGTGACGAAAGCCCGATATATCGCTTTCACATATTCCGGATCCATAGTGAAAGCAAGGCGGTCCCAGTTGAAGCTGACCCCGAGACGTTTGTATTGACTGAGAATCGTATTGCCCGATTCGTTTCGCCATTCCCAGACTCTTTCGATAAATTTTTCGCGCCCGAGGTCGCGACGGTTTTTGCCTTCTTTCTTGAGCATTCTTTCAACTACTATCTGAGTTGAAATGCCCGCGTGGTCAGTACCGGGCTGCCAGAGCACGTTATAGCCCTGCATGCGTTTGAGCCGAATCAAAACGTCCTGTAGCGTGCCATTGAGAGCATGTCCCATGTGTAAATTGCCCGTAATATTGGGCGGCGGCAGAGCGATCGAGTATTTCGGCTTGTCAGGATTGATGTCAAGGTCGAAAACATCGTTGTCGAACCAGTGCTTGGTCCACTTCGCCTCCACCTCGGCTGGGTTGTAAGCCATCTTTGAACTCTCTGAGGGTTGTTTTGTTGCTGATGGTGTAGACATGATTAAGTTCTATAGGCTCGCTTTGTTCGTGGGCAGGGCTAGGAAATCGCGATTATAGCTGGGTTACGGGTCACGCGGCAACCCGCGCGGCGCTTGAAAGGGTCATTTTTTGACACAATTTCAACCACCTTGACCCAATAGTAAGGATGTTAGAATCAGCCATGGCTGGAGGCGGCCACTCTTTTAACTTGACTACTCGCTGAGCCTCAAGCGATTTACGGAACCGTCATGATTTCCAGCAATGATTTTCGACCGGGTGTGACAATTGAATACAACAATGGCGTTTGGCAGATCGTTGAAGCGATGCACGTCAAGCCGGGTAAAGGCTCAGCTTTTGTGCGGACGAAAATGAAGAACGTTGAAACTGGAGCTGTTTTGGAAAATACATTCAGAGCCGGTGAAAAGGTTCCAAGTGCAGTTGTTGAGAAATCCGACATGCAATATCTGTTCAAGGCCGGTGACAATTTCACCATGATGGACGTGAGCAGCTATGACCAGATTGAACTTGCACCAAAGCAGATCGGCACTTCGGCAGAATTTTTGAAAGAAGGCCTGGAAGGCATCACTGTTTTGAAGTTTCAAGACAGAGTAATCGGAGTGGAGTTGCCGAACACCGTTGAGCTCGAAGTCACCGAGTGTGCACCTGATGAAAGAGGTGACACCAGCTCTGGTGGCGGTAAGCCTGCTACGCTGGAAACCGGTGCTACCATCACCGTTCCATTCCACATCAAACGTGGAGATAAGATCAAGGTCGACACAAGAAGCCGCAAGTATTTGACAAGAGTATAGGCGTACATTTAGGGGCAGCGCGGGTGAACATAGATCTAGAACAAATCCGCAATCTACTTGCGGTTGTTAGCAGCACCGACATAACCGAATTGACCATCGAGTTCGGCGATCACCGAATAACGGTCAAAAAAGGTGGTGCGGTCCATCACATCAGTGCGGAGCTGCCTGTCGCAGCGACGGCTCCGGTCGCGCCTGTCAGACAGGCGCAGCCGATTTCATTCGAACCTAAACAAGACGCACCTGCTCCTGCAAGGGAGACAGCTCCTGAACCACCAGCCAACACTAGCAACCTGGTGCCCGTTACTTCTCCTATGGTAGGCACCTTCTACCGGGCTGGTTCTCCCACTTCCAGCCCGTTCGTAAACGTAGGTGACCACATCTCAGTTGGTCAGACGGTGTGCATTATCGAAGCCATGAAACTTATGAACGACATGCCTTCTGAAGTGAGCGGCAAAATCGTCAAGGTTTGCGTGGACAACGGCACAACCGTTGAGTATGGTCAGCAACTCTTCCTGGTCGACCCTAAAGGCTAAAAGCCTACAGCTACTGGTGTTTGGATGATTCAGAAAGTATTGATTGCCAATCGCGGCGAAATCGCCTTGAGAGTGATTCGTGCCTGTCAGGAACTCGATATCAGAACAGTTGCGGTCTATTCACAAGCAGACGCTGAATCGATGCACGTGCAGATGGCTGATGAGGCTTTCTGTATCGGTCCGCACCAGTCAGCCCGCAGTTATCTGCACATCCCCGCGTTGATCAGCACTGCGCTTGTTACAGGTGCTGATGCCATTCACCCCGGCTATGGTTTTCTCTCGGAGAATGCCAATTTCGCCCAAATTTGCGCCGATCACCGCATCAAATTTATTGGTCCGAGCGTTCAGGCAATCAACATGATGGGTGATAAGGCCTCCGCTCGAGAAACGATGCGCAAAGCCAATGTTCCCGTTGTACCCGGTACCGAAGGGTTAGTTACCAACGAAGCCGAAGCCTTTAAAATCGCTGAAGAAATTGGCTATCCGGTCATTGTCAAAGCAACTGCAGGCGGTGGCGGCAAGGGAATGCGTGTGGCTGTCGATCAAGTTCAGCTCGGCACGGCCATTGCTTCCGCTCGTAGTGAAGCCTCCGCAGCATTCGGAGATGGTGGCGTCTATATCGAGAAATACTTGAAGCCTATTCGCCACATCGAGATCCAGGTAATGGCTGATCAGCACGGCAATGTCATCCATCTGGGGGAACGCGATTGCTCTGTACAGCGTCGTCACCAGAAATTGATAGAAGAGTCTCCGAGCCCCGTTATCACGCCTGCCATGCGCAAAAAAATGGGCGAAACTGCTGTTGCCGCTGCGCGCGCCATCAAGTATGAGGGCGCAGGAACGTTCGAGTTCATTTATGCCAACGACAAGTTCTATTTCATGGAAATGAATACGAGAATTCAGGTTGAGCATCCAGTAACGGAATCTATAACCGGAGTCGATCTTGTCAAAGAGCAGATTCGAGTTGCTTCCGGTTTGCCGCTCAGCTTGAAACAAGAAGAAATTGAGTTTCGTGGTCACTCGATTGAATGTCGAATCAACGCTGAAGACCCTGATAAAAACTTCTTGCCTTCGCCTGGAAAGATAGAAGCGTATATCGCTCCTGGCGGCATTGGCGTTCGGGTTGACAGTCACTGTTATCCCGGTTACTCCATACCACCATTTTATGATTCGCTTGTAAGCAAGCTTATTGTCTGGGGACGCGACCGCCAGGAAGCTATTCAGCGCATGTTGCGCGCTCTTGATGAATATGCCATCACTGGTATCAAAACAACGATTCCTTTTCATCAAAAAGTTTTGCTTCACGATGCCTTTCAGCGCGGCGAAGTGCACACAGACTTCATTGAGAAGTACATGACTCCAGTTGCGCCTGAAGCGGTCGCGCCGAACGGACGCAAATAAGAGAATCTGGCTGAGCGGAGATCAATATGAAAGTTGCTGTGGGACAGATGTCGGTCTCCAACGACAAAGATTCGAACCTGGCTACGATCGAAGAGCTGGTCAAACAAGCTTTTGAGTCGGGCGCCAAGTTGATCTGCTTTCCAGAATGCTGCATGTATGCATCGCTTGATGAAAGACAATCCTTTACCGATATCGCCGAGCCTCTGAGCGGACCATTTGTATCCGCATTAAAGCGCTTTGCCAACCTTTATAGCATCTGCATCGTCGCTGGAATTTTTGAGAGCAGCGTTGATGCCAATCGAGTCTACAACACGGTTGTAGTTATCGATGAAAATGGGCAGATTAAAGACCCATACAGAAAGATTCACTTGTATGATGCGTTTGGCACCAAGGAATCAGACCGTGTGTTGGCCGGTGACGGCAATACGCTTGTTTTTAAAGCCGGCACAATGACGTTTGGCGTGATGACTTGTTATGACCTGCGCTTCCCGGAACTGGCACGTTTTCTGGCTTTTCAGGGCGCACAAGTGATTCTTCTTCCCGCTGCCTGGCGACCCGGACCGATGAAAGAGGCGCATCTGGAAATTCTTACTCGTGCCCGCGCAATTGAAAACAACGTGTACATGGTGGTGGCAGCACAGGTTGGTATAAACTGCTGTGGCAACAGTATGGTTGTTGATCCGATGGGTGTCATACAGGCAAGTGTCGCGAATAATGAATGCATTCTAGTCAGCGAACTTAACAAACAAAGAATTGACGAAGTTCGCGAAATATCACCGACACTTCAGAATCGACGAACAGATCTTTACGCACGCTGGAGAGACAGTAATCAGCGCTGGTACGAAGACGTGTCAAGCGAAGTTTGAACGTCTACATCAGAGTTTGTCCTCTGGCTCAGAAGTCGTCGTTGTAATCTTCTTGTTGAACGAATCTGATTACTCCAGGCTTCTGTTTTTCAAATTGTTCAATAGTTGCTGGCGAAAATTGATTCTTCTCGACTTCGACAAGTTTCAGGTGCTTGCAGTTCACAAGCTGCAAGAGACCTCGGGCCGTTACTCTGGTGTGTTGGATATACAGATGAGTCAGATCTCTGTGCGCAATTTTTTCCATAGTCAGGTCTCCGACCTTGGTTCGCCGAATATCTAAATTTGTCAGTTTAGGCAAATCGCCCAGTACCATCATCTCTTTGTCACTCAGTTGGGAGTCTCTGTCCAGTTTTACACTCTTCAAACCAGGCAGTTTTACCAGGTATTTTAGACCGACGCCTGTAAAATGCTTACAGTCGGTAAGAAGAAGTTCCTCCAGATTTTTCAAGTTGCAAATTTCTCTCAAGCAATCGTCATTGATGTTTGTTCTTTCGAAATTCAAAATTCTGATCTGAGTGGCTTGACTGATTGCTCTTGCAATTGAAGCATCAATGGGATTTTGCAACATGTCCAGGCAATTCAGATGGGGTAATTTTTTCAAGTAAGCATAGCCCACCGCCGTGATACCTTCGTTACGACCACACTGCAAGTGTTCAAGTGATTTTATGTCGGCTATGACCCGCATGGTTTCGTCGTTCAGGCGATCTGTGCGTGCCGACAATCGAGTCAAATTCGGCATTTCTCTCAGCTGTTCGAATCCTGCTTTCGTTACTGAAGTAGCGTCCACTTGCAGTTCTCGTAGTCTCTTCATGTGCTTTATCTCTAACATGGCTCGATCAGTCATGCTCGAATCATTCATTGTCAGAAAATCCACCGGGTAGCGGATCAAATAGGCCAATCCTGGTCCTTTGATGTTTGTATTTTCAAGCTCAACATAAGTTGCTTGTGCCGGATAGAGTCCGAACTCATCCAATGTACTGTCGTCGCAGTCGACTTTCAGCTGAAATCGTCCTCCGGCTCTCCATTTGGTTAATCCTTCGCGAATCATCTGGCGCGCAAGGACGGGCTCATCGTAGACATTTGCGGCTTCGGCCTCATCTTTGATCTTTTTGCGGGCAAGGGCGACTTCTCGATCGTGTGTTGCTTCAGCGATAAGCAAGCAGATGTTGGTGAATAGAATTGTCATCGTGATTACAATTCCGGTAACCATCAAAGCTTTCGCAGTGGGGGTATTTAGCGAATCTTTGAACTGTTCTGTTTGCGTCCTGGCCCGGAATTGGCCAGTATCTTCGTGATCGTTTTTCAATACCTTAGCCAGCGCATCTCTCAGCTCCGCCATTGACTGGTATCTCTGGTCTGCATTTTTCTCCAGTGTTTTAGCGACGATCTGCACGAGGCTCTGAGGAAATTCGCTTAAGGCACGATCCTCGATTGATGGTGCCTTCGTGTTGACCTGGTGAGCTATCACCTCAAGCGCGGTAGTGCCACTGAAAGGCTGCGTTCCGGTTAACGCTTCGAACATCACGCATCCCAGTGAGTAGATATCAGTGCGCTCATCGACTTTGCCACCACTTGCTTGTTCAGGACTCATGTAAGCAGGGCTGCCCAGGATATCGCCCGTGTCGGTCAGTCCAGCTGGAGTAGCTTCGCCGTTGATAATCTTGGCAATACCAAAATCAATCAATTTGATGTATGGTATTGCCAACCCTGACTGACAGATCATAATGTTGTTCGGTTTCAAGTCTTGATGCCAGACGCCTCGTTCATGAGCGTGCGACAGTGCATCGGCAATCTGGATGAAAAATTGGATGGCGAAGGCAACAGGAATCGGACCCCTGGATTGAATGAGCTGAGACATCGAAGTACCCTCGACGTAATCCAGAACCATGTAGGGCTGACCATTTTCGGTCAAGCCATAGTGACGAACGTGGATAATGTTAGGATGTTCGAGCGCTGCTAGAGCCTCTGCTTCTTTTTTAAATCGTTTTACGTTTTTCTCGTCTAGCTTCTCCGTCTTCATCATTTTGACGGCCATTTTTTGATTCAAGACGAGATTTCTTGCTTCATAAATGATTCCCATGCCACCGCTGGCAATGACAGAGAGAAACTCATACTGAGAAGCCAGTTCGGTTCCTATCTCAGATTTCGTAAGAAGAGAAGTGCCGTCATTTGGGCATCTGGTTACACTGAACGAGACAGAAAGTCCACATTGTGAGCAGACCCGGCTTTGAGTGAGGGAGCTTTGTGCTTCACTTGTTCTTGCGTTGACGTCCATGTGGTCTTCAAGGCTCACTTCGGGCTTGCTGGTGTCATCATTGAGTTGTGACGAGCAGGTCTGGTCGTTTAGATTTGAGAGTCTGCAGAGATTCCGGTGTCACCTTGCATCGCTTTATACTCAGCACTTTCAATGACGTCATCGAGGGTATCTGGCTTAACCCCTGGTCATCAACGGCAGTACCATCAATGCTTAAGTTCTCGATTTTGCTGTTTCTCAAAGCAGCGAGATCAGAGTTTCGTAATGAGCAATCGTTCAAGCTCACAGTTCTAAGACTGCTGCTGCCGGCAATATCGGCGTACGCATCAGTACTGTCTATGTTGGTTTTGTCCATCTTCAGAACAGTGAGATTTGGCCAGTGTTTGATCATCAGGCAGGCGCGTTTTCCAACAGCATCTTCACTGATATCGAGTTCTTTCAATGCTGTAAGCCCTCTTAAGTTGTTAAGACCGGCATCAGTAATCGAAGTTTTTCGCAGGTCGAGAATTTCGAGATTGTCCATGTGTCCTATGTCTTCAAGAGCACGATCGGTTATAGGTGAACCGTTCAGTGAAAGAGACTTCAGGGGAAGATGGATAAGATTGGCCAGACCCGGTCCAGTCACTGATGAATTCGATAATTTCACCGACGTCGTTCTGGTTGGACCAGCAAACATTTCAAGCATCTTGTCGTTCAGCTTTAGATTGCTCAGGTCAATCTCGCTGGCATCGAGGTTCCTGGCGATGATCCGTTTGGCTTTCATCTGGTCGTCTAAGACTGGCTCTACTGGCTTATCTTTTTTCAACAGACCTGTTACTACGAAGTAGCCGGACCCAGCAGCGAGAACAATCAGGACAAGAAGTGCACCAAGCAATGCTTTAATTTCGATGCGTTTTTTGTTTTTCGATTCATCATCTATGGTGGCACTGTCTGATTCGGCTTCGCTCTTACCCGATCTTAAGGTCATTAACTGATGCTTGAGTTCGGCCATCGATTGAAATCGATTTTCGGGTTTTTTCTCCAGCGTTTTGGCAACAATCGCTTCAAGTTCTGCTGGAAATTCTTTTCCTAACGAGCCCTCTTTTAATGATGGCGCCGGGTCGTTCAGCTGGCGGAAAATTGTCTCAATGGAACTTCCTCCTACGAAGGGAGGCGCTCCTGTAAGCGTTTCGTACATTAGACATCCGAATGAGTAGATGTCGGAACGCTTGTCTAGCTTTGCTCCCGATGCTTGTTCGGGGCTCATGTATAGCGGACTGCCGAAAACCTCTCCCGTCTGCGTAAGATTCATCACGCCTGAATCTGCATCTGGATTATTTATTTTGGCGATTCCGAAATCAACAATTTTTACCAGTGGTGCCCCCGATAAACGTGGCACGAGCATGATGTTGCTTGGTTTTAAATCGCGGTGCAGTACTCCTCGACGGTGAGCATGGTCAAGTGCATCGCAGGCCTGTATGAAGATTTCAAGCGATTCTTCTACCGTCAGTCCTGCTGATTTGCGGATCGCCGATGCCAGAGTGTCTCCCTCAATGAAGTCGAGCACCATATGCGGTTGCCCAGCGTCACTTACACCAAAGTCTCGCACTCTGACGATTGAAGGGTGGTCCAGTGCTGTTACGGCTTTAGCCTCTTGCTGAAAGCGGCGCACGCTTACCTCGTCCATACGATTTTTGTGCATCATCTTTATTGCCACGATCTGGTTTAGTGCCACGTGCCGGGCTTTGTAGATGACTCCCATACCACCCGATCCGATTTCGGATAAGTACTCGTATTGGTCCGCCAGCTTGCTTCCAATGGCAGCACTTTCGCTCAAAACTGTGCCGTCATTTGGGCAAATAGCGATGTCAGTCGAAAGTTTCAGCCCACAGTTCGGGCAAATGCGCTTGCTATTCTCTAGAGCACTGCCTGCATCTTGTGAAAAATCAGGTATCTCTTGATTTTGGTGGCCCTGGTCCACTGAGTGATCTCGCACTAAAGTTCTCAACCAGCCCAATATTCCCGTTAACCCGGGTTTTTAGATGAATTTGCCTGACAACGTCACGTTGAGCAATGCACCGGTTTTCAGCCGCAAAGTTGGTATAGAATAGTTTTCTTCGCCCCATTTTGTGGCTCCGTAGCTCAATGGTGGAGCAAGCGACTCATAATCGCCAGGTTACAGGTTCGAATCCTGTCGGAGCCATTCTTTTCGCCAACCTGGCCGTGAGGACGGGTGTGCCGAGTTGCGACGTCATAGTACAACTTTGCCAAACGTTGTAAAGCATTTTTAAATGCCTGAAATACGCGGGCTGTGTGCACGCTTAATTTGACGAACGATCTGGACCCGTCGTCTGGAAAAGATCCGAGTTTGTCATTTTTTTGCACTTAGATTCCATTTTGACGCGCTTTCTTCCGGTCTTTCTCTAACACCTTACTACTCGATAAGAAGCGTGGTTTTTGCGTCCGTCCATCCGGTTATTAGAAAAGGAGTTGGATATGAGAGATTGCCATCGTGAAAATCTTGACAGTTGCCGTGATAAGGCAGCAGTTACCAACGCTGATTTTGACGTTCATCAGCTGTTTGCATCTGGTGAGCGGTCCAGCGCTCAGCCGGACCCAACGCCTTCGAATTATCTTGAATTTTCGTCGCCATACCCGAGTACACAAGCCGCTGTTTCCGCACAATCCGAAGCCGCTTCTCTGTCCCAGGTACCCAAAGGGCACTTCAGCACACTGGCCGGCATGGACGGTGATAGCAGTTCTCTGTCGTTTCAAGATGTTTACCAGGGCTTCACTTCCATGAAGGGCAGCGACAATTTAATTGATCGCGATGAATGGAGTCGGTTTTTCGCAGCTCAGGGATTGCAGACTCCGACAGATAGATTCGATCGCCTCTCTGGTCTGGATGGTGATGCGAAAACTGTAAGCATCAACGATTTGTACAACGCTTACAAGACGATGGCTGGAAAAGACAGTGTCGTTAAATGGGACGAGTGGTTGAATTTTATGGCCAAGGATGCACCGCCTGCAGGCAGCGGTGGTGGCTCTGACGGTGGTGGTAAAGGCGGTTCCGACGGTGGCGGAAAGGGCAACGGCGGTTCCGATAAGTTGAGTCAGGACGACCAGGCAATCGCAGGAATTGACGGCAACTGGAAGAAGCATTTTGACAGCAAGTTTGCCGACGATCCCACAATGAGTCAGTTCTTTAATGGCTCGGATCAATTCGGCAATCGTTCCTATCCCGGCAATGGTGAAAAACAACTCGACAGTCCCGATAACACAAAAGTTACTACAGTAACCGATCCCGTTACGGGCAAGCAGATCACTGTGGCCGACCAGTTTGTTACCCGTGACGCCAACGGCCAAATTTATTCGGGAATGATAACGACGAAAGACACGCTTCCTGCCGATGGTCTCTTTGTGGCGCGAATCAAGCTATCGGATACGGGTGGAACATGGCCGGCATTCTGGGCCTGGCGCACGGGGCGAGAGATAGATGTGATGGAAGGACTGCGCAATGGCGAGCATGGTACAGGCTCTCGAGCCGATGATTACAACTATCACTTCAACACTCATGACTGGGGACCAGGATCAGCACATACGGCACAGGGAGGCTGGGCTAATGTTAAGGACATCCTGGACAAGGAACCGCCAACTCTTGATGGTGATAAACAAACATTGACCAACAGTTTTCATAACTATGCAGTGGCAGTGCACGGCAACGAGACAACTTACTATTTCGATGGTCACGTGCTTGGAAAAGTAACAGACAAATTTGGAGGCCAGAGTTTGAACTGGTTGCTGAATACTGCAGTTGGTGGAAACTGGGGCGGTCTGGATCACATCAATGATGGACCTTTCGGTCCTCAGCATGGCACGCAGATTGAGTATTTTAAAATGTTCCAGAGTACCTGACGATCCGTTCCGGCGAGTATGACGCTAGGGGCAGTATGACAGGCATACTGCCCTTTTGTTTTGTCGTGCATTTTGCGCAGCTGTGATGATCCAGGTTTGTCATTTTCTTGCCTTACAAGTATGTCTACAGCCGAGCAAGCCCAGTCACTCGCGCTTAAGTTACTACTCTTGTTTATTTCTGGCTGGAACAACGGAGGATACTCCCCATGGTAGATCAGCATTTTGAGCAGATTGATTCACGAGCAGCACGACCCACTGAAAATCATAATTTGGCACTCGTTTCTCAAGAGCTGGGAAAGACCGATAGTAGAGCAGCCATAAATGAAATGAGAGGTGCAAGCAGCTCTGCCGACTTGCCGCCTTTGAACATTGTCGATTCTGCTCAGACCGGCGATGGCAGCGCAAAAGATTCCACAGCGATTACTACCTCCACAGACAATACACCGCGTGAACGCCCGCAAGAGCCCCATTACGTAGCCCAGGCCAACTGGGATGCTCGCAACGGCTTGAAAGATTTGCAGAGCGGAGACTATGAGCGTTATCAAAATGGAGAAAAGGAGATTCGAAAAGCACTGCAGGATTTGAATAAAGAAGGCGAGTTAATCGACTATGCCAAACGCGGTGGTCAGCAGGCGGACAGAGATATTCTCAACGGCAACACGAAGAAGGCCGAAGAAGAATTGCAAAAGACAATCGATGGTATGAAAGGAAATGGGTTCACCTCCGAAGCTTGCAAGTCATACGAAGATGCCCTGGCTAAGCTGAAATCCGGTGACACGCAGGGAGCCATGGATGCTATAAATAGTGCGCAAAAGACATTGACTGATCGGGGCGATCTCGTAGATCAAGCCACAGATGGGATTCGTAAGGGACTCAAAGACTTCAACTCGGGCAAGCCTGGTTCGGATGTAACCGGTATAAACGAGATCAAAGAAGCCCTGCAGTCGATGCGTTTGAATCCGCAGCCCGGTCCTGATATCCCGCTCTAAGTACCGCACCAGGGGCAGGGAAAGCATCAGGGAAAGCCCCGAGAGTCTCGAGACTCTCGGGGCTTCTCTCTTGTCTGCTAGCTTACGCCGAAATGAACAGCGCTCAGAATTGAGCGCTTTCTCGAAATATTATTTCGACAGCCAGACCGTTACGCTGATAGGTAGGTCTGACTATTTGATCACCGGAGCCGCTTTTATAGCCATAGTACTGCGGTTGGTTCATGCTACCGCCACCACCGGTGGAGCCTGCGCCCTGCCCCAGGCGCTTCCAAACGTTGTAAGACGTGCCGTTGCCGTCTCCGCGCCATCCGATTGCAGGACTGGACGGTATGTTAGGGGGTGTGCCGGTGTAATTATATATTTCGAGGCTGTCCGATTTTGTGGCTCGTGGATCGGGTCGTGGTTCGCCTCCGTGGGCTCCACCCTTGATGCGGCCTGGTTTGATCACCATGTCTTGTACGATGACGTCATACTTTTTGCCATCGCTGGCTACGAACGGCTCAGTGCTTACAGCCAGCAGTTGCCCTTCGCTGAGCATATTGAGCGGTGCTGGTAATGGTGCTGAGGTGCCAGCAGAAGAACCAGCGGCATCGTCAAGCATCGATACAACTTCGTCTGCACCAAGCCGCCTGGGAGATTGTCCAAAGCTGTAGACGTAAGATAGAGACTTGCCTGTTTTTTCAAATGGCTGTGCGATGAAAGAGCTGCCCATCTCCGATGCATTGTTTGAAACTACCGGTGCATAGGTTTTGCTTTTGAAAAGGCTGCGTCGCCTGATCCAATCATAGATGCCGCGATTGATGGCACTGGCGGCGTTCATCTGCAATCCGAATTCAGCAGGGTTGCTAAGTTCGACCAGGGAAGTATTGGCGGCCGGGTAATCGCCGCCTCCGGCAGTGTGGTAAGAGACATTGAGATGGGCAAGCAATGGATTTTTTTGCAGATCTTTTACGGATTCGATTCCTGCTGGTACGCCGTCAGGAAAGCTAATTATTAGAGCACCAGGAGCCGGCAGCGGATCAGATACGCCGCCTGGCTCGGCGCATGCTGCAGCGTGTATACGGCGCGCCGAGCCTCCGATGTCTGAGTAGCTTTGATCTGCCTCGGCTTTCACAACGCTGGGCACAATCTTGTCGTCTAGTGCAGCGATTGTGTCTTGAAACTGACGCACATTAACAAGTTGAGTCTTGTTGTCCACTCCGCTGAACACGAAGTCTCTGTTGTTGAAACGGTAGTTTGTATAAGTCAGGAAGCACTCACCGAATTCATTGTTGTAGCAGTGGGCTTTCCTTATGCCTGCAACGGCCTTGGGGATGCATGACGACAGACCAGGAATGCATCCCAGGCTTAATGAGAGCGATCCGTTGACGTAGGTCGAATCATTACCCGTCAATCTGATTACACACTTTTTGTAAGCAAGGAGGGCATCGTCGTAAGGTCTGACGACCCTCCCTTCATAGTCGATGCCGGAGCCGCCGGGCCGAACTGCTTGGGTGAGTGCGGCGCGTAAACGTTGTGAAGCTGCTACGGCCATTTCGTAATCTCGCTCCGCGGCGCTCTCCATTGTTGAATCACCACTTTGAAGTGCAAAGTCCATGTTCTGCATGACCGAACCCCAAACGGTGTTGATGCTTCGAACAGGCATGGCGTATTTGTCTGCCGCGATAGTGCCACTGCCAGTGGGGGCATAGTCTGATAGGGATATGAGACCAAGATCCGGATCATCGATCACGATGCGTGACAAATCGCAGGCGGCTGCCAGCGCAGCAGATTCAATCGCGGAACGCTGTTCCTGGTTAGTGCCGATGAAACGAATGAAGGCCAGCGCGAATGAGAGAAACAATAGTGTGAAACCGGAGAGCACCGCCAGTGTCAGAGCCAGTACGCTGCCCCTGGCTGCGCGATTCCGTCTTTGCCACTTATGGTCGTTCATCGATACTATTCCTCTATGGGGGCCAGCCGGTTTTCCATTCGCCTGAGTCGAAACTGTCGGAGTCGTCCGAAATAAGGTCCACTGATACGCTTGAATTCGAAGCCAGTACGGGGTCGTGAATTAGACCTTCCAGATGTTCGACTGCTCGCATCTGACTCAGGGTGTATTTGAATGGAGCGCTTAGACCAGGTATTTTCACAAGACCGGGCACACTGCTCATCGACACAAAAGGCTGCTGCTCAAATTCGGCTTTAGTCATGTATTCGTATACATAGTCGGTCGTATTGAGTGGCGGATTGGCTCTCTTCTTGGGACCTATATACTCTACCGATCCGTTCATAATATGCGTTCTTATGCCGTAGACCCTGATGCTCGTCAGGTTCAGTTTGACGAGCGAAGCGAGCCCGGTTTGCATACTTCTGGAGGAATCGCGTTCAACAAGAGCCGTACCGCTTTCCATGCCTGTAGCGCCGGCTGCAATTGAGGCCCACCTGATAGACATCGCACATGCATTGGCATAACCGATGGCAGTCCCAAAGAAGTTGATCAGGGGAAATAAAACGATAACGAAAAGTACCAGCAGCACCGGTGCAAATTCCGCCGTGCTGCCCTTTTCTAAGCGTTGGATATGTTTCTCTCTGGCAGACATGGATGTTGATTCTGCTTCACGCAGCTGAGAATTGTTGGTAAGTTTCGGACGAATCGACTCTTTGCTGAAGATGCTTACGCACTTTCAACACTTCGTCCCATTTTTGCTATTCATTGCAGTGTCTGACTCAAGACACCTTTTTGAGTAACACTTTGAGGTATGTAGGGATTTGGAATTTCTTCATGATGCCGGAAGCCTGTGGCTAATCGGTGTCCGCACGACAATATCCAGGCAGGCTGAACCAAAAGGTGCTGCCGCCGCCGGGCGTGTCTGTAACGCCTATTTTGCCGCCATGTTTGAGAATTAAAGCTTTGGCTATAGCAAGACCGAGCCCACTGCCTTTGTTTTGTGCGCTATCCTCTTCTGAGACTTGCTTGAATCGCTCGAATACGAGTTCCTTCTTCTCATCGGGAATTCCCCTGCCTCTGTCGATGACCCGCACTTCGACCGAATCGTCTTGCACCACTGTTTGTAAGTCGATCGTCTGTCCGTCAGGAGAAAACTTGATTGCGTTGGACAGGAGGTTCATTAGAACCTGAGTTATTCGTTCTTTGTCCGCCCTCACGACTGCATCGGTTTTGCCCAGAGCAATCTTGATGTTGCGCTGTTCGGCGAGGTCTTGCACAGATTCGAAACACTTCTCTTGCAGTTGTCCGATGGCAACCGATGCGGTGTCGAGGGAAAAGGCGCCCGAGGACAAGCGCTCGATTTGAAGAAGATCGTTGATTAGAGTAATTGTGCGGCCAAGATTGCGCTCTGCGCGTTCAACCAGTTGTTTGGATTCCGGACCGAGCGGTTCGAGCCTCTCGAGGGCAAGCATGGTGAGGATACCCTGCACCGATGCCAGTGGTGTACGTAAGTCGTGACTGACCATCGAGAGTAGCTCCTGCTTCTCTTTTGTAGATTCTTCAATGCGATGTGCCATCTGGTAGAAGTTTCTCTCCAGCCTGCCAATTTCATCAGAACCGGTTTTGCTTTCTACTAACGTTTCTCCCTTCTCGAAGCGATCCATGTTCGCTTCAAGACGAGCCAATCGCGTGCAAATGCCCCTCATTAAGAGCAGAGTGAGAATTGTCCCAGAGCCAACATTGAGCACAAACAGACCGTGAATTATTTGCTTCAGTTCTGTTCTTGTCTTCGGCAAGAAGTCTCGTGTGAGTGGGTAACGGGCTCGATTTTGGAGAATCAGATCAAGGCGCAATTGCGCCAGCTGCTCGCACTGGGCTCCGATATGAGACTGGCTGGAAATTTGCTTGAATGAAGTGGCACTGTTCGCCTGCATAAGGGCAAGGGTTCGTTTGCACTCCTCGATCAATGAGTTAACCTGGGCTCGCAATTTTGCTGTTTGAGTGTTTGTCAACAAAGGAGCGAGCACATCCACTGCAAACAGCATCTGTGTCTCGCATTTAGGCAGTGCTTCTTGACCATACTTGGATTGTGCACCACAACCGGCGTCTATCGTGAGCAGAGCGAAGACGGCGCTGAGCGTTGATAACCAATTCAGTTGACTGGCAAAGCTCTTGTCATTCGCTTCAATCTGAGCGAGTCTTTCAGCTCGGTCCAGCAGGAATTCGTAGGAGGAAAGAGAAATCGTTTGCACGGCTGTCAACAAGAAGATGACGAATACTCCCCTGGTGGTCAGGGAGTGGAACCAGCGGCTCAAATTTTTCTCTCGTGTTGACATAGCGTTATTATGCGCATCACAGAGGCTGTTGAGAAGCGTCTCTCAATTTAAGTGTCGTCAAGTGATGGGCATGCAATTCTAGAGGTACAGGTTTAGAATTGATCCGATCCCACATCTTGTCACGAAATAAATGGCGAAGATACTTATTACAGAAGACGATTCCGAATTCTGCGACATACTGGCAAAGTTTCTCAAATCATACTTTCATGAAGTTGATACTGCCCATGATGCCGGTTCAGCGAACGAGCTTTTGCGTTCTTTCGACTACGACCTCCTCATTCTCGATCTGAACTTGCCCGATGGCTCCGGTCAGCAAGTTCTGAGGCAGTTGCGCGATAGAGGTAGCAAGCTGCTCGTTTTGGTTTTGACGGGAAGGCATGAGATCAAGGACAAAACTCAATTATTTGAGACCGGGGCTGACGACTATTTGACCAAACCCGCCGATCTGCGTGAAGTGCAATTGCGAGTGCAGGCGCTTTTGCGCCGCAAATCTTTTTTTCAGGCGGATCAGCTGAAGGTGGGCAGGATAATAGTCGATCTTGCTCAGCATCAAGTTGAAATTGACGGACAGATAATCGATCTCTCGCGTAAAGAGTTCCAATTGCTGGAATTGTTTGTAAGGCATCCCAATGTACTTCTGCCACCTGAATTCATCTTCGAGCACGTCTGGGCGACAGAGAGTGAAAGTAACCTGGATGTTGTAAGGACTACAGTGAAGAGATTGCGCCAGAAGATTGATCCCGAGGGCAATACGCTTGAGACCATTTATGGATCGGGCTATGTGTTTAAGATCTAGGATCGGCGATCCTGGACGCTGTCTCAGCCTCACCCTTTCAAAGTCTATAAAAATGACTTGAATTTTTCCGATATCGGAAGAAATTCATGGCCGTATCGTAACGAGAAGTTTTGCAGAGCTTGACAGGGGCTGCACTTCGAGTAAACTATGTAAGTACTTACGTAAAAGCTTACGGAGTTAATTAAGTGGATTACATTGTCAATCTTGGCAGCCTGGCTATGAGCAGCCGCCTTAAGCGCTTGTCCGAGAAATTCTTTCAGGACGTGCACGATATCTATAAAATGTACGATTTCGATTTCGAACCGAAATGGTTTCCGGTTTTTCATCTGTTGCATACCGATGGAAGAAACTCGATTGGTGAAATAGCCACTAAACTCGGTGTCACGCACCCAGCGGTCAACTTAACAGTCAACGAACTGGAAAAGAAGGGGTTGGTAGTCTCAGCCCAGGATAAGAAGGATGGACGTAAACGGCTTGTTTCTTTGAGCGCTAGAGGAAAAAAGCTAGCTGCCGAACTGGAGCCACTTTGGGATCGTATTGAAGCGGCCGCTGATGATTTGATCTCGGATGCCGGCGGAAATTTTTTGAAGGAAATAGAAGCGATTGAAAGAAAGTTTGCATTTAAATCAGTGAAAGAGAGGATTAGTGACGTGAAAGATGTTCGTTTAAGAGGTGCAGAAATAGTAAATTACAGTCCGGCATATCGCGAAGACTTCTTGCGATTGAATCGTGCCTGGATTGAAAAGTTCTTTAAATTGGAAGCCGCTGATTTGCGTATTCTTGAGAATCCAGAAACGGAGATCATCGCCCCAGGTGGCGCCGTTCTGTTCGCCAAGATCGACGGAAAAGTCGTCGGCACGCTGGCGATTTTAAATCTCGGCAATGGCGAATTTGAGTTGGCGAAAATGAGTGTCGACGAGGCTTATCAGGGTCGAGGAATAGGCTACGATTTAATTCAAGCATGCATTGAAGAAGCAAAGAAACGTGGTGCAAAAGCCATCACACTCGAGACGAACTCGAACTTAAGCCCAGCCATTGGATTGTATAAGAAGTGCGGCTTTGTAGAGGTGCCAGCACTGGCGCATAGCACAGAATATGAGAGAGCCGATTATTTCATGAGACTTGATCTGCTAAGTGCCGGGCGGGTTTGATTATTTCCCGTACTGTTGTTCCATCTGGCGCTCCAGATCGCTTGCCGAACTCGATGAAGTCGAGTGACCCGGTGGTGCAGTTGATGCACCGCCGGCGATGCCTGCGACGCCAGGTGGCCGTTTTATGACATCGTCATTGCGCGATGTGGCTTGCATCCGCGCTGGTGCACGCCCCGGGAAACCGGACATCCCCGCTCCGGTTCCACCCGGTGCTTGTCCTTGAAACAGGCGTTGCATCAGTTGTGCTTGCATTCCGCCGCCGCCGCCCATGGCACCGGGCATTCCGCCGCCCATGGCACCGGGCATTCCGCCACCCATAGCACCGGGCATTCCGCCACCCATGGCACCGGGCATTCCGCCCATTCCGCTTTCCTGCTCGCCGGCGCCCATAGCGCCGGGCATCAGAGCGCCAAATTTCTGTTTAAACTGTTGCATGAATTGGGCAGCGCCACCGCCTGTCATTGCGCTATGAGCCATCCCTCCACCGCCCATGGTGCCCATTGGCATCATGCCGCGATTGCTTCCTCCCAGAGCGGGTGGACGAGCAATTCCCATGCCTGACGACATGCCGCGAGCCATCCCCATACCCATGGGGTGAACATTGCCCGAGTTGAAATTGCGATTTATCAGTCCACCTGCTGGCGGTCTGACGATCGCGCCTGATGATGAACCCGATCCTGTCATGCCACGGGATGTAGCTGCCTTATTGGACGGATTCGAGTGGGTTGGCAGTGTTGGCGCTCTACCTGTGGACACCTGATCAAGCATGTCAGCCATTTGCGATTGGCTCAGGGCTGGTGCATAGTGCTGAGCAGCTTTGCCATTGTGGCTGGAGTTGTTTGTTTTGTGCTGTTGTTGATGCTGGGCAGATGAAGGCGATGCAGTAAGAGCGAAAATGACCAACAGGTTTACATGCCGGTACACCGTCATAGCTTTTGGGCCCGGAGGCGGCTGCCATCTCTGCAATGGTGGTCTGCGTGTCTGCGCTCGCGGATAAATAATTCGAGAGAGTGTGAGAAGCAAGTTTGACCCTTCCAGGATTGCCGTCTCGTCTTATATTCCCATGCTGACAAGTTCGATACTGACAATGTCCACTGATTTTAGCTAGTGCTAAAATCAGGCAGTGTCGAAAAGGTGATTCAGTGGCTAAGATACTGCTTGTCGAGGACGATCCAAAGCTAGCAACCGTGGTGCAAGAGGCTCTCAGTGCCGAAGGGCATGTGGTTGACCACACTCTGGAAGGCGAAGACGCTCTCTATCGGCTTAAGTTTTTTCATTATGACCTGGCTGTGGTCGATTGGACTTTGCCGGATATAACGGGCGTCGAGGTCTGCAAGGGCTATCGTGACCACGGTGGGCAAATTCCTATTCTCTTTTTAACCGGAAAGACCGACACCGACAACAAACTCGAAGCATTCGAGACAGGCGCTGACGATTATCTGACCAAGCCGTTTCACTACAAGGAACTTCTGGCACGGGTGAGAGCGCTCCTGCGTAGACCGACAGAGCTTGAAGAGAAGAAGATTAAAGTCGGCTATCTGGAATTGAATGTGGCCACATCGGTTGTGTCGCGCAACGGTGTACCGATTGAGTTGTCTCCGAGCGAGCTCATCTTGCTTGAGCTGTTCATGAAGAATCCTGAACGAACTTTCAGTTCTCAGCAATTGCTGGATCGTGTATTTACGACCGAGTCAGATGCTACAGATATTGCTGTTCGCCAGAGGATTTTGCGTCTGCGAAACAAGATTGATATTGAAGGTCAGCCATCTTTGATCAAGACTTTGAAGGGTCTTGGCTACAAAATGACGGAAGCGCCCCAATAGCGTTATCGTAAGCCCAAACGTTGCTTTTGGGCGTTGATTCTTGCTAGCAGTTGTTGCTGATTTTGGGCCGGATAGCCGCTGCCAGGCAGGACCAAATATTCTATGTTGGGTTTCGAAATTCCTCCTCGAGTGGGAGAAGGATTGATGCCGAGCTCTTCGGCTAGTTTCATCGAACCTTCACCGCGCTTATGGCGCGGACCCACGTCAGCGAATACTGCCACTGTCACCTTGCCGTTCTCCTTGTTACGCACAAGGCACATGTCCCCCAATTTGATGCCGAATTGCGAAAACTGTCCCCCTGGCAGCACCATATACGGTACTTCCTCGGCGTTCACTGATGAGCCGTCCGTGTATCTCATACTGGTTTGAGTCTGTCCGGTTGGATCGATTTGCCGTGCTCTGGGTGAACCGTCCGCATCTATGTCCATTCTTGCCCGCATGTAAACTCCCTGAGGCGTGCGGATCAGTTGGTTTGCACTGTTGTTAGCTGCACGTTGCGCATCGTCCATAATCTTGTTAATCGATGCCTGATTGCCATTATCCGGTACGCTGTCGCCGAATGGGTTCCGCTGATCTCGCTCTCGACGTTCTTCTTCTCGCCTGTATCTCTCATACATCGATTGCTGCGGACGACCGTCTGATGGTGGTGTACGTCGCGTTTCCAAAGTCGCTGAATTATTGCGTTGGTCGCCGTCGAATTGGTAAAGGTCGAGCGCACCATTACCAGTGCTTTGGTCGCCGTTGCTGAGCCTTCTTGGATCGCGTCTACCACCATCGAATTGATAGAGATCAGCTCTTTCGCTTCTGCTTTCACTGCCGTAAACAGCACCAGCTCCTTTGCCATAGAAGTCGACGCTGCGTCCATTAGATGATTTTTCACGCTCGAAGTTGCCGTCGCCCGTTGCGATACCGCGCAGTACGACGCGCTCTTTTCCGTCAGGAAGGGTTATGAATAGATGAACCATCTCACGGTTGCCGACCGACTGGGTCTCAGTTCTCATCGAATAGCTCTGACCGTCTGCACCCTGAAAACGGAATTGAGAAACTCCCTGATGTGAGAGTTGTTGAACGGCTGCCAGTTTTTCGGTTGCAGATGTGCGTCCATCCATGACAGCGTTTATACAGTCGTTCTCCGGCCGGTTCATCGGGGGACGCCTACCATCGATCGGTGACGGTCGTTCTCGGTCCTGTAGACGCTCATCGAGAGGTCGACGTGCATCCAGAGGTGGACGTGCATCCAGAGGTGGACGTGCATCCAGTGGTGGACGGGGACCTCTCGGCGGGCGCGCATCGATCAGCTCGCGGGGATCATGAACTCCTTCGTTTCCACCGGGTGGTCGCAGGCAATAACGGTTCTGTCCAAATCTGCGAGAGCCGATAATTCCCTCTAGAGGTGCATGCTTCCACTGTCCGGAGCTTGAACTATTGCCGAATGCAGTGCCGTTTTCTCCCATAATGCCGATATGCGCATTGCCACCACCGTTTCGCCATCCGCTGCCTCTATGACCATAAATGACATCGCCTGGACGTGCTTCGCTGATTGGATGTTTAGTCCAGCCTCGTTTCATCAGTTGATCGACAAGACCGCCCACGCCTGCGCTGTTCGCGTATTCGAAACCTGAGCGATTCAGGCATTCTGATACAGCTGCCGCGCATCCCAGATTGCCGTTTTGTACTACATGTTTGAATTTAGTACGTGCCCAGAGTTTCTCTCCGATTGACTCAAAGGCATTCTGCACAATCTTTGCTGCATGACCAATCTCATCAAACAGTGAATCCCTCTCACGACCATGGTCTCGTCGATCGTAACGACCAGGACCTTCGTATTGGCGTGCTCTGTCGTGAGATCTGCTACCAGGAACCTCAGCATGACGTGCTCTCTCGTAAGGATTGCCGCCATGAAACTCAGCATGGCGCGCCCTCTCGTAAGGATTGCCACCATGAAACTCGGCATAACGCGCTCTCTCCTGATCCTGGCGACCGTGCCGCGCCGCTCTCAATAGATCGGTGGCATCCTCCATTGGACGATAGACAGCATGTTGGATTGGAGTGTTGTTGCTTGACAGTCCACGATCGTACGATGGACGAAAATCCAGATGTTGAACATGAGCTTCATCGGACATTCGTCGACTGGCATGATGAGCCGCAACCGATCGTTCGGAATAAGTTTCCTGCGTAGGTTGTTGAGATCTGTCGAAGGACATTTGCTACCTATACTAAGATGAATGCGCCAAAGGGGCTGCTGGTACGCTTTATGTTGATATCCTAAATTTGCAGCGTTACATTTCTGTGACCTTTGCAAAAAGAAGAGGACACCATCACTGGTGCCCCCTGCCCCCTAATTAAATCTGTACTGCTATCTGCAATTTATTTTTTGCATTTGATAACGCAACTCGACCAGCTCCGAAAAGCTATTTAAAACGCGAAAATTTTCAACTCGAACTACAGCATTGTTTGGCATAAATTCAAAGTTCAGTTCGAACGCATAGGTTGCCGTTCCTTCCCTGACAATGCACAATAGTTTGTCGCCAAACTCCTTAATGTGCGCATTCAGTTCTGACAGAACCGACTTGATCATTTGTAGGCATTGATCTCGATTCAATTGGAATTTTAGAAATTGATTCTGACTGAATACGCAGCTCGTCTGATTTGAGAATGTATTTGGGTTGATTGGTTCCATGGGGTGCCTCTAAGAAACAGGTATTCGATCGAGGGAATGAACTCACCATAGCCGTTGAAAGTTACCTCCTCGTTACGACGGCGTCGCTGGCAGCGGTCCAGTCATCAGGTGGGGTGTCCATCAATTTGAAGCCTTGTAGCCGAGGCATCTCCACGACTGAGATTTTTGAGGCGCTCAAGAAAAATCTGTCTATATAAGGACTGCGAAGGTCGAAAATTCGAGCCAGACCGCTCCTTGGAAATTTTTCATAACCGTCACGAAGCGGTAACGATGATTTTTTACTGTAAACACACGGAATCGATAACACGCTAGTTGCCAGTTGAAGCAGTGTTTCCGTCCCCCAAACACCCAACACGGTCTTTGTTTTTTAGGAGGAGATCCTCATGGCGAGAGAAACTAATGGTGAAGCAGTAACCCAGGAAAGAAGAGGCGTCGAGCGTGCGGAATCTGCCATCACTCAATCTCCAAGCAGCCCGAGTCCCTTTCTGAAAGAATTGGACTCGATCACAGGTCCTAACTCTGCAACCGGGTCAGCTGCACGGGCCATGGACAAGTTGGACAGAGATGGTTTCACTGGTCGCGCTGAGGCGCTGGAAGCTTCCAGAATTCTCGGTGATAAGTCTTATTGGCAGCAATATTGGAATGGTTTGTCTCGCACAGATATTGAAGAACACGGACGAAAGCCTAACCTTTCCGAAGGTGAGCGAGCTCTGACTCAGCGGCTGTTGAAAGACTTCAACAAAATCTCAGGCGATGGGCAGCACATCTACAATTCAGATATTCAAGCGTTTGCAGCGCGTGAAAAACAGCATGCAGACTTGCGTAACCTGTACGCTAAAGACCCTTCTACCGGCAGAAGCCTCTATGATACTGTGCGCGATACCAGCGGCAATATCTCCGGACAAAAGCTTGATGCGCGATTGAGTGAGCCAGGTCTGTCCAGTCAGGACCGAGCATCACTGGAAGCGGTTAATAAACTTAGATCGTCCGGTGGAGACGTCTCTCAAGGAGCGTTGCAACGAGCTGGAGACGCTGCTGGTTTGACCCCACAAGAGCGGCAGTACAGCACGAAACGCCCTGAGCCGTTGAGTGCGGAAGCACAGGCTGGGCAAGCCGCTCTCAGTGATTTGACCGCCAGACCTGGTGGCGGCAGAAGCTTGCTCGATCGAGTCGGAGACGGACGTGGTGGTTTGAGTCTGGATAAAATAAATCAGCTTGCTCAGTATCCAGAACGGAATAATTTGACCCCTCAAAATGTACAGACTCTCAAATATCTGCAGAACAATGCGCCTATGGTCACCAATGGCGAAATGGTTCAGTACACAGATTACTCCAAAGCCGATCTGCAGAAACTAGCGGCCGATTCTGGTACCAATTGGGATAGATTGTCCAGCAGACCTGAACGTACAAGACTTGACGATGTAAGCCGTGGAAGGCAGGAAGATTTTGCTCACCTGTTTGAAAAGCCGATGGGCAGACAGAGCCTCTATCAACGTCTTGCCAGTCCAGATGGTGGCATATCCAGTGCACGTATCGACCAGGAGCTGAAGGATCCTGCTCTCAGTCCGAAGGATCGCCACACATTGGATTACATCAAGGGGCTGTCTCGAGATGGTTGGTTCTCCAAGAAGGATCTTACTGCAGCCGAATTGATCGATCAGGCACATCAGCACAATCTGAGCGACAATGCACTTCGTCGCGGCGGTATCGAACCAACTCGTCCAGTCGCTCAGCCACAGGCTCGTCCTGAGGTTGTCGGTCCACAGCGCGGACCAGCAGGCGGTGATTTGCCCCCAAATGTCCATGATGCATTGAAAGTAAGGTCTGGCGAAGGCTACTGGCATGCTGCCGAGCGCCTCATCGCTGAAGCGCACAAGGGACAGCGATACGATGCAAGTCAGGCAGAATTGAGCAGCGTCGCCAAGCAATTGCGAGCTGCAAACGGAAATCGCAATGAACTGCGTCGCAATGAAGAACTGGTCATCGACAACAACCTTCGTAGCAATCCCGCTCTTGCCGGTCTGTTCCGATAGGCCTGCCGATAGGATTTCGGTTACTCCATCAATAACGACGGGTCAACATTGCTTCGGCTGGAACCGAACAGATCAGGTGTTGACTCGTTGTTGGCGTCGTTGATTGCTTGGATTGCCGGTTTCATTCGCCCTGCAAGAAGATTTGCTCGGGCTATCCGCCACCGGAGAAACCGAACGCTTGCGTGCTGCTCCTTCTTCAACTCTTGGAAGACTTGATCGTACAGCGAGAGCGCCAGGTTGAATTTGCCTTCATTTGTGTACAGGTCTGCCAGGCTCAGGCGAGCGTCAGAAGGTCCTTCGATTGCAGCGCCTGTTGTCAGTGAACTCAGGAAGTGCTCGGCGTTTTCGAAATCACCACTTAGACCTGAAGCAATACCGAGTTCCTTTGTAGTATCTTGGGTGCCATGGTCATTGGCGCCGAATGCGTCAATTCTGAGCTTTTGTAAACGCGTCAGGCAGTCGATATAGTTAGTGATGTCTGACTGCTGTTGCGGACTTAAATCGGTATTTCTTGCTTCTTGTAACTTGCCTAGAAGCTTGGCACTAACGACCTTATCCTCTTTCAGTCCGAGACATCTCGAATACTCAATAATCGCGCCATGCACGGTATTTGTCGAATCAGCGAGGTTTAGTCGGTCATGATAGTCGTCAGGGTCCATCAGCGAAGCGAGCAAGAAGTTTAGCCATTCGAACTCCCACCGGAGGTCTTGAATGTTCTGACAGTAGTAGATAACTTCGTGTATGAGAGGAATCAACAGTTGCACTCTTCTATAGTCATGTTTGCTTGTCGCTTGAATTTGTTTGATGACAGGATTCGCCAATTTGATCGAATCATGCGTTCGGCTTAAATACCGTTGAAAGCACGCGAGACCGAGGTCCTCTTTTCCTGATTCTAATTTAGCCAACCCCTCCTGCAAGTCGCGGTCTGGTTGCCGCTCCTGAGGGTCTTTGTTTTCGCCTGCGTACGCCGAGCCGTCGCTCAAGTAACAGTTTGCTTGAGCTACTTTCTGTCCAAGAATTATATGCAAATCGTTCAAGACAACAAGCTGCTCAGCTCTGGTGTCTGGTATCCTGCTGTATATTTTCAACGCGGATTTGAGATCTGCTTCTTGCTGTGATTTGTAGAACTGTTCCTCAGTCTTTGATTTTGCTTCCGCGCCCGGGGGAATTTTCCACATGGTCTGTCCATAAGAAACTGCAACAGCGGCATGACGCTCGGATTTAGCCGCTCTTACATACATATCGCCAGTCAATTTTTCTCGGTAATTCAATTTCATAGAATCAGTGATAGCTCGATGCCACATCTTGCTGGCCTCCGCATCCTGATGTGAATAATCGAAGAGTTCAGCACTGTCTCTGTGAATTTGCAGTGCATCTTCCGTACTTTTGAGTTGTGAATACGAATTGGCTCCAATAGACATAGCGGTGAGTAACCCCAGCGCAACCGGAATGGATCTGACACGGACGATGTCTGATGCCAAACAGACGAACCTGGATTTAATAGTTGAATTTATAGGATTCGCTTCTAGCTCGCCAGCATTTTGCGAATTCGTTTCGGCAGCAGGAGTTTCAAGTTTTTCAATCATGCCTTTCTCGCTCGATCACTTCTTCTAGCATTGGGTCAGACAGCCAGTTTGCCTTTGTGCACAGATCCACAAACGTAAAATCCATTTCTGTCATCTGGTCAGATTGTGGTTGTCTCTCTCGGTACCACGCTAGAGCCTCTTTGAACTTCCCTTCAGTGACGTATAGTTTCATGATTGCATCTTCTGCTTGTCTGGCAGGATCGCTAATAATTTGTCCGTATCTGTCATAGAACGGTTGTCCCGACTTGTCTGCGACAATTCGGTCAAAAACTGTTCGGCGTCGCGTCTCGGCCTCTTCAAAATTGCCTGTTGACTCGAGCAGCTCCGCATGCCTCTCCACGGCGCCAGTCACTTGCTTACTGTCTTGCCCGAATGCTTTGACGTTAAGTCTTATCAGTTCCACAACGGCACTGATAGCGGCTTGGCTGTCTTCTGTTTTAGTAGGATGCAACTTTAAATAGCAGAATTTTAGATGCTCTCTCACCTCGGCTGAATCTTTGAGCGCCTGGCAGCGCCAATATGCAAGGTTAGCCCCATGATAGTTCGCCTTTACGAACATGCGATCGCCAAGCTTCTTCAGGTATTGGTAGTCATCTTTTGCATGTCCACTTGCCTTCAAAGCCTGATCAAGCAGTAAGTTTAGACTTTGACCCTCTTCAACTGTCGTTTGTGCTGACGCACATATTTGATAGGTAAACAAGGCCGATGTGATTGGGAAAAGCTCTTCCGCATTTGTACGAGGGTTGGACCGTCTCGTCATTAGCTGTTTAATGTCGTCTTCTAAGGCTGCCCGTGTGAGCCCTTTCGACGCGATTACAACTTCTGTAAAGACCTTCAGCGCCTCACTTTGCTTACCTTCTTTGAGAAGTTTTTCTGCTGTAGCCCGTCTTTCGTCTATGCGCACTTGTTCTTCATCACTGACAAATCGTTCCGTGTACACCGGCAGGATTGACAAAAGCAGCTCCTGTGCTTGAATCTGTGCCAGTGTAGTAAATGAATCCTTTTGGTAATGGGTCAGAGCTCTTTGTATGTCGCCTATGATCTGCTGCCTGCTAGTTTCAACTTCAGTTGGCTTTGTTAGAGCTTTCGATGCAGCTATTTCTGATTTCGCTTTTTCCAGATACAAATTACCGATTAGTTTCGGGTTGTCACCGAGGGCGATGGCGTTTTCAATGGCATCTCTCCATGCACTGACTGCCTTGTTGTCGTGGCCATTGAGCGCGGAAAGCTGCGCCTGGTCGACATAGTAGCGAAATAACTTTTCTGTCTCGGAACGGTTATGGAGCCATTGATAGACAATGAGCGCCACTGCCAGAGCCAATACAGATATCATGAAAAGTGAATTCGGTCCAAACGGAGCTAGTCTCATTAGCGAACACCGCTTTCTGAGCGAATTCATTCCGAATGCAGGTTCTGGCAGCGTCATTCCTGGAATTTTTATGTCTGGAAATTTTTGCAAACCATTTTTAGCCTGCGCAACTTCAGGACTTTGAGGTGGATCAGTTTCACTGCAATCCAAATTATTCTCATCCGACTCGGGGACAAGATTTACTGACTGTGCATTTTCTTCTGTTAATTCCACAGTCTTAATGCGCTCTAGTAAGCGTCTTCAAATCTACGCAGTGATCATGGCTTTCTGGGTTCTCGATGATACTTTGCGCCTTTCTCGCGCAGCAGTACATTGGGTTTACCCTGGAAGATTCCAGACCGGGATTAAACGTCACGATGTCGTAACGATAAATCGTCAAACTGCCAGTGTTGAAACGCTTTTTGAACGCCCCTTACTTACTAAAGGCAGCCTGCGCATCGACGCGGCTGGATGCTAAATGGAAAGACTGAAAATCTGTCGGTTTTTGTTTCTGTACTTCTGCATTGCGTCAATCTGTCTGGATTCCGCTTATGCACTGCCGAGTGGAGGATTCTCGTCGCTTGGTCCGCAGGGTCGCGCTTATTCACAGACCGAGCATAGCCGCATGTACAACATGCAAAATCCTGCCGCTGAAGAAGACGACAAAATGGAGCAACTCGAGCCTCAGCCGGGTGCTCCGACCAAGGACGTTTCGTACGGAAATAACGATCAGGCTGGCGTTGGTACAGGCGCAGGCGATCATACAGTTCAAACGAAGAAGCCCGATCCCCAGGCGCAAAAGCCTAAACCGCAGCAGATTGACAAAACTCTGACGCAGTGGTCCTACAAAAACATCGGCAATGGTGTCAACGTTGCCTACCAGGCACCTCCGGCTGGTCAGAACTGGTATTCGTTTCCGCCGATGAGAAAAGTGTCCGCCACGCCTCCATCTGCCGCGGCTAAAGCAGTTTTGGACAAGTGGTTTCCAAAGATGCCGAAGGCGCTAGAGAGCGCTATGCCCTCCAATTCGATCATGCAGATTAACTATATCGCTGCTGCCTATGCCGCCACCCAGTTAATTAATGCACCAAAACGTTCCGCTGAAACTGCTAAGGCAAACATGGGAGCGCAGCAGCAGGAGATTTCCGATGCTGCTGCCGGAGCAGCCGAAAACGGGTTCCAGACAGGAGTAGAAGAGTGTCGTACCCCACTGATCAACGTTGCCAATGAGGGTTCGGGCACGCCCACGGCTTCTGAAGCTCCAGTTAAGACACACAGTCAGGCGATCTGGATGGTGCAGCAAGTCTACAAAGTTATCTACGTACCCATGGCCCTTCTGCTTCTGCTTCCAGGCGCCATTTTGACGAATTTGAAAGGTTATCTTGCCTACGGCATCCTTGGTGCAAAAGACGAGGATGCAGTCAATCCCTTTACTGGAATTCTGCGCAGCATTATTGCCATATTCCTCATTCCAGGCACCCAACTTTTTGCCAGTTGGGCAATAGACGTCGGTAATTCAATGACTTTTGAAGTGCAGAATCTCATTGAACCTACCGTGCTGATCGAGTGGATGAAGGAGCAGACGTTCAATGCACCCGTGCAGAATGCAAAGAACGCATTCAGCATGCCGAAGGATTACGCTAACGTTGTGCCACCAAGTATCGAGGCTGCCCTCGGTGGTGGTATCAGTGAGGCAATCGCCGGCAAAATAGATGGCGGCAGCGAGAAATCGTCTCAAGTTGAGAACCAGGGCGCAGCCACCCGCATGATGCAAATGGCGTTCAACATGCTCAACGTCGCTATGAATTTTGGAATGCTTATGCTTTCGGCTTTTCAGATGGTGATGATTTGCTATCTCTTCTTAATGGCACCGATTGCCGCAGCATTCTTCGCCTGGCCGTCGGGATGTGGCTCGCTATTCAAAACTTGTTTTACTAATTGGATCGATGCGCTGATCAATGTGTCTTTGTGGAAGTTCTGGTGGTGCGTGGTGATCTTGATCATGCAAACACGCATCGAATGGTTAATGGAGCAGGGTATCTATATTCCCAATAGTCAGTGGGAGATGGCTGTCTACACTGCATTCATGGTTATCTTGCTCTACGTTCCGTTCGTTCCATTCGAATACAAACCAGGTGAGATGGTCAGTAAGATTTTGCAGAAAGCCGAACAGCTCAAGTCTGAAGCCGTTAAGGGCGGCGGAGGAGGAGGCGGCGGTGGTGGCGGCGGCGGCAGTGGTAAGAAGGGCGCCAGCCATTCCGATCAGGGCAGTGGAAGCCGTGGCACACATCCAGGCAGCTCTCCAGGAGGCAATCCCGGATCTGAACGAGGCACCCCATCGTCTAACGGCACTCCACGGGCTGAGAACGCTGTTTACCATGGTCCCCCGCCATTATCTACAGCCGGCGAACTTGAATGTTGACCTCGGCGAACCCGTCACATTAGCGTAACGTTATCTTGGCAAGATAGGTTCGTTGGGTAGGCATTACCCCTCCAGCAGCCCCCTTACTAGATGAATCGGCAGCAGAGACTGAGCGATGGCTCGCCGCTGCAGGCCGTGAAGGATTAGCATGAAGAATTCTAGATTCTTGTTTCTACTCTTGTCCTTACTTACCGTCGCTTCTGTAAATATCCAGGCTCTGGCGTTTCCCGGTGGTCTTGCCGGAACCCAGAAGGGTCAGACAGGTGGCGGACCGACCATCTGGAACAATCAGTATCACAACGGAGCTGGTATCGTTAATGGTGGCGATGCTCCGGAAGATCAAGGCGGACGTCAGAAGACTGAAAATCAACGCCAGAAGTGCGAAGACAAAGGTCTCGATGAGGTCAGCGGTGGCAAGACGACAATTGGCGACAAACAGTGCAATGTGCCCGCCAGCGCGATTCGGGTCAACTGGCCGGCAGGTTTGCGTGAAGCCTATAGACGTAACGCCGCCAACAGCGACGGTATGCTTCCTACAAATAGCGAGACACAGCTCTATCTGGCTAACTTCGTAGCCACGCTGGCTGCCGGTGTCAATGCCCCTGATAAGCAAATGCATGCCGCCAAGTCGAATCTTGATTCGCAAGCAATGGAAATGGCAAATGCTCTCGCCGATCTTGAGAAGCAACAAGCTGCATCAGCAATCGATTTTTGCTCCAGCTTTCTGATCAACTTCACTACAGACGGTGCAAACAAGTGGAACAAATTGCGTGACGGAATTTTCGTTCCGATGGCTGTTCTCCTCTTGCTGCCCGGGGCAATGTTGACGCAGGTCAAATCGATAATGGCTGCTGGTAATCCTGTGCTGGGAGAAGCCAATCCATTTGAAGGAATTCAGCGCGCCATCATCGCAATTTTTCTCATACCAGGCACATACCTCGTCATCAACTACAGCATCGATCTCAACAATTCGGTTACCCTCTCAATTGCAGATGAGTACACCCAGATCTTCGGCACCGACATGTATCGTGACGCCATATCTTTCCACATTCGCGCCTTCCCAGCCAGACAACCAGGCGAGAATCGCAATGCACTCGATCAGCAGACTGCAAAAATGGGACCTCTCTTGAACGGCACCACTGCATTTGCGCGTTTCGAAGGCATGATGATTGAAAACAAAATCGAAGATCCAGTTGCAGGTATCTATCTTGCTCCTCCAGATCGTGCAGACGAGGCGCTGCCTGCTGCTGTCATCGCTGCTAAGGAGATGTTCAACAGCACCAATGCTACTTTTATGATTGCCTGGAACATCCTTTGCGCCTTCCAGATGATCTATTTTTACTACCTCTGGTTTGTTGGACCAATTACAGCAGCGCTCTGGGCATGGCCTATGAAGAGTCTGCGCGGCGCATTTCCAAGCTGGTGCGAAGGTGTGATTACACTCGGATTCTGGTCGTTGTTCTGGAATACCTCGATCTTGCTCATGGCTTGCTTCAGAGGTGTAGACGAAACCGGCACTCTTGTTATCACTGCGCTGAATTTTCTGGCTACTTCATCTGTTAAATACGCCTTTGATTTTGCCGGACTGGCTAAGGCTGCCGGTCAGGAAGCTGCTAACATGGCTGAAAAGGCAATGCAGGCTGCCCAGAAAGGCGGCGGCGGTGGTGGCAAGGGCGGTGGCGGAAGCAAGGGGCACGGTCATTCGGCCGCCGGGCATCGCAGCCGTAACGCTGGTGCACATGGTGTTGAGCATGCCGATCACGAAGGTAGTGCTCCGGGAAGCCACATTCAACTCGCCTCTTATCATGGGTCTGCCGCTGATAGCCCGGCTGCATTCGAAGGAGTTCAGCCCGCCTCGTTTAGCCCATCTGAGTTTGCAGTGGGCAACAGCCTGCTGCACAGTGCATCTTTCACAGGATCGAGCCTGAGGTCCTTCAATGATGGTGTGAACACTCTGTCTACGCTTCCCCCCTCGGTCTTGAGAGACGCTGGTCCGTCAACCGGAAAAGCTGATCCTGATGCGCCCGGCCGTGTTGTAGCCGAGCACACGCCTCCCCCTACCGAAGATGGCGTTGATGTGATTCCGCCGGCCGATACAATCAACTTCAATCCACTAGAAAGTTCTGGTCGACTGACCGAAAATTCTCTGACAGCGCTTGCCGGCTTCACGACTGCAAATGCAGCCGGAATGCACAGCACCCACATCGATGGGCAGGCTGCTGTCGCACTCATGGCGCAGCATGGTTTGTCTGTCTCTGGCGATGGATCCCGATTCTATGCTCAGAACGCAGCCGGGGAAAACGTACAACTTCAGTTCGACTCTAACGGAAGAGCGACGTTGCCTGACGGTACAGTCGTACAAGCTTCCCAGACCGATGCCGGCACCGAATTGAGCGTCTTCAACAACGGCACCGATAACCCTGCCACCGACAACTTCCTGGTTCAGTCACTTTGTGAAGGCGAACTCAACGTCAGCCATTCTGATAGTTCACACACTGCGCTCGACAGTATTACGATGAGCGCAAACGCAGCCGGCGACATTCATGCTCAAGCATACGATGCTGCAGGCCGTAAGACATACGGAGAGGACTGGAACGGAAATCTTCTCAAGACGACAAACTACGATGCGCACACTCAAGATGTTTCCGGATTCAGTGTTGTTCAACCTACTGCCAATAACGGCAGCCTGACGAACTATTACGATCGCGACAGCAATGCTCTTGGTGCAACGTACTCGCAGTTCACCGACAACGGCTTCGTTTCTGCTGTTTATAACGCAGACGGGCAGGCCGTAAGCTACGAGCGCGATGCATTTAATGCGGACGGAACTTACTCTGCGACAAGTATCAATTTCAATGACGATGGTTCCGTTTATAACGCTCAGACTAATAACTTCGACAGCTCCGGATCGCTTCTGTCGACAACTCCATTAGATGCTCGATACGCAGCAGCATTCGACGGAGACATCACCAACATTGGTCAAATCAGTTCTATGCCGCAGTTCAATGAGGTGACAAGCAATATGGCTTGCCCTGCCGGCAGTACCTATGCAGCACAGCCTGGGGCGGAAGTGATCACGCTTGGTGCTGCCAGGGCAGCCGACCTCGCCGCGGACGAGTCCAGCAGGCGTGCTGAAATGGCTGCTGCCGCCGCACGTTCAGATGACTTCAGACGCTCGGCTCTGGAATCGTCGAGCACTGTCTGGACAAACAACGGAGCAGTTGTACCTGACGGCAACGTTTTCGGTCACTCCGCTGCTTCTGGTGGACAGGAAGTTTCAGTCCCTCCTGCTGGTACCAGATATGAAGTCTCAAGCGAATCATCTAATTCATGGGCATCGACGTCGTCAGTTGCTTACTCGCAAAACAACGAAGTTGGCAATTCCTATGCGACACCTGTAACTACAAGCTCAGTGGAAGTTGTGCCACCAATTTCATTTGGTTCTGCTGATAACACCAGTGTTTCAAACTACAGTCGCGATCAGGTCGATGCCAACTCTTATTCGTCCAGCGCCTCTAATCTTAGTGCGTCTACCTACAGTGCAGGCGGTTCTTCAAGCATAGTTGATGCATCATATGCAGCCGGAGGACCTTCCTACTCGACGGTGCAGGTAGATCAAGACGTCAACAATGTCAAAGCTTCGGATGCTGCTCACCGCATTGCTTTCGATGCCTCACCAACATCGTATCAGGCAGTTGACCAGTCGGTAGACCATTCCGTTTCCTACAATTCAAACGCCGCCGCTTCGTTTGAAACGACCCAACCACTGCACACGCAGCAGGTCTATTGCGCTCAATCATCGAGTTCGTTGATGGACCAGGTTTCTCAAGCGAGATCGGAAAACGCATTCCGCGCAGTAGAAGCACACAACATGGCTTCTGAAGTTCGTTCTCAGATTGTTCCTGATTCGCAGCAATCGGTAATCTCAAATGCCGGGCTCGCTCAGCATGTACAGTCGGCTCAAGCGCAGAATCAATCCGAATATTATTCAGCACCCGCCGCTTCTAGCTTTGCTGAGCCAAGCCGTTCTATTCCTGTCGTCAACACCTCCAGCGTCGCCGAACGCATTGCTTTCGACGCCGCTCCGAACAGCTACCATCCAGTCGATCAGTCAGTCGAGTACAATTCTTCAGCCGTTACCCATCAGCATGAATCAGCAAGTTTGATGGACCAGGTAGTAGCAGCTCGCAAAGAATCTGCTGTTCAAACAAATGACGCCTACAAGAGCGAATTGCGCAAAGAGCTCATTCCTGGCTCCACAGCTAAGGAAGCGCCGGTGCAAATTTGGGCTGCAGCGAGAACCCGTCAGACCTCTCAACCAGCACAACCGCCAGCTAGAAAAGTAGAAAATCGTTCGCTCAATTCTTTGTTGGACTCGAAAAACAGTAAGCGTCAGTTGCCTCCAATGGAAGCAAGCACGGAGTCGGTATCAGACCAGGCAGAGCTTGTTCCTCCTATGCAAAGCACGCACGCTGCCGAGGTCCCTTCGTTCCTGGGTCGTTTGCGAGACGCGGTTGAGCCTGAATCTGTGCATTCGACTAATCAGTCACTTGAACAACAGGTGATCAATTCCAGCAACCGCAATCTGGGTGGAAGCGCTTTCAGTTCGGCTCTTGGTCGTGCCAACGCCGCAAGAATTTCTTCCGGCTCCTCTTCCTCTGAGCACCTCAACAACGCTCTGGTTGGCTACCACACGATCAACTCGCTCATTCAGGCTGGAAAGGTTCAGGAGGCTCAGAATGTGGCAAACTGCGCACTGAATAGTCTGTCGCAGTGCAACGGAGCCGATCCGCAAGTGGTGCCACTGATTCAGGCTTTTGTTCAGCTCTTCGAACAGAAGAATATGCCTGCGCACGCTGCAGCTTTCCGAGCCAGAGAGCAGTCGGTTTCAAATCAGCTGGCTACGGTTGGTTCGGACTTTGCCCGCAATGTTTGGGGCAGCTAGTAAACACGTAACGTAGATGTAACTTGGGGCCGGTACAAATAACGTATCGAGCCCCACTCATTACTAGTACTTTTAACCAAAGGCTGATTGGAGATTGTAAGCAATCTCCTTCAGGATTCTATATGGCAAGAAATGACAATGGCGAAGCCGCAGTAGAACCAAGAAGAGCTGCACCGGAACGTGTCTCCGCACCTGAGCGCATTACAGCTCCGTTGACTCCGGCTGATAGCCAGGAGCACGTATCCTCTTCGATCACAGCACGTAATGCAGCCACAGACCGCATGGTCAACGACGGCACATTGCCTAAGCTGACACTGAGCGCAGAGGCTATCGGTGTTGAGTCGAACGCCGTGCACAAAGCCCTCAATGCCGGAATCTTCGGCAACAGTCCTGACGTCGCTGCACTCTCGCGCATTCTCGGACCTATGTCTTCGGCTGATCGTAAGAATCTAGAAAGCGATTATCGCCAACATTTCGGCCGCGAATTGCGAGCTGACATGAAAGAGAAGCTCAGCCCCACTGATTACCTTGCTCAGGTTGCAACTCTTGATCGTGTGGATGGTCGCAGCAATATCAAAGGCATGGTCAACCTTTCTCTCGAAATGACTAAGACTGATCCCGAAGCAGGACAGAGACTGCTGAGAAGCACCCTCGAAACTTTAAATGGACCCAGCCTGGCTCAGCTCGACAAGCAGTTCAAGGGTCCGGACGGCAACGGCAAAGGTTTCGTCCAGACAATCCTGGACAATCCTGACGTGTCGCAGGCGAACAAAGACATGGTGCGAGCCATGGTTTTAGGTGCGCAACCAAGAGAAGCAGGACCTGGCGAAGCGGCAGTGGAGTTGGATGGCAAACGATTTGCGGTTGTCGGCGCTGACGCTCGCAAGCCGGCAGATGTCGTTGCCATGGCAAACATTGCCCTGAAAGCCGGTGACTTGCGCATGTTTACCGAGGCGGTCGGTGACGAATCACCTTCTGCTAGAGCCGCTCTCAAGCAGCTTCAAGCAGATCCTAAATTCACTGCTGCATATCAGGATACTTTCGAGAAAGGAAAGAGTGCGGCAGAGCGTCAAGTAGCTGAAGACATCCGCACGGAAGGACGAGTTTCACTGGCTACCATTATCCAGGGCAACAGCAACGTCTGGCTCGGTCTTCTGGATAACCCCGGCAATACGGACTTCGCTTTGTCTAATGCCACCACGCGCGAGCGCAACGATTACAGAATCGGAAAGGAATTAGCCGAGCGCGCGGCACGAGAAGGTACAACTGCCGATAAATTGGCTACCACTCCCGAGCTTAAGGCTGCAGTCGATTATCATCAAAAAGTCGAAGCGGCAATGGATAAGACGCTGACGATGTTCGACGGCACAGTCGATCAACTCAGGAAGAGCGTTCTCGAGGATCAACTCTTGCATGGCGGCAAAACACTGATTTCCGAACTGGCTGCCACACATTCTTCGGGTAGTCATACAACGGATGCAATCATGTCTGCAGCTGAGCGAATGAGCAAAGCAGACTACGATCGATTGCATGGAAATCCGCAAGAACTGGCTAAATATCAAGCCGACCTGGCTCGCTCGCTCGATGCATACGCCACTCCGGAAGAGAAGGCTCGCATACTCGCCATGGTGACCGACAAAGCCAATGCACCATCTTACGATGCTGCTAACGGTATCAAGAGATCAGTTACTGATGTGATGAATGATACAAGAGCTACTCACTGGTTCGGTCGCAGCGACACCTTCGATAACACCGCTGTTACCGCTCGCATCGCCACCATGTCGGCAGAAGACGCACAGAAATACAGAAACAACACCGATGGATTTCGTGCAAAGGTTGATAAATTCGTTTCGGAGCAACTGCCGGAGTCGTCTGCTCAAAGATATCTTGCAGAAACTACGTTGAAACAGGTTGCCGAAACCGGAAAGCCTCCTCAACTCAGTCCAGTACAACAGGTTATTAAGGACAATCTTGATGGCGCTGATCCTGCCACCAGGGTTCGCGATATGGAGCGCGTCCTGCAAGACAAAAACCTCGTAGAACAGCTGAAGCAAGTTGAAGCAGCACGTGCTCTCGGTGCAGCGGAGATGTCGAAGCGCATGGAAGATCCCGCGTTCGCTGCAGCATTTCGCGTCAGCAATGCTCTGCGCGAGTCTGCTCCTTATCTCGCCAACCAGAATTCGTGGAATCAGGCACTGCAAGATGGACAGATTGGTGCTGGTGTAAAGTACAGCCTCGGCGTGCCAATGAGTTCACTATACGAAGACTTTGCAAGAGCTCCACAACAGGTGCGCGATCGCGTTAGTCTTAGCGGCGATCAGCGTCAAATTCTCGACAGTGTCATTAAACAGGATGGAAAGGCAACTCTGGCAGATCAACTGCGTTCATTCGCCATTGGTGACGGTGGCGATTTCAGAGATTTTCGCGACAGACTCGCGGCTCTCACGCCAGCTCAGAGAGAGAGCCTCAAAAATGAGTACAGCGCGAAGTATAACAGCAGTCTCGATAATGACTTCCTGGGCAAAGTTGATAAAGCCCACTCGATCGAATATGGTAAGTTGCTTTCTACGACTTCAGGTGACGGTGTTCAGGATTTTGTCGACAGACGCCTGTCAGCCGATAAGTCAGGCACCGCTGCTGATGCTTCTGCACTCACCCTCGATCGCACCGTTCAGTCCAATCAGTCTCTTTTGACTGAATATTCCAGAATGAGACAAAATCTACCTGAAGACAGGCAGAGAGTTCTCGATCAGCTTTTCAGCGAAGCTAAATTTCAGCAGGTCCAGTCAGAGCATGCCAAGGCCGAGCTGATTTACAATGCCACTATGGCCGCTGCCATGCTGGCTTCCATTCCGGCGACGGCTGGCTTGAGCACTGCCGCTCTGGCTGCACTGGTGCCTGCCGCCACTGCTGCCGGTGCTGCTTACAGAGTGGAGTTGATGAAGGCTGTCGAAGGTGGAAATTTTGACGATTCCACTCGCAACATGGTCAGGCAGTCGCTGCTCGGCGCTGCAGATGGACTTCTCATTGCAGCTCCTGCAGCGCTTTTCGGCAAAGGCGTTAAAGGCGCGGCCGAATTGGCTCCTTCGACAAGAACAGAAATTGAGGTATTTGTCACGCAACTGCGAGCCACTGGTACAACTGGAAGAGAAGTTGTTGTCGCTGGAACCGGCAGAGAGGCTGTATACGGGGGAGTACTGCGCGAAGTCCAACCTGCACTGACCGGAGGCAGCCGCGAGTTACTTCCTGCCGCCACCACAGGTAGAGAAATAGTTCCCGCTGCTGCTGCCACTACCGGCAGAGAGTTGATTCCTGCCGCCACAGCTACCGCTGCTAGAGAGTTGGTTCCAGCCGCCACCGCTACCGCCGGTAGAGAGCTGGTGGTAGCAGGTACCTCGACTACCGGTAGAGAGTTGGTCGCCGCCGGAACACGTGAAGTCGTTCCAGCTGCAGAAGGTGCTGGACGCGAAGTCGGCGCCGCGTTGGGTCGTGCCGAAGCCAGACGTGGACCAACAATCATCGATGGTGAGTACACAGTCATATCTGAGACAACAGCCGCTCGCGCAAGTAGACTGCGCCCAGCGCTTGGCGATCTTGGTCTGGCACCGGAAACTGCAGTCAGGATCGCTGCCGCCGCCCAACATACTGATGCAGCACTGGCCGCTCGAAAGCCTGCCGATGCACCAGTAGTTGAACCAGTCGTGCCACCTGCGGTTAAAGAATATAAGCCGAGTGAAGCAATGATCAAAGCCGCAACAGTCAGACGAGGCGAAGGACCCTGGCAATCGGCTGAGAGGATTTTGAAAGCCGATGGTAAACAGCACAGTCTGGAAGAAGTTCGAGCCCTTACTAAAGCCATCCAACAAGTCTACGCACTGAATCCAAACAATCCCAGCATGAGCAGTTTGAAGGTTCAGCACAATTTCGTCGCTGATACTGCAAAGTCGTATACTGCTTTGATCAACGCAGTAAAGGATGACCGTGTGAAAGCTTTACTAATCAAATTTGCTGCTCAATAGCATAGAATTGGTTCTCGGGATATTCGGAATCAATTCATGCACAACAGACAGCTTATCGCGCTTTCGGCTCTTTCATCGCTCGCCGCGAGTTTATCTGTAAACTGTCGACCGGCTCTGGCAGATCAGTCGCTTGCTCTTCTGGACAGTGCTTACCGTCTGCATTATCAAAAGAAGGACGATAAAGCAGTCGAAGCTGTTAATAAGGCAGTCAAAATGGTCCCTAATCAGCCCTTACTCCTGGTGGCACGGGCTGAGTTTTTGATTCGCAACAACCGCTACCAGGAAGCAGTTAAGGATTGCGACGCGGCCATCAAGCTTGATCCCAAATGTGGTGGCGCCTATAGTCGACGTGGTTTCGCCTATTGCCAACTTGGCAATCTGAAGGCGGGAATAGCCGATTTGAGTCGTTCCATTGAGCTATCTCAAATTGAGTTGAACGGCTGGGATTCTCCCTTCGATTACAAGAATCGTGCCATTGCCTATCGTCGTCTGGGTAACGAAAAGCTTGCCGAGAAAGACGAGCAGATGTCGCAGATTTATAAGGCTATAGAACGCGCCCGCGGATATCGCTCGCGCATTCAGCTTGGCCCCGCTGTGTCGATAATGAATGATGCCGTCAAGCTAAGACCAGACGACAAGTATCTGCGGTATTTTCGTGGCATAGCAACAATGAATGACGGCAAACTTGACACCGCGATTGATGACTTTACCTTTGTCATGAAACATGATCCAGGTTGCTTATCCGTCTACTACTTTCGTGGCGACTGCTACTCGAGAATTCATCGCATGAAAGATGCAATCGCCGACTATACGAAAGTGCTGTCAAAGCATCCATATGTGGTGGCAATTTCGGATACTGCCGAGACGGGAAGGTGCAAGGGGCGTGAACTGACATATGACGAAGCGATTGTCTCGCCCGCTGATGTGTATCTGTTGCGAGCACAGCAGTACAATCTTTTGAAACAGTATGACAAAGCACTGGCTGATTTCAACAAGGCAATCGAACTTTCTCCTTCTGATGCCAGGGCACGGATGGAGCGCGCCAATTTGTATATGGAGATGAAAAACATTCCGATGGCGTTGAAAGACTGCAATGAGATAATCGCACAGCAGCCGAAAGAGATTCCATTCTATGAATTGAGAGCGAAGATTTTCGAAGCCAATAAACAGCCCGATCGAGCACTGGCTGATCTGAGCAAGATAATTGCTTTGAGCAAAACGGATCCGCCGGCATATCTGCGTCGTGGGCAACTATACGATCGTCTTGGCGATTATTCTAAAGCGATAGCAGATTATTCCGTGGCGACAGACTTGAATCCATCTGACGATGAAGCGTTTCGTTTGAGAGGGAGCAGCTATTTTAAGCTCGGACAGTACCCTAAAGCGATTAGCGATTACACCGAAGCGATCAGTCGCAATCCTCGCGGTAATCTTCAAACCTACTCGTTGCGGGCTGGGGCTTATGACAAAATTGGAAAGCCCGATCTGGCGGCAAGAGATCGCAAGAATGTTGCAGAGGACCAGAAACAGAAGCCGAAGGTTCCTTCATCGGTGCGGTGAGCGCGAGCAGTCGCTATATACTGGACGAAGCGGCCGGAACGCTATCTCCTTTGGATGACTGGGTCGATGGCGTGACTGGGATTCGAAACCAGAATGTGCTGCCGGGAGTTCCCGGATCGCTCTTTATGCCAATCATGCCGCCGTGAGCCTCGATTATTGCTTTGCATATCGAAAGTCCCAGCCCCGAGCCTTTCTTTTCGCCATCGGTTCGATGCCCTGCTTGCTTGAATTTCTCAAAGACAAGCGCCTGCTTATCCGGTGGAATTCCCGGACCTGCGTCGATGACACGAACTTCGATGGCATCGTGTCCATTTATTCCCTGATCGAACCGCGATAAGGATGTGGTTATCGATGCATTTTTCGGCGAGAACTTAATGGCGTTGTTGAGAAGATTGACGAGTACACGGCGAATTTTTTCTGAGTCGCCCTGTACTGATGGACACGTGCCCTGGACTTTCAGCTCGATGTTTTTACTGTTCGCTTCAGGCGTTACGTAATCAATTGCCTGCCGCGTCAGTGAATCTAAATCGGCAGTTTCGTAGTCGAGTACCATGCCCAGATGCGCCATGCGTTCAGACTCCAGCAAGTCGTTGATCAAAATCATTAGCGACTTGACTGACGCATTGGCAGAACCGGCAAGTTTCGCTCCTCGTTCGTTCAAGGTTCCGAGAACTCCGTCGTCGAGCATCTCAAGGGTCATACTTACTGACGTCAGAGGCGAACGCAGGTCGTGGCTGACCATGGCAAAAAGCTCCTGCTTCAGCCGCTCTGCCTCTTTGCGTTCGGTTATGTCATGAGCGACGCAAAAAATGCTTCTGTCTTGTTGCGACCAGCGCGCTACCCAATCCATCTCCACATAGCGACCCGATTTGTGCAGTATTTTGGCTTCAAAAGCTGCCTGCTGATTCGATTCACTTAATTCTTTGAGACTGGCATAGACGGCATTGCTGTCTTCTTCGTTGACAATCAAACTTAATGCGGTGCCCGGCAGTTCGTCTGGTCCGTAACCCAGAATTCTCTCAACGGCTGGATTGATTTGTGTAATGCGTAATCCTCTATCGAGGGAGCAGATAATGTTTGCCGCGTTGTCAATCAACGCTCTTTCGTTGGCGCGAAGATACGCAAGATCTTCAGACAGCTGGTGAATAACTCCGTCCAGTTGCGCCAGCTCGTCTGCGCCGCCCAGAGGCTCTTCCAGGGGGCGTCCGATTCCGATATTGACGGCGTTGCGCATCAGACTGGCCAGCCGTTTGAAAACAGTATTGATCAAGCTGTATCCGAGGGCTAATGCCAGTACGACACCTATACCCGTGAACACCTGGATCAGCAGCTCAATACGCAATCTGTCATCTTTGCGTTTCTGTCGGAACATGTCTCTTTGTTCCGACATCCGCTCCACCAGCTTATTACCTTCGTAGTTCAGCACTTCGGCAAAGGTTTTCATCTGCCCCATGACGCGAAGCGTACTGAGCGACTCTGATTCTTCCGTCAATTCCAGTACTTGCTTAAACATCTCGTCGCCCATCTTGAGGCGGCGAATGAATTCTCTAATTCCTTCAGATTCGTTTGGATACTTATCAACGAATTCGGTCAATTTTTCACTATCTTCTCTGAGCTTCCGAATCGATTCGGTCGTATCGTGCAAGACTTTAGGTTCGTGATACATGCGCAAAATCAGCATGCCGCCACAAGCGCCCATGGCATCACGAATGGACTGATTGACCTGGATCAATATTTCGGAAGCGTGTGTTTCCGCTTCTATGTCTTGCTCTGCCTGATTTAAGTTGGTCATCAAAAGAGAGACGAAAAGCAAGGCTGAGGCCAGAGGCACTACGATAAGCAGAGCAACTTTGTGTGTCAATTTGATAGTCGGAAGTTGCAACTGATTCTCGGTTCAAGTTGGTACGGCAGCCGGGGTTTTCGTGCGGCGTTTTTTATGCCCGTTAATTGTCGCACACCTCTGCATGTGACGGGTTCTCTGTACTGCCGTAGTTAGTCCCTTCCGGGCTTGACAAGCTTGTTTCGGCTCAGCAAAAATCCAGTTGCGCATGATAACGTTAGACTGGGTCTTCTTGGACCTGAAATTGCATCAGTTCGCCGATCTCGTCCGATTCATTGGTTTGTAATTCAAATGGCTATTAGAACGAAAAACAGAACAGGGCTCGGCGTTTTATTTTCGGTTCTGGTGACCATACAATCAGCACCATTTGCGATGGCGGAAGACAAAGAGCTCGCTCAAGCTCGGTTTCTGTATCAGAACGCTCAAAAAGCTGAGGCAATAGCTCTTTGTACTAAAAACATTTCTGCTGGCAAGAATGCGGCGCAGTGGCATGAAATGATGGCCAGAGCTTGTACTGTGAATAATGGTGATAAGTCACGCGCTGCGCAAGAAATAAAGACCGCTCTGCATCTTGCTCCTCATGATGAAAACATAGTTGCAACTGCTGGATTTATATTGGCTGGTTCAGAAAATAATTTCATAGTACCGAAGATTCTAGAAGCAATCAAAGCTCATCCCCAAAACGGACGTCTCCATGCGGCACTGGCTGCTTGTTATGACGCCAGTCACGATCCGCTTGCTGAGCAGGAGATAAAGAACGCCATTAAACTTGCACCGCTCGACTATGATGTGAATTTTGAGGCTGTCGATCACTACGCTAAATTACAGAAACAAGACGAGCTGGATAAGGCTTACGCTCGATTGCTTCAGGGCAGCCCTCGAAGCTCGATAGCCTACACCTCGTCTGGTGTTTATAAGCGCGATAACTATCGTTTCACTGAGGCATCACATGATTTGCAGAAGGCAGTTGAGCTCAATCCAAAATACGAGTATGCCTGTTCGATGCTTGGTAAAGCTTTGAAAAAGAGCAGAAATTTGCCCGAAGCTATCAAAGTGTACACCGTCATGTTGAAAACTGGTGGTCCGAATGCCAGCACATTTGGACGGCGTGCCAATTGCTATGCCCATATCAACGAAACTGATAAAGCGATAAAAGACTACGATCAGGCAATCAAAATCTATGGCGGCGGAACCAGTTTTCTGCCGCAGAAGCCGACAGATGTTTTGAATAAGGCTGATCGCCTCGACTACAACAAATATTGGCTGGAACGAGTCGAATGTCGAGAAAAGCTCGGGCAAATCGATCAGTCCATTAATGAGTTGACGTCGTATATAAGTGGCGTGACACATCCTGAGAGTGCCTGCGAAATTCGACAGCGGCTTTACAGGAAGAAGGGCGAGTACGCAAAAGCGCTGACGGATTTAAACTACTTGATAAAAAAAGACGCGTTTGTCGGAGAAAGATATGCAGATCGAGCCGAAGTCTATAACAAGCTCGGACGCAGCGCTGAAGCCAGGGAAGACCTCAAGCACGCCCAGAATATCGAAGCGACTGGTAGTCCTTAGATTGAAATAAGTTCAGCTTGTCTGGTGACGCATTGTATGTGTCCAGTTTATTTGAACTGAACCACCCGATAGAGGACACTTCAGCAGAATTCCTGATTTAATTGCGCAACGATTGCGTGAATGTGGTTTGATTAACCACTATCTCGCGGTGTGGCAATTAAAGGGAAACACATGCACTTGAAACTGAAATTATTTCTGTCGGCTCTGCTGTTTACGTGTACGTGCAATGCAGTACTGGCTGAAGAGCAGATGGTCTTTGCAGTCGACGTGATCAGGCACGGCGATAGAGCACCAATTGAGGCAATTCCGAATGCGCCATGGACGGAGAACTTACCTCTAGGGCATCTGTCGCCGGTTGGTATGCAGCAAGAGTTTCATCTTGGCGAGCAGTTTCGCGAGCGATACATTAGTAAGTATCATCTGCTGCCCGAGCGCTATTCGCCCGAGACCATGTATGTGCGATCAAGCGACATCGATCGCACTCTGATGAGTGCCGAATGTGTTTTGCTGGGCTTATATCCAGTCGGCACTGGTCCATCGGTGGGCGGAGAATCGGCACTTCCTTCTTCTTATCAACCAATCCCTATTCATACCAGGCCGCGTAATGAAGATTCGCTGCTCGTGATGGACTTCAATCCCAAGTTGAGTTCAACAATTGCACAGTATGTCCACACTACAAAAGAATGGAAGCAGAAGGTCGACAACTTGCAACCGAAATTCAAACGATGGAATCAATTGACCGGGGGAAAGATTGACACCCTGCGCGGTGTTGGAGGGTTGGGCGATGCACTCAATATTTACAAGTTGCACAATGTTTCGATTCCAAAGGGACTTTCCGATGCCGACGCCAGGGAAATCGTGGATGAAACGGAATGGATCTTCGCCGCCTGTTTTAAGCCCCATGAGATTGGAGACCTGACCAGTCATGAGTTGCTCAAAGTAATCCACGATTATTTTCAATCTGCGACTGAAGAGAAGAGCAAGCTGAGATACGTTCTCTTCTCTGCTCACGATACTACAATCGCAGGGATGATGAGTATTTTGCGCGATCCTGTCGATCGCAGACCGCCCTACTCTTCTGATTTGAACCTCGCTCTGTTTAAAGATGGTGCGCAGTATAAAGTGCGCATTACTTTTAACGGCAAGCCGGTTGAGGCACCAGGTTTCAAAAATGGAGAGGGAACGATCAAGGACCTTGAAGCTATTCTCGAACCAAAAACAAATTTGTCGTCCAATGTTTTAGAGATCTCAAAATGAAGATACTTCGTTCGATAGGTCGCACTGCTCTTGCATCTTTCTCACTTACCTCTGCTTTTGTGACGCTGGCATCGAGTGCTCTAGCTAACCCCCTTTTCGATGGCGCTGATCCGGATATTTTGGTAGAGAACAACAAATACTGGATTTATCCGACTACAGAAGACAAACCGAAAAAAGAATTTTACGTTTACACGTCCTCAGATCTGCACAAGTGGAAGCGTCTGGGACCGATCCTCAAAGCCAGAGACGTCGATTGGATCGAAAAAGATGGTGCACCTGCTCATGAGTTGTGGGCGCCTGGCATTTTCAGCCATAGAAAGAAGTATTACTTGTACTATGCGGTAGGACCGCAAAATCCAACGCCCAGTCGCATCGGAGTGGCAGTTTGCGATCGACCCGACGGCAGATTTGTGGATAGTGGCAAACCTCTTATTACGGGTGGAGAGGGCTTTGAAGCAATAGATCCGATGGTCTTCAAGGATCCTGCTAGCGAGAAAATCTATCTCTATTGTGGTGGCAGTGCTGGTGCGAAGCTAAAAGTATTCGAACTCAACGATGATTGTGTCAGCATCAAATCGGAGATACCCGTTGACACACCGCCACAGTTTACTGAGGCACCATTCATGCACTTCAAGGATAAGACATATTATCTTTCCTACAGTCATGGCAAATGGAATTCAGACGATTACAGCGTCCATTTTGCCACGTCCAGCTCTCCAACGGGTCCGTGGCAATACCGCGGCGAAATATTGCGCACTGACAAGAAGCATGCCGGACCGGGTCATCATTCGTTTGCCAAGGATCCAGTAAATGGCAAATGGTACGTCATTTATCACCGCTGGAATAATGCAGCTGCAAGCGGCAAGATGCCTGCTGTCAGGAGTGTTTCTCTAGATCTGGTTGAATACGACGCCAACGGCATTATCCTGCCGATTGTGATGACGGATTGAGAGGCGGATTGACCGGCACCGTAAACCAGAAAGTGCTGCCCTGACCAAGCACGCTTTTGACGCCGATATTGCCGCCGTGAGCCTCCACCATCGTTTTGCAGATTGCAAGCCCCAGACCGCTTCCCTTCTTCTCGCCTTCGGAGCCTGTTCCAACCTGGCGAAATTTTTCAAAGACTGAGTCGATCTTATCTTCGGGAATACCTGCACCCTGGTCGCTCACTGAGAATTCAAGCTTGTCGCCGATTCTGTTGCATGAGACTGTAATTTTGCTGCCACTGGGAGAGAACTTTATTGCGTTGTTGAGCAGATTGACCAGAACACGATTTATTCTTTCGACGTCGAACTTGCAATCTTGCGAAACGCTGTTTTCCGCCAGCGCAATCTTTTTACTGTCTGCTTCTGGCTTCACAACCTCGAGTGCACGCGCCACTACTTTCGCACAATCAGTTTCTTCATAATAAAGTTGCACGCCTGTTGATTCCGCCCGTTCGATATCGAGCAGGTCGTTAATCATGGCAATCAGGCTGGTGACTGACTGTTGCGCAGCTGATGCTACCTTCATGCCGCGATCGTTTATCTCGCCGAAAATTCCGTCCACGATCATATCGAGTGACATTCCAATCGAGGTCAGTGGAGCACGCAGGTCGTGACTGACCATGGCGATTACCTCCGCCTTCAAACGCTCTGACTCCTTTCGTGCCGTGATATCGCGCAGAATACAAAAGATGCCCTGGTTTGTTTCCGACCACTGGGCAGTCACTTCTACATCGCGCACGCCACCGTCTCGGGTCACCAGCTGCGTTTCGAATGAATACTCCTTGCCGGCATTTCTGGATTTTTGCAGGGAATCATAAGCAATTTGACGTTGCTCGGTGACCACGTGTGATTGAAAGATGCTGCCGCGGAAATCTTCCTCAGGGTACCCCAAACGCTTCTGAACAGCGGAGTTCACTTCAACTACCCGGCAAGATTGGTCGAGGGAGCAAATGATTTCAGCGGTATTGTCGATGATGGCACGTTCGCGCAGGCGGGTGACTTGCAACTCCTCATCCATTTGATGGATGATGTGATCTAATCTTGAAAGCTCGTCTCCACCTTTCAGTGGCGGGTTGAGCGGCTGATTGGCGGCAATGCGCATGGTGTTGTCAAAGACGACGCGGAAGCGTTTACCGAGAGTCATGCCGAAAGCAATTATGGCGATTATGGCGAATACGAAATTGATTGCGATTCCAGTTTGAATGATGAGTTCAATCTTTCCTCTAATTAACTGAGTGTTTTCGCGTACTTCATCGCGATACCGGGTTTTCTCCTCGATCACCCTCAACCCCGCAACCTGTAGGCGCTTGAGAAAGCTCTTGGCTTTGCCGGCCATCTTGAAATTTTCTACTCTGAATTCGTCTTCATGAGCATCGGTGGCAGTATCTTCGAACATCTGTTTGGCTTGCTCGATGATTTTGACAAAGCCGCTGGTGGCGCTTTCGCCATCTGCCGGTGCGATTCGTTTTAACTCGAGAATGTGCCTGTCGACTTCATCGAAGTCTTTCATCGCCTGTTCGTATAACTTAGGCTGGCGGAAAGCTGTTGATGAAAATAAGTTGCCGGCACCACTCATGGCACCAACGAAAATGCGGTTGACGAGAACAAGTGTGTCGACCGCTTCAGCTTCTTTCTTCAACTCCTGTTGAAGATTTTGGAACTGCTGCAGGAGAACGCCAAAGAAAATACTTTCAATCACGAGCGGCACTGTGATGAACAGAATCATTCGCTTTGAGATGGAGAGATTGAGCATCCGTGCCATTTGACTGTCGCCGATAGCTGAAACGATACCACAGCAACGGGCAAAGACGATTGCTTATAGCCATAGGCGAGTCTATGCTCTGCCCGGCAGGGCGCTGATCACTTTGGGTTCAGTAATCTGACTTGATTGTGCGTCCGCCTGATAGAATTCCCCGAGCTACCAGCTGCCGACGTGGAACCTGGGTGGACAAATCCTGGAGTGGGCGTGTCACCTCAGTCAAGTCTACGTCCGGCACCAGTCCCTGAACATTGCACTTGCCTGGATAGTGCCATTCGAGCATGAAATCCTCATCCGGAACGGCATCGCGGATGTCCAACTCTTCTACTATCCAGAGATCTGGTAACGAGTCTTCCAACGTGCGCAGCAGGATGCTTTCTGCTGTGGCGTAGCTGAAATCTTTAAGTGGCAAATTGGCGTTCACAAGCGCTCCTGACCGGCGCGACTAAGCGAGCTGGTACGTATGACTGGTAAGTTTCTTGACAATAAAACGGCAGCGTTACATCAATGTGACGACGCCCGCGTCTCGTTTATTTCTTCTTGCCTGTGTCGCTGACTAAAGTTTCTTCTATTGCCGATTTGAGCGTTATGTAAGCATCTTTCAGGTCTTCTTCGAAAATGGCGCGGCTGTTCAATGCCTTTTCAATCTTGATCGATACTGCTTGCATACTTCGATTGTCTGGATTGCCGCGCAGTCGGTTGAATGTTTTATCTACTTCCTGAACCTGCCTGAGGGCTTTGGTCAGATCGTGGTCCATCGTATCGATGCCCCTGATATCTTGCAGCAAGTAGAATCCCGTCGAATTGGCAACGTGGTTGAGATTGTAGACAAGGGTCTGGGCTCGATCCATCTTTGCAAAGGCATCTGTCGATGGTGCCGCAGACGGTTTCTCGGCATGCGTCGGAACTCCAAAAGCCAGAACCGCAACCGACGATAAGGCGACAAAACCAAGCATTGTTGACAAATTTCGCATGACTTTTCCTATGTACCAGATACATAACAGAGTTTACAAGAAACCTGGTGACTGGAATACTTGATGGCTATTACTGCTTAAAGAATTGCCACCGGGGTTCGTTTTTAGCTTGTGAAACAGACAGTTGTGAGCAAATTGTTTTTGTTGACCATCTGCGCCTTCGGTGCTTCCAGCAGTGCTGCCCTGGCGCAGGACACTTTGCGCAGCGACGGAGATACCGGTGCTGTCTCGGTTGTGCACACGCTGACTCCACTTGAAGGTGGCTTCGGGTCCGACTTGACTGGTGCTCCTGTGCCTGAAATTCATCTGCAGTCTTACGCTTCTGTGCCCTCCGAGCAACTGCTAGCCGACGGTCTGGCATCTGCTCAGAATGGATTTCTTGACGAAGCTGTTAAACAATTCAAGGAAGTTCTTGCCCGGCAGCCGGAAAATGTGGTGGCAAGAAATAATCTGGCAGTTTGCTTGAAGCGGCAAGGGCAGCTCGATCAGGCTATCTCAAATTTTAAGACAGCCCTGGAAACCGAGCCACTTAAGGCTGAACTTCACAATAATCTTGCTACCGCGCTCATGGCCAAAGGCGATCTGCAGGAGGCGATGAAGAGCTTTTATGCCGCTCTGAGATTGCGTCCCGAGTATCCAGAAGCCCACTATAACCTGGCTCACTTGCTCAGTGTGCAGGGCAACAACAGCAGTGCAGTCACCGAGTTTGAAGAAGCGCTCAAGTACAAGTCTGATAACCCGGTTTATTATCGTGATTTCGGTGATGCCCTCGTTGCCCTGGGAAGAAGCGACGAGGCTTTGAGAGAGTATGAAACTGCAGAGCGCCTGGGCGATCATTCAGATGAGCTTAAGCTGGATATGGTGCGGGCATACAAGCAAACCGGAAATCTGGTCAAGGCGAAAAAGATGGTTGATGACGTAGTAAATCGCAATCCGAAAAATGTAGAAGCGATTAATCAACTGGGTGTTTTGCTTTTGAAAACTCAACATTTCCCGGAGGCTCAGTTCGCTCTGAAACGCGCTCTAGAACTTGATCCTAACTTTCCACAGGCGCGCAATAACCTTGGTATTGCTCTTTACCACTTGAATCATGTAGAAGACGCAATGTCGACGTGGAATGACGCGCTGGCGCGTAAACCTAATTATCCTGAAGCCCGCTACAACCTCGGCACGGCACTTTACCAGTCTGGGCGTTATAAAGATGCCCGAGATCAGTTCACGCAATGTCTCAAGCTTTCACCCAACGACGCCTATGCTTACAACAATCTGGGTCTTGCCTTAATGAAGTTGGATTGCCGCGACGATGCTATTGAACAGTGGCGTAAAGCGATTGACTTAAATCCGAACCTGGCGCAAGCATACATTAACATCGGACGTGCCTTGAGCGAAAAGAACGCTGATTCTATCCGCACTCAGTAATAGATTCTTTGTGAGTAAAACTTCAAAATGGCTAACCGGCTGCCCTTTTGCGCTATCATTTGCCGTAATTGTTTAGTGAGTTCAACTGATGGACAGAATTAGCGAAGGTTTCAATTTACATCAGACGATTGAAATGATCGGTCAGGCCTTTCAGGCAGTCGTTTGCCATGTATTCTTTGACGCGGCTTTGCATGGATTAGCCATAGCAGTTATTTTTGCTGTGCTTGGAGTAGTGCTTTTGAAGAGCCGCCCGAAAATTGGTAAGCCGTTTATCTCCGTTGGGAAAAGGTTGTCGATATTCTGCGCCGTTTTGCTGGTTCCAGGTTTAATCTCACTGGCGCTTCAAGGTCATCTGCCGTCTACTGGCGTCTTTAGCATCAATTCTATGGGCTTCATTTGTTTCTGGAGCCTTATTTGTGTGCACCTTTCCGCTGAAGAAATGAACTTTCAGTGGTTTTGATCGTCAATAGTTTTAGCCATAGCTCCTAATTTCAAAGATATACTGGTAGCTAAGCTATAGGAATGGCGCAACGCAGGTAATGAACATGAAACGCTTAATTTTGGCTCTTGTGACGGCAGGTCTCACCTTGAGTCCGGCCATGGCTCAGGTGCAAAGATCATTCAGTCCCTACGTTGGTAATGGTCCTAACGGAAGCAATCTCATCCCAGCCAGCCCCTACGTATACGGCAATCCGTACGGCTATGGCAGCTATCCCTATGGAAACCCTTATGCGGGAAGCCCATACGGGTCAAACCCACTCTTCAATCCAGCCGGTGGTTATGGATATAATCCCTGGGTCAACCGTTTCGGCAGCCCATACGCTTACAACGGTGTTCCAATCAATTCTTTCGGTGCGCCGGTGTCAATTGGTAACGGATTTTTTGGCTTAAGCACCAACGGGCGTAATCTCAACTTCTGGAAAGCTCCATCGGGATACTACTATCCCTGGACTTATGGCTATGGAACCAGCTACACGGCACCAATCGTAATCATCAATAGCGGCTCGACTACACCGCAACCCGCTCAACCGCCGCTTTCAACAATTTTTTCAGACACATTGAAGTATTTGGACGAGCAGAAGGCTGCCGGGAAGATTTCAGAAGTTGACTTTACTCATCTGAAACAGCGTTGTCTTGATTTGCTTTCGAAAGAACGAAGCTTGCGAAACGCGGCCGGAGGCACTCTTGATGCATCGCAAGAAGCCAGTATTCGCGCGGACGTCGATTCGTTAGGCGGCGAAATAGCTCAGCGCGTCAAGCCTTAACACTAAGCACCACTGGTGATGCTTGATTAGAGATCGCCCAGATCGAACTTGCCTGCCAACTGTTCGCTCAACACCCTGCGCAGCTCGGTTTGAACGGTGGTCATCGGTTTGCTTGCGTCGATGGTTTTCCAGCGCTGAGGCTCTTTCTTGGCTAATTCATGGTAGCCGTCGCGCACCTTGTGGTGAAATTCTATTGCTTCTCGCTCGAGACGATCGTGTCCGCCGGGATGCAATCTCGATAAACCTTCACTGCTCTCCAGATCGAAGAGGATTGTCAGATAGGGGCGCAAGCCGCCTGTGGCCACTTTGTTCAAATCCTCGATGATTTCGAAGTCGATGCCGCGAGCATACCCTTGATACGCCATTGTGGAATCAGTGTATCGGTCGCAGAGAACAAGCTTCCCTTCTTTCAGGGCCGGCATGATCACTTCGCCTACGTGTTGGGCTCGGTCTGCCTGGTATAGCAGAAGCTCGGACATCGGATTGACTGGATTTTCAGGATTCAAGAGAATGCGCCGAATCTGCCGTCCAAGCGGCGTGCCGCCTGGATCTCGAGTGACGATGTGGTCAATTCCCAGCACGTCCAGTTGTTTCGACAACTGCTTCAACTGGGTGGTTTTGCCCGCCCCTTCTGGACCTTCAAGTGTGACAAACGTACCGGTATATGTTTCAGGCATCTTATTTTCCGAGCTGTATCATGCTCAGGATAAGCTATTTTGCAAGCAATTTTTCCACTCTGTCGACTAATTCTTTTTTGGTTATTTTCCGATTGAAGTCGCCCGTTCTTTTGCCGTGGGCATCGACGAAAACTATCAATGGAAATGCCGTGGCTTGATATTTGTCGACGAGGGCCTTGTTCTTCTCATCCTCTGCATCAATCTCTTGCATATCGACTCTGCCTTTGTACTCTCTGGCGACCTCTTCAAAGATAGGCTTGATAACCTTGCACGGCACACAATAGCTGGTAGAAAAATCGTAGACGACAGGCATTGCGGTCTTCTGAGTCGACTTGTCATGTGCATTCGATTTGGCAGCTGGCGCCGACCAGGCTGGTGTGATCAATGTGTGCAGAATGAAAATTGGCGCCAGCAGGCGTGCAGATGAAAGATTGAATGACACTGAAATACCCTCTAAAACCGAGTCAGAGCCTATTGTACATGCTATGATCTTACGACTTTCGGACAGCATATTAATTCGAACGGAAACCCCTTTTCCTTTTCTCGTGCTCGCCGAAAATGTGTTTATATCAGCCTGCTGTGCGCGTTTCGCACGGTAGAGCCAGTTTCGAAAATTCGTTGCTAAAGCAGAGAGGTTTATATCATGGCTCAGACGCTAACGGCTCCCAAAGTGAAGGTTGACCGAAAGTGGCATCTTTGGATTGATGGAAAATTCGTTGAGGGCGCATCAGAGCGTTCTTTGATCAATCCGGCTACAGGTAAGGAATTGTGCAAGGTCTCAGAAGCCAACAAAGCACAGGTCGAGCTGGCAATAAAAGCAGCTCGCAAAGCCTTCGACGAAGGTCCATGGCCGCGATTGACAGCACAGGAACGTGCCAACTTTCTATATAAACTGGCGGCAAAAATTGAAGAAAATGCTGAAGAACTGGCAGAGTTGGAAACGTTGAATGGTGGCAAGCCGTTACGTGAAACTCAATTCGATATGGCTGATGCTGCTGCATGTTTTAGATATTATGCGGGTCTTGCCAGCAAGCCCACCGGGCAGAGCATCGATGTGCCGGCCGCGTCGGTCACAACAGTTGTGCGCGAGCCGATTGGCGTATGCGGTCAGGTGATCCCCTGGAACTATCCTCTTTTGATGGCGGCCTGGAAACTAGCACCAGCACTGGCGGCAGGCAATACCTGCGTAATCAAGCCAAGTGAGTATACGCCTTTGACCCTGGTCAAACTGGCAGAGCTGATGCAGGAGTTGGAGTTGCCCGCAGGTGTGGTCAACGTTGTATTGGGTGATGGACCGACCGCAGGCCAGCCACTTGCCGAGAGCCTTCTGGTTGACAAAATCGCCTTCACAGGCAGTGTCAAAACCGGAAAGATTATAGCTCAAGCCGCCCTCACAAACCTCAAGAAAGTAACTCTCGAACTGGGTGGCAAGTCACCTATGCTGGTGTTCTCTGACGTGGATCTTGATACGGCGGTCGACTATGCATTGTTCGCTATCTACACAAACGCCGGGCAAGTATGCTCAGCCGGTTCACGCATGCTGATCGATGAGTCTATTTATTCTGCTTTCGTGAAGAAGATGACTGAGCGCGCCAAGAAAATCTGCGTTGGACCTGGTCTGGATTCAGAGACTGAAATGGGACCACTGGTAAGCGAGCCGCAGATGAAACGAGTACTCGAATACATTGAAATCGGTAAAAAGGAAGGCGCCAAGCTCGAATTGGGTGGCAAGCAGTTGACCGGCAGCAAGTATGAAAACGGCTTCTATGTTGAACCGACTATCTTCACCAACTGCAAAAATGACATGCGTATCGTGCAAGAGGAAATATTCGGGCCGGTTGTCGTGGTGCAGAAATTTTCCAGCGAAGAGGAAGCTATTCAACTGGCGAACAGCACCGCCTATGGTTTGGCAGGAGCAGTATTCACTTCAGATGTGACGCGCGCTCATCGAGTTGTCAAAGCCATCAGGGCTGGTATCACGTGGGTGAACGGCTACCACAGCACCTACAATGAGTGTCCATGGGGTGGCTACAAACAGAGCGGCTGGGGACGAGAACTTGGTACATTTGGTCTCGAAGCCTATACCGAGGTGAAGCAGGTCAACATCAATCTTGATCCACAGCCTGTGCACTGGTTCAAACCCTGAACGCCAAAATCAGAACTGATTTGCTGCAGCCACCGCATTTGTCGGTGGCTGTGACTTTTCAATCTCTCTTTCTGCTTCCGGCAAGATTATGTGCACCACATTTGGTTACTGCTTGCACAATTCATACACAAAAATGTGCTAAATAAAAGGTTGTTCATGAACAGGCACATGACTGTTGCTCGGGCGTCTCTAAGTTTATTACTGCACATGTATTACTTTGCAACCTTTTAATAACTCTTGGAAAGCCGCCAGTAGCTCCAATTATTCACTCAGCCGCTCAAGGGTACCTACTTGCAACATGCTAAAATTGCCCCCGGTCAACTCTGTCTAGAAGCTCATTGCATGCGACGCACCTTAAACATCGCCCTGGCGCTCTCAATACTGATTCACTGCTCACCTGTCTTTGCAGCAGATTCTGAAGATTTGCTTCCTGAAGACGGCGCCAGCGCTTCTGATGCTGCGTCTGCTCCAGCTGATAAGCCAGTCTTTTCTGCACCCGGCTTCGATACCGCAGCTAGTGCCAGCAAAATTCCATCGGACTTGATGGTTGACGAAATCAAGGTGGAAGGCAATCGCCTCATACCGACTGAAGATATTCTCAAGGTTGTCAAGACAAAACGAGGCGATAAGTTCGATCGCGATCAGGTGGTTCAAGACCTGAAAGCCATTAATGGACTGGGCTACTTTGACGATCAGAAAATGCAGGGCACACCCGAACTGACCGGCAGTGGTGTTTTGCTTAAGATTCGAGTGCAGGAGAATGCACCGGTTACTTCATTTTCATTTCAGGGGAATCAGGCACTTTCCAGCGACGAAATCCAGAAAGTTTTTGCCGACCAGCTCGGTAAGCCCCAGAATCTGACTCAACTTTCCAGCGCTATAGACAAAGTCGAGCAAGCCTATCGCGATAAAGGTTTCATTCTCGCGCGCGTTGCCGATGTCAAAGATGACCCAGATGGCAGCATTGGTTTGAGTATCAATGAAGGCGTGATCGACGGCATTCAAATTACCGGCAATCACAAGACTCTCGATAGCATCATTCGTCGAGATATTCATATAAAACCCGGTCAGGTTTACAACGAACGCAAGATGATCTCTGATCTTCGCAAGTTATACGCCAATGGATATTATTCAGATATTCGCAGAAGTCTCTCTCCATCAGCCAAAGACCCGGACAAGTACGTTCTTAAGGTGGAAGTGGATGAGAAACGCAGCGGCTCAGTCGGTGTTGGTGGAGGTGTCGACACTGTTGCTGGTCCTTTCGGGAACCTGAGCTTTGCAGACACAAACTTCCGCGGTCGCGGTCAAACAATCGCCTTCAATTCGCAGGTTGGTTCAGGCATGTTCGGTCAGTTGAGCAACACGATCAACAACGCCGGAACACAGTTCCTCTCCAGTCAGCGCACTTATCAAGTAGAAGCCAGTTTCATCGAACCTAATTTGCGAGGTTCCAATGTTTCCATGGCTGTAACTGGCTTTGGGCGCAACTTCAACAGTATGCTCATCGATCAGGCTCAGCAACGCAATATTGGCGCTACCGTCAACTTCACCAAGCCATTGGGGAACAACTTTACAGCCAGTCTGGGATTGACCGGTGAAGATGTTTTGCTGCGTGATCTTTCCAGCTTTTATCTGAACAGCAATCTTATGGAAAGTATGGCTAATCGTGCTCTCGCTACAGGAGCTGCCTACAGTCGTGCCGGTGCAGACGCACTCGCTGCAAGCGTGAGAAAGAATCAGATGCAGGGCGGACCTTACGTGAGCATCAATCCTTCTATCGGCTATGACACACGCGATAGTGTCATTGATGCCACGCGCGGCACAGTGGCAAAGTTGAGTGCCTCTCCTTCGCTTGGTTTAAATGGCTCATTCATGAAGGCAGGGATAACTGCCAGTAAGTTCGTTCCAGTCACTAAAGAGACAACCCTTGCGTTCAATGTTTCAGGCGGCGCAGGGCTCGGCGGCGTGCCTGGATTTGCGCAGTATCGATTGGGCGGCTTCAATGGCATGCGTGGTTATCGTCAGTTCTCAGATCTGGGTACAGGCAGTTCGATGCTCATGGTGACGGCAGAAGCACGACGCAAGATTCCTGGGCTGTCTAAGATCGATAGTCCAGTAGCCAAAATGATCGATGAGCACGTCAAGCTCGACGCCTTTTTCGATGCCGGTGCAATTGGTGGAAACGGTCTCACTAACTCACTTTACAGCAGAGGTACCATTGGCGCTTCTGTTGGTGTTGGCGTTCGCATCAAGATGCCTATGGTCGGGCTGCTTCGACTTGATTATGGCTTGCCTCTGGTCAGCACATTATTGGGCGGATTTACACCGAGATTCACCGTAGGATTTGGAGAGAAGTTTTAATTACTGTCTCGTAGCATGAGCGTTTCAAGTCTTTCGCTATGGTGTAAACTGAGCCGGTTGGCAAGCATTATATTATGATGTGAAAGTCACTACCGACTTGGAGAACAGGATGTTTTATTCGAATAAGAGCTTTTCATTGATCACCAGCTCTTTGATTGCACTTGGTTTTGCGACCCAAGCAATGGCAGGAACAATTGGCATTGTTGACAAAGATAAGGTTGTAACTAGCTATCCGAAGGCCCAGCAAGCTGCTGAACAGCTGAAAAAGGACGAGGAAAAAGTACACAAGCTGATTGAAAGCAGCAACAAAGAGTACGAAGCAGCGAAGTCGGCCCACAAACCACCAGCTGAACTCGAAGGACTGCAAAGAAGACTTCAAGGCTCAATCGACACTGAAGTAAAGCGCATTCAAAACACGGCTCAGACTCTTGAAAAAGAGTTGGAGAAAGAAATCGATGATGCAATCAAAGCAGAAGCAACTGCTGCAAAAGTCGACGCAGTGTTCATGAAGCAAGCTGTGCTTGTTGGTGGAACTGACCTCACCTCAGGTGTGGTAAAGCGTTTGGCTTCAAGCGGAACTGCAGCTAACAAGTAATTCTTCTGCTAGTGCAGACGAGCGAACAAAAATTTGGTGCCGGCAGCTATGTTTTATCGCTGCCGGCTCTGAAACGCAAAGATATTTTTTGCACAACGTGCTAAGGAGTTGCCATGAAGTTGCCCAGCGAGATGAGCGTTTCACAGATCGCACAGATGATCGGTGGAAAGGTTCAAGGTCCTGATGACGTCAAGATCTCCAGCTTCTCTCCTTCTCCGGCTAGTGCTACTTCTGGTGACATAGCTCTGATCTCGGACCTCAAGTTGCTGAAAAAACTGGGTGAATGCAAAGCATCGGCCTTGATTGTGCCTGCTGGTGCCGAGCTGAAATTGCCGCTGCCTTTAATTTTCGTGGAACGTCCAATGATTGCGGTGCAGAGAATTTTGACTGCACTGCAGCCAAAGTGGCATCGTCCGGCGGCAGGAGTACATCCATCCGCGGTCGTCGATGCCACGGCGGAACTGGCTGAAGGCGTGGCAGTCGGTCCGCTCGTTTATATTGGACCGAAATCCAAGATCGGTGCTCGCACGACCATTCTGGCCGGCACCACTATAGGTGGTGGCGTCAAAATTGGCGAAGACTGCCTTTTGCATCAAGGTTGCATGTTGGCTGATTTTGTCGAACTCGGTAACCGCGTAATTTTGCAACAGGGAGTCAGCCTGGGCGGCGATGGATTTGGTTACGTGACCGAGCGTCCATCCAACATGGAATTGCTCAGGGACGGCTTACCGGGCGCATCTGACGCACCCAACCCGCTTTTGAAAATTCCTCAGATTGGTACTGTCATCATCCATGATGATGTTGAGATCGGCTGTAACACGACCATCGACCGGGGCACTGTTGGTCCCACCGTTGTCGGTGCCGGATCAAAGATTGATAACCTGGTGCAGATCGCTCACAACGTTCAATTGGGGCGCGAGACGATTATTGTTGCTCAGGTTGGTATTGCCGGTTCTACCTCGGTCGCCGATAGGGCAATTATCGGCGGACACGCCGGCGTCAAAGATCATCTCAAAATCGGCAAAGATTCCATCGTCGAGGCCATGGCCGCAGTCATGAAAGATGTGCCTGATAACGAAGTTGTGGTTGGCATGCCGGCATCGAATGCGCGCACCTGGTTCACCGAGATCGCTCACGTCAAAAAATTGCCGAAGCTTAGCGATGAGTTCAAAGCGTTGAAAAAGAAAGTAGAAGAATTAGAGAAGCAGCTAGCTGCCAAATAATTGATGGAGGTCAAAATGCCCGTTTCGCCCGCGCCGGAAAACAAAGAAGCTACCTCGAAAGAGGCTGAGACTCTTGCCACTTTCAGCGGTCGTGGATTGACATCGAAACAGGCAATTCAGGTTGACATCAAAGCCGCTCCGTCAGGAAGTGGTATCACTTTTCATGTGCTGTCTACAAAGACAAACAGCTATGTAGAGATCAAGGCAACTGCAGACAACGTAGTGAACACTCTGCGAAATGTCGTACTCGGCAAAGACGGCACGCGTCTTTGCATTGTCGAGCATTTTCTTGCCGCCGCTACTTTATGGGGGGTAGAAGATCTTTCAGTTACGGTTGCAGGTCTGGAAATGCCTCTTGGCGATGGCAGCGCCGCTTTGTGGACTGATCTTTTCGAGAAAGCCGGAATCGAACGTAATACCCCACAGTCGACCGTCGATCTGAAAGAGCCAATCATTCTCACAATGGGAGACAGAACGCTGATGGCACTGCCAGACAGCAAATTTTCGGTGCATTACATGATGGACTGGAATCATCCCAAAATAGGCAAACGCTGGCAAAGTTGGGACGTCACTCAAAATCCTTCTGAAATTACCATGGCTAGAACTTTCGGCATGCTAAAGGATCACCAGATGTTGGGTCTGGAGAATGATGTTATCTCACTAACGGCTGACGGATTCACTATGCCGCTGCACTGGGACGACGAGCCTGTTCGTCACAAGCTGCTTGATCTGGTTGGTGATCTGGCTTTGTGCGGCATCAATCCTCTTAAAATCAAAGCAAAATTCATCAGTATCAAGGGCGGCCACGAAATCGACGTGGAGATGGCTAAGCGCCTTGCTGCGGTTTTACCTGCGCTCGCAAACTAGCTTGGCGAGGCTGCATGCGCCAATTCAAATCTCTATTTGCTGGGGCTGGATGCCTGTCTCTAGTGCTTTCACAGAACTACGTCAAAGCCTATGCAGATGCTGCCGGTGAACGCGTAACTGTCCCTCAGATTGTGCAGCCTCTGCCCGGTCAACTTGATTCAGTTCCTGTGTTCAACAGTAATAGCCCTGAAATTGTTCTTGCACCTGGTGTCCTGCTATCTACTTTCCCAGGCGAAGGCCGCGCACATCCGGAAGCACATTTGAATTTTCCCCTTCAGGGTCGCTTTGATGTCTTCTTTCATCACGTCACCAACGCCAATAAGACGAGCCCACGCACCCTGTATCTAGGTTTGCTGATCGGCAACCTTTCCGAGAAAAAATTGCACCTCAGATTGCTGAATGCATTAAGTTACGCTAGCAAACCGGATGCACCTTTTATTTCGCTTGAACCAGTGCTGGATAACAAACACGGAAAAGTGTATGCAGGTCCGGGCGATCGCGTCGGACTCGATCAGTTGCGCAATAAAAGGCAGTCGGGATGGCATCGGCATATTGTTTTGAAGCCGGGTGAAATGAAGGTGATCTACACGCTGCCGCTGAAGAATGGCAGGACAGGCGCCCTCAATTTGGACAGTGATGGACCTGTTTATCTGGCCAGTCTGGCTGCTTCAGCAAAGGAAAAATCATTTGGGCGGGAGAGCGAGCCTGATCTGGATGATTGGAAAACTGTACTTGATTTGCCCCTTGCGCAACCTCGAGATAAAACTCCGACTGTGCCTGGTGCAAAAGGCGCGCTGATTTTTGGTCGCGTCAGCGGCGTGCAGACGGGAAGCAGCTGGCAAGGATATCTGACAAATGATGCGGATAAGACTCACCTGGCTGTGAAACCAGGCGATGTCATATCTTTCCCCATCAGCACTGTTATTGGTGGCACTCACGGCACCAGGCAAGTGCAGGCTGCACCAATTATGGTGCGATATCCAGATACTGCCTACGCTGCGCATGGCAATTACGGTGTTCGCTATGATCTGACCGTGCCTCTCTACAATGGCAGTGATTCGAATATAATCGCCGGCATTGGACTGCAGACACCTTTGAAGGATTGGAATAAATCAGACAGCTTGCAGTTCTTTAAAGCGCCACCCGACAAGATCTTTTTTAGGGGCACGATCAAATTTGATTGGTTCGATGAGAATGCAAAACATCACAGGAAGCTTGTGCACATCGTGCAGAAACAGGGGCAGCAGGCTGGACCGCTGGTGGAGATACCGTTGCAGTCTGGCAAGCAGATTAATGTTCAGTGCAGTTTGATTTATCCTGCCGACTGCACCCCGCCGCAAGTCTTGACGGTTACGGCTGGCTAAATCTGCCTATTCGCTCTCTTGCAAAAGCTTTGCTCGTGCTCGATCCCTTTGTGCCGCCTCGAGGTGGTTGCATTTTTCCAGCGCTCTGGCTCGCAGGTTTAGTAAAGTCGGCGCTGCCGGGTCGAGCTCTATTGCTTTCGTGTACGCTGCTACAGCTTCTGTGTAGCGCCTGTCCTGGTAAAGTCCATCCCCCAGTGACATAAACGCTAGAGGGTCTTTGGGGGCGAGCTTCGCGAATGTCTGCAGATCTGCAATTGCTTTCTCTAAGGAGCCCATTTTGGTAAAGACAGCGGCTCGATGGTGATAAACAGTTTCATCGTCAGGTTCAGCGTTGACCAGGAAATCGTAATCACTGACAGCTTTTGCATAGTCACCGATGGCGGTGTATGCATCCGCACGTTCCATTCGAGCGGGCAGCTCGGTAGAGGGCGCAAGTTTGATTATCTGTGAATAGTTCTTTATTGCCTCGGGATAGTTTTTCGCGTACACGGACGCTCTTGCTTTTACGTAGTACGGGTCAAGGGCGTGCGGATCGATGTCGAGGGCTTTATCAGCATCTGCTCGGGCTTTTGCCAATTCGCCAAGTTGCAGATAATTGATCGCTCGGAGCCTTCTGCCTTCGAATGTGTCTGGATGCTCTTTGATGAATTGGGTTGAGACGTCCACAGCTTCCTGGTACATCCCCAATTTGGTGTATATGGTGGCGCGACGAAAATTGGGATTGAACATACCCGGGTTCTCTTTTTGATTCTTTTCGAAAAGAGCAAGTGCATCAGAAAACTTTCCGATGTGCTGAAGGTCAAGCGCTACATAATATTCGTGCGCTATGCGATTCAATTTTTGCTGCTCAGAAAAGTCCTTCTGGGCCAGGTCAAACTGTCCCAGCCGCGCATAGGCCTGGGCTCGATCTCGAAAAGCATAGCGGTTTGATGAATTGAGTTTGATAGCTTTTGATGCGTCGGCGATGGTGTTTTGAAACTTGCCGAGTTTATAGAAGGCATAGCCTCGATGCTGATAAGCACGGTCAGAATTTGGGTCATCCTTGATGGCAATGTTAAAGTCGCTAATAGCCTTGTTGAACTGATTTATTCGACAATAACAGATGCCCCGATTGACACGGGCTCGAACGTTTGTAGGACTGGCTGTCAGAACACTCGAGTAAACGGTGATGGTTTGCGTCCACTTGCACTGACGGAACAGCTTGCTCGCCTCATCCATTCGTTTTGATATTTCTGAGCCCCGCACTGCCTGTGGTGTGGCCGGCGCCGTGACAGGGTGCAGAAAAGTCGCATCTGCAAGCACTGCGTACACAAGCAGGGCCGACCCGAGAAGAGCGACATGATTCAATCTGTCAGCGCACTTGTTTGCGCCTCTAAGTGAACTGGTTGTGGGCATAGATCAGGCGGTTTGTCTGTTGATGTGCGTAAGCACTTCGTGGGCAGCCCCGATGATTCCTGCATAGATTCCCAGTTGAGAATGGTAGATTTTGACATTCTCTGCATACCGAGGCATACATCGATCAATCACCATTTCGCGCAATAGATCAAAATTTACCACACTGCTCAAGCCGCCGCTGATAATGAAGCAGTAAGGGTCCATCAGGTGCTCCAGGCTGGCGATTCCAACAGCGAGATGCTCGTGCCAGATTTGAATTCCCTTCTTCGCTATCAGGTCACCGTTGTCGGCCGCAGCAGTAATCATGCGCGTCGTCAGAAACTCGATGTGATTAGCCAGCTCGCTTTGAGCGCTTGTAATACCGGGCAGCAACTCTTTGGTTGTGGCGACCAGTCCGCGACCGGAGCCATATTCTTCCCAGCAGTCAAAAAGACCGCATGTGCAGAAGCGCTTGTTGCCGAGGTTTATGCGAATATGCCCACCTTCAGCTGCGGATAAGTTCGAGCCGCGAAAAACTGTTCCGTTGATGATTATTCCGGTACCGATACCGGTTCCGAGTGTCACGCCAATGACGCACTCTTTGTCTGCCATGCCCATGGCCAGGGCGTCACCATAAGCTGCTGCATTGGCGTCATTGTCGACGCGAACCGGCAGCATCGTGCGCGATTCAATCAAAGTTTTCAGCGGTGTGCCCGACCATCCCGGTAAGTTTCCGGTAGAACCGAGAATGTTTCCTGTTTCGGGGTCTACCACTCCTGCCGTGGCTATGCCTGCCCCGGCCAGGACGTGGTCTTTCTGAAAAGCTTGAATCAGCTCAACGATAGCGTTGACGATGTTTTCAGAGCCATGTGGAGTCGGTACCGTTCGAGGCTCAGAGACGACTTTGAAATCTTGTACGACTGCCGCACTGAGTTTGGTGCCACCAAGATCTATACCGAGAGCCGGCAACTTGTTTTTCAAGATCGAGTCAAGCGATTTGCTGCCCACGCCTTCCGTAGGGATCAATTGATATTACCCTGCTGACCCTGGTCCGGATTTCCTTTCAAGACCAGCTTGTTGTACTGGACGGGTTGACCGTAGAGCATGTCGAAACCGAATCGGTTCATGCCGCGCACCATGTCTCGGGAGAGAATGACCTTGAAGTCTTCAGGTCCGATAGCTGCCGTCAGCGTCTTGGCGTAAGCCATGTTGGCGTTGAAGTTCCAGCCCAACGTGCCGCCGACAGTGACGAACTTTGAGGCTTTGATGTCGCCTGATATGTAAGCCGAACGCGAACCCTGAATGAATTGGTCGAATACGAACGGTGAAGAGCCTCTTACGGCCGATTGTGTGTAACCGGTCTGCAATCGCACTTTGTTCAAGTGCATGTCGAGCACAGGACCAGCTTGACCCATCAGGCGAGCGTTGCCTGTCGAGTATGCGCTAGCACCGATGCCACCGTAGAAGTAAGACTTGACGCCGTATTTGTCGTCTCCGACTACGAACAAGTTGTGTGTTGTGGCGGTCAATTGTTCCGAGATACGCGCTGCTGTAGTCATTACGGTTTTGTTCTGAGCTGCGGTTCCGAACAGGTTGGCGTAGGCGCTTCCGGCCTGGTTAATCAATTGTGGGTTGTCTTGAGCTACGCCGGCGGCAGAGCGGAAGTTGACGTTCTGCATGAATGGGACTTTGTTGAACGTTTTGTTGTGATAGACCTCGGCGATAGCCCGAGCGCGGCGCATACCGTAGAGTCCATCGCTCAAGAAACGGTTGATACCAGCCTGGAATCGCAAGTTTCTGGTTATACCGAATTTGAGGTCACCAACCAGCATATTGCTGACTGAACCGTAGGCCAAGTGCGATGTTACTCTGTCGTTTGTGAATGAGACTTGCCCTGCCAGACCGATTTTGCCGTTGTTTGGATCAGTAGACGCACTCTGTCCCACTTGATTGCCGCCAAATTGAATCATTGGAGACCAGGAGAGAACGCCATCTTTGCCGATCCCGGTGTTGAACTTCGGACCTACGTTGATGCCGCCTGACTGCAAGTTGTTGCCGATATAAGGTGTAACCGGCAAGGTGACCCGTGTTTCACCGCCGGCAGTGGCGACCACTTTACCCATGGGAATGCTGAAGTTGTTGAACTGCAATCTGGCACCGAACATGGTGAGGTTGCCTTCATCTTTATACCGTTCATAGACCATTTTGTTGGCCTTGAATTTAAAATGCTGCTTGCCGCCAAGATAGGCATCAGGATGCTGTTGTTTACCGGCTACGTCATCGCGATAGCTGACCGGACCCCACATGGCGTTGCGCTGCATGTAGAACGCCTTTGGAGGCGTCATCGTTCCCTTGATGAAGGTAAGACCGTCTTTCGTTCCTTTGGCGTACCGAGCCACAACGGTCGAGCCTTGCACTTCCGTATCAGGTTTGGTGATCAGATATTCATCTGAAGTGACATTGAATTTGAAAGAGCTTCCTGTCGTCAGTTGCCCGTTGCGGGTTATGCGAACGTTCCCACGGGCGTCCATGGTCTGATCGTTTTGGTCGTACAGAATCATGTCGGCTTCGAGCTTGGAGTTCTGCCCTGCGATGATTGCAACGGCATTACCCGTGCCCAGGAATGTATTTTTCTCCTGGTCGTACTCCGTATCGTCAGCAACGATCTGAACTGTGCCTTTCAGAGTGGTATCGTCAGCAATGGCATCTGAAGTATCATCAGGCGAGGCTGTAGATGAGTTCGCCGAGCCCTGCATCGGTGCGGTAGCAGGTGCTTTGTCAGCTGCCGGTTTTTCTTTCGAGAGTTTTTGATCGCTTTCAGGGCTGGGTAAAAGTTCGTCGCTTTCAGTTATGTCGCCGGAAATCGATGGCACTGCTGCTGGTGCAGAGGAGGTGCCGGCCGCAGGCGCTGGTGAAGGAGGAGCAACCGGAGGTGCTTTAGGTACATCGAGTTTTGGCGTCATCGGCAGAAGCATGGTTCCTGTCGGACCCGCTGCTTGCGCGAGCGCTTGATAACTGCAGGTCGTCTGGAACGCCAGTACCAGACTCAGTGCCAGGTATAAGCCTTTCTTTGCCCCGTTCTCTGGCTTGAATGCCATTTAAATCCCCTTGAACTAGCCCGTTATGGGTTCGGTCTGTTTAGTCGCCTGGTAAGTGCCGTTGTATCACTTTTAAGAAACGCATCGGCGGGCGCTGAAATAGGTAACTGCCTTTGGATGTCAATATTCTGCCAATACTAGTGGAAACGCATCCGTATGGTCAAGGAAGTTTGCCCAATCTAGCATGTAAAAGCTAGTTTCAAATATGGTCTAACCAGCTTCTAACGCGATCCTTACTGGGATGCAAAGCCAATGAAGAATTTGTTATCTTCGTGATGTTCGTGTTCTAATTGATAAGAACGGTTCTGCAAAGCCCACTGGCTCGTTTTATGGCTATTTGAAGGCTATGCGACAGATATGGAAATTTCAACGAGACTGACATGAATCCTTTTGTATTTCATTCACCGACTAAAGTGACCTGTGGAGAAGGCTTGGCGAGTACCGCTTTTGAGGTTGCCAAGGAGCTAGGGGGAAGCAAGACATTTATTGTTAGTGATGCTGTCTTGGCGAAAACAGGAATTTTGAATCCGATTATCGATGCATTTGATAAGGACTCTTATTGTCTCTTCACAGACGTTCCTTCAGATTCTGATGTTGAGACAGTCGATAAGGCTGCTGAAGTAGCCCGACAATTCGGGGCAGACTCCTTTCTGGCGATCGGTGGCGGCTCAGTAATCGATACAGCTAAAGTCGTAAACATCTGTGTCTCTCTGGGTGGACCGCTTCTTGACTACCAGGGGCTAAATAACCTGACCGCTCCACTCTTGCCCATCGTGTGTATCCCGACCACAGCCGGCACTGGCTCTGAGGTCTCGATGGTGGCGATGGTGAAGAATCACAAGGAAGGCAAAAAACTGCTGTTCGGCAGCAGATTTCTTGCTCCCAATGCAGCTTTACTTGACCCGACTCTGCTTGTTTCGCTGCCCGCTCGTCTCACTGCAGCCACTGGGCTTGATGCCATCACTCACGCTATAGAGTCATTCTCGGCTGTTATAAGCAGCTCGCCTTTCACAGACGCGCTTTGCCTGGAAGCGTTGCGGATGCTTTTCGAATTCTTACCGCGTGCTACCGCTGATGGTGCGGATATAGAAGCGCGCTCCGGCACGCTGGTGGCCAGCGCGATGGCAGGCGTAGCCTTCACCAATTCGGGCGTCGGTATTGTGCACGCCCTGGCTCATGCCACCGGTGCGACATTCGGCACCCATCACGGTCTGGCCAACTCAATCTTGCTTCCCCATTGCATGACTTTCAACGTGGACACGGTTGCGAATCGATACGCATTGATAAGCAGGTATTTGAATTTTTCATCAAGTGCTAATGACAACGATGCGGCTTCCGCTTTGATCAAAGCTGTGTCTGATATCTCGGCTAGAGTCGGCTTGCCGGCACGTTTACGTGACACCGGGATTCCGGCTCTGAATGAGACACAACTAGAGGAGCTGGCCTTTCTGGCGGCAACAGATCCTGCAATAATGTTCAATCCGAAGGAAAGCTCGGCACAAGATATTATCGAGATATACGAGAGGGCTTATTAATGGCGGTTTACGCGACCACTGAAGAACTAAACGCAGTCATGCATGAACTATGGACAGCAGTCGCCAATGATCCGGCGATGGGTCCAAAGCTTCTGCAATCAAAAATGATTGCCCAGTTTCACTACAGAGAACCGGAAGGTCGCGTTACTGTCGATTGCAGCGATGGCACTCAAATGAAGATTTATTTGGGTGATTGTGCGGTTAAACCCATAGTAGAAATGTTCATGAAGTCAGATGTTGCGCATGAATTCTGGCTTGGCAAAATCGGCGTACCGGTGGCGATACTTACCGGCAAGATCGTATCGAAAGGTCCAGTCAATCAGGCTCTAGCCTTGTTGCCTGTAATCAAACCAGCCTTCGATCTCTATCCTGAAATCTACAACAAACACTGCTCGAAACAGGTCGCTGCCAAATAGAGTTTCATTTGTGCAGTTTGCTCTCGTCCAGTACTCCCTATAAACGTTGGAATCAACAAATAGCGTTATCATCACAATCGGCGAAATAGTCGTTGATTGGATTTCTCTGGATGTCGGCCGAAGCTTGAAAGATTCGACCGAGTTTCATCGCGCCCTTGGTGGAAATGCCACTAACGTGTCAGTGGCTGTCTCTCGGCTGGGCGGCTCAGCCAGACTGATCGCTAAGATCGGCACTGATGTTCACTCAGATCTTGTCCGGGATAAGTTGCTCGAAGAAAAAGTGGATCTGGATTTCTTGTATGTTGATTCCATGTTTCCGACTGCAAATTGCTATGGTATTCGCGATCAAGCAGACGAAGCCATTTACTACAACTGGCCCAAACCAAATGCTGCCATCATGCTTTGCGAAGATGATATTACCTACGATGCTTTTAACAAGGCATCTTTTATTCACGCAACTGGAATATCCCTGACCATTGAGCCACGCAAAACGGCTGTACTGAAGGCGCTTGAAATAGCCCACTCACTTAAGGTGCTTGTTTCATTTGACGCCAGTTTTCCAACAGACAGCAGCGAATCAATTCAAGACGCACGAAAAGCAATGCAACTTGCAGATATTATCAAGATCAATCTTGCCGAACTCGGCTTCTGGACAGGACTTTCGCGTGACACAGTTAATCAATATTTGACTGTTCTGGAATCAGTTGATTTTCAGCTCAGCGATCCGAATGTCTGCGAGCTGAAAAAGGCGATCGATACTTTTATTGGCGAACACTCGCCTGCCGCAGTCTTGCTTACGTTAGGAGCGCGCGGTTCAATGATCGTGACTGAAAGTTTCTCAGTGTTCAATTCACCAGTTAGTGTTGATACCGTTTGCTCGATTGGCGCGGGCGATGCCTATGTGGCCGCGGTTATGGTTGCTCTGACTGAGTGCCACGTTACCAGAGACAATATCTCGTCCCTTTCGCAGTCTGAGTGGCAGCAGGTCGGACGCTTTGCCAATGCCGTCGGCGCACTGGCTACAAGAAAAGTCAGTGCGGTTGAATCGCTGCCTACCCGAAACGAGATCGATTATCTGTTTCCTGAATGCTAGACCAATTTGCACAAGCACTTACTGTGCGTGTGTGAACAAGGTGGCTGGATGACTTAGCTGTGTGAGTTAGCTGAGTAAGTGACTCAGTCCGCTCGGAAAAGATCGCTCTCGAACAGGCGAAAGAATATGTAGATTGAAGCGACGGACCCCAGCACCAGTCCGACCGTCAGCCAGGTTGTAGCGCTGTGCAAAATGTCGTGCAGGGTTTCGACAAAGAAAAAGTGCATATTTCCTACCGCCAGGCTGGATTCCGCTGCCAGTGTAACAATAAGTTCTATTAAATGAAAGCCGAGTGAAAGCCGTGCACTCCAATAAACCTGGGGAAGTCACGTAGTAGTGCGGTGATAAATTACACTTAATCTGCACAGCCGGTTAGTCCCTGGTCACTTTCGTCTGCATCCCACGATGCTTGGGTGAGGCAACGAAGACGGCGAGATTACACTATCGGACGAATTCGACGAAAATGCCTGACGTATCCTGGAATAACAGACCACCAGGCACCAGTATCGGTATCAAGGCTTCAACGCCGGACCAAGAATCCATACTGCTTTCGTGGGCTGTCTCATGGACTGATCACTTTGTCTGCGGCAAACATGTATTCGCTGATAGCGAACATATTTGTGATCTGCTCGACTGGAATTTTTCCTTTCAGACCATAGAATTCGACGCACAGACCACAAGCCAGAACTTCACAACCTGCTTTTCTGAAATCTTCCAGCACCTTGAGAGCAGGTGACTCAGGAGCCATCAGGCGAACACCGGTATTAGCCATCAAAATTGCTCTTGGTCTCTGTCCCGATTCAAATAATGTCTGCAAAAACATATTCAAAAGAGTGGTGCTGAATTCCGGATCTCCATCACCAAACTTGTCCTTACCAAGGAATACAACGGTGCCCACCTCAGTTTTTCCGTTCCCCGCCTTCACGGCAGAAGCGTGAGAATGGGTCTCGCCTGGTGCAGGATCTGCTTTGGAAATCGTTTCGGCAGCAGCTTGTGCCTGATTGCGTTGCAATGTCACCACGAAATTGTCGTCTTTCGCCGTGCTCGCGAATTGCAATTTCAGAGAGCCTGCCAATCGTCGCAAATTGTTTACGTTGACTTCACCGTCGACTATTGCTTCGACCTTTTGAATCGAGGCATCATCAAGAAGCTTTTTGGTTCGAAGAACTGGTTCCGGGCAAATCAAGCCGCGCAAATCAACCGTCTTTTCTGTAATTTTGTCAACGCTCATTATTTCCCACCTCTACGAATCCACTTTTGCCCGTTTTGAAAATTCCTATGGATGACGCTTGTATATCTGATGCGATCAATTCCTTTACGAGTTGTTCCGATTTTTCAAATGGAATGGCCAAAAGTAGTCCACCTGATGTTTGTGGATCGAAAAGGAGATCAGTAATCGACAGTTCAACATCCTCTATATAGGTAGTGAATTGCTCATATGATTTTCTGTTGCCATACGCTCCGGCTGGCACGAAGCCCTGTTCGGCAAGTTCGAGCACTTCAGGCAAGAAAGGGATCTTGTCGGTCATGATGCGAGCTGATAACCCACTCGCCTTAGCCATCTCGTGCACATGACCGATCAAGCCGAAGCCGGTGACATCCGTGGCGGCATCAGGACTATATTTCAACGCTATCTCCAGAGACTTCTTATTGAGTGTAGTGAGACTTTTCAGGAGAAGGTCATCTGACTGTTTTGACATAATATTGGCTTTCATGCCCAGAAATGCAACGCCTGTGCCGATTGGCTTGCAAACTACGATCGCGTCGCCATCTTTTGCACCACCGTTGGTGAGCACCTGTGATGGATGGACAATGCCTGTCACCGACAGTCCGTATATCGGTTCGTGCGATTGAATCGAGTGTCCACCGGCAAGAATGGCTCCTGCAGCCTGCACCTGTGCAGCTCCGCCTCTGACTATATCTCGTACTACCTCAATTGGGAAATCGCAGGTAGGAAAGCACAGCACATTCAATGCCAGAAGAGGAGTGCCGCCCATCGCATAGACATCAGAAAGAGCATTTGTAGCTGCGATCATTCCATATAGGTAGGGGTCGTCTACTACAGGCGGGAAGAAATCGATTGTTTGAATGATCGCCAGTTCGTCTGAAAGCTTGTAGACAGCAGCATCTTCGAAATGCTCCATACCTGTCAATAAATTCGGAGAAGTGGTTAGCGGTAGGTTTGTGAGGATTTGCTGTAACTCTGCCGCTCCAATCTTTGCGGCACAACCGCCAGCTTTTACGTTCGCTGTCAATATTTTTGAAGCAGTTTGACGCTCATCAGTCATAAAATTTCGCTTGTTTGTGCTCTCTGCCTGTCCGCATCAGTAGTAGGTCTCAACGAAGTGCACTCGTAGGAGGAGTGGAATCTCGCGAACTAGTAGTCTAAAGGCTATCCAGTTGTTGTCTATTGGAAAACCGCATGATATCTAGCTTTCGACGCGCGGTGATTTTCGTCATTCCAAGAAACCTTTTAACTTACTTTAGAAGGAAACTTCTGAATATGGGCGTTTGAGCCCTTTAAAAACTAGTGGCATGAGTGTAAATTGTACCCATAGTAAATCGCCTTGCGGCCAGCATAGATGGTGTTCTTGCGAACGTCTATGCATCAATCTTCTTCGTAAACATTTATATTCTCCGCCTTGTAATTTGAAGGATCTCGCATGCCTAAGAAAGTACTCGTGGCCTTACCACCTGGTCTCCTTGAACAAATCGATATTGTCGCTCAAACGGAGCACCGTACTCGCTCTGACCTGGTCAGAGAAGCATTGAGACGCTACGTCGACACGTTTAAGCGCACTCAAGGCCCTCGCATGTCGATCAGCACTGTTGGACCTCAGAAAGTAGCTTTGTTGACAGAAGCTGAGTAATTCTCCCACTTAACTCGTTGACTTAATTCTCGAACGGCTCTACGATTGCGGCATATCGCGGCATTTGCAGCCTGTATGGAGTATTGATGGAAGCAGCGAGCCAGATGGCCTGGGTAAGTCACTTACAGTGGGGAAGAATCCTCCTGTTTGAGATTTCCTTCGTGGGTCTCGTGATTATGGGGCTGGGCTTTGTTAAGCTGCCTCGTTTCATGATGCGGCGCCAGCTGGTGAAAGGCTTTCCCTGGGGCTATTATCAAGATCAGCTGCCTAAGAGAGATGGCGGCTACTATCAAGAGAACGACACAGACTTCATGCACGATACAGGCACCGAGTTTGGCGGTCTGGAAGGGTTCGGCGACTACGGCGAGTTCAGCGGCTTCGGTGAACTGGGCGAATTCGGTAACACCTTCTTCGGCGGAGACGCCGGTGGCGGCGGCGGCATGGAGTAAATCCGGGTCGGCTGTCATGCAGCTATACTTAGGCTTTAGGTGCCTCAGCGGCAGATTGACGTCTGGGCATCGGAAGCTCAGGGAGCCGCGTTTCAATTGTCGAGTGTTAATCCAGTTTTCTTTTGGCTAGCCGGCTTCGTCGCGCTAATAGCGGCTGTTGTTCTGGTCAAAAACGAGAAGGTCAAGGACCGACTCAAAGACGCATTGCTTTTAACGGCGACGATATACGTCTGCCTGCACCTCTGGCATGCTTTAGACCCGAACAAGGCACAAAAGTCTTCCACTGCTCCAGTCATCGATTCTGACAAGGCGGAGCTGTCTCTCAAGATGGCTCAGGCTCTGGAGTCGACCTCGCAAGTGTTCTTGAGCCCCAAGCTTGTTGATAGGCGACACCCGAACGTCAGCTTGCCTGTGCCGGATGCCCCTCGAACTGCCGAAAAGCAGATAGAAATGCTGAAGCGAGAGGCACAACGAATTCTCGGAGATCTTGTTCAAAAGAACCCGCAGGCCGGCATATTGGAAAGCAAATATGCCATTGTCACGCACGAACTTGATGACCCTAATAGCATGTCCCTCGAGCGTTTGTCGCATATTGACACGACCAACGCGAAGCGGCTGCACCAGGCCTTGACCGTGCTGTACGTGACGCCCAAGCCTACGTCCGCGGAGGTGACCGAGGCGGAGACGATCTTCAAGGAAATCTTGCCGCGCGGTTGGTATCGAGACACGGCGCTGCTCGAGCTCTACAAGAAGGTTGGAAGAAAGGCTGACTACCAGGCTCTGCACAATCAAACCTCAGAGCAGGGGCTTGCTCTTGTGACAAGAATGGTTGTTGTTTTCTGTGTAATGGCACTTTCGTTTCTGGTTGGTTTGATAGTTATTCTGGTGCAGCTGTTTTTCCTGCCCAGGCACGTCACCAAAGAGGAAGACAGAGCCCTCATAGCGTCGCCCGTAGCTTTCGATCTAAAGACGATTTATGCGGTTTTCGTTGCCTGGATGTGTACTCAGGTTCTGTTGAGTTCGGTTCTACAATCAGGCATCAAGATTGGCGAACTGATGAATCACGGCACTCTGCTCGCCGCCCTGACCACAGCTGGTTTATATCTGGCAAGCAATGGTCCGGGCATTCTTTATATCTATTTGTTAGCTGCAAGACCCAATAAGCTCAGTCTTTTCGATACGGTGCGATTCAGAACGAAGATAGGAAAACTCGGTCCGGGAAGGCTCGTGTTGGCTGGGTGGTTGACCTGGTTTTCCGCAGTGCCCGTGGTTCTTATTTGTTATCTGCTGGCTATGAAGTTCATGAACTCGCAGGGTTCATCCAATCCGATCATTGCTCTAGTAATGGAAGCGGCACGGTCGGCTGATGTAGTTTCGATCCTGGTCTTTTATTTTACGCTCGGTGTGCTCGCACCAATTTGTGAGGAAACCCTTTTCAGGGGCTTTTTGTACACGAGCTTGCGGCGCTACCGTGGCGTGTTTCCGTGTCTCCTTCTCACAGCTCTGCTCTTTGCCGGAGTCCATATGGATGGTGGCGGTTTTCTGCCCCTTTTCGGTCTGGGACTGTTGTTTGGCTTTGTCGTTGAACGCACCAAATCCACACTGGCCAGCATGGTCGCGCATGGAATGTGGAACAGCGGCACTTTTACCCTTGTCTTGCTACTATTCGGCAGCTGAGCCAGTAGCGTATTCTACAGTTCATCCTGGGTGAATATTCCTTTAATGCAGCTTGTACGGCTGGTTTCAGGCATCTGAGCCGCCTTCGCGATCACAAGATTGTTGACAACGTGCCATACTAGATAATGCAGGCACGTGGCGAGGATCAACATCTTGGTAGCCACTTTCCCATCACTAGGCATGCGAGTCGTATCAGGACCTTACTTCAAGCGTAGAGGTCTGGTACCACTTTTAATTGGTCTGACGGTGGGCTGGATTTTCGTGTGCATCTGGGCTGCTGTGGCTGTTTTTTTATTTTCCAACAATTGGGCCTGGTCATTTGCTTTGTTCGCTTCCACCTTTGGTTTCGCCGGCTTTTTGTGTTCTCTTACATACCAGGTGTTTTGTGATGCATTCAAAACTTACACCTTCGAATTGACTGACGCCGAAGCGGTGCTGCTAATCTTCGATCGTTTGCGAAAGAAAAAACGAGTGCAAATGGTCTTGCTTGACGACGTCAAGTTCGCTGAATACTACCCCTATCTCGATGATTCCAGCGTCATTTTCCATGCGCCCTATGTCGATATGGAGGTGCCCTTGTGGCCGATGGGACTGCACGCGCAGGATATTCTCGACTTTCTGAAAGGGCGTGGTGTGCGTGTGATCAACGTCGCGAGCGATGAGAAATTTCCCGACTAGGGCACTTTCTTTGGTGGCAAAACGATACCAAAGGTGCTACCATCCAGTTGTGTAGTGTGAAGGTGTCTTTTCGGAACTGAACCCTGGCAGGTTCGTCTCTTTCATAAGAGTGGTTTCGCATAAGTGCGTTGGCGGAGGTGATGGTTATGTCTCAAGCTTTCAAAGTGGGCGATCGCGTCCAGTGGAATTCCGATGCGGGTTGCTCCACAGGAACGATTACAAGAAAAGTGACTACAGAGGTGAGTTTTAAGGGCTATGTACGGCACGCGTCTGAGAAAGACCCGCAGTACATAATCAAAAATGAGGTAAACAATCAAGAAGTAATGCAACGCGGCGTCACCTTGCGTCTTGCTCGCAAAAACAAAACGCTGACTGCGACTATGGCTTGATCTGAGATCCTGACGACAGGATGCGTTAACGCAATCAATTGAAACCGTTGCAAGTCTGATCGGAACTTTCCGATCAGACTTTTCGTTTGATTGTTGGGCTTATTCGGGCAAACGCCTCGGGCAAATTAATTCGTTCCGAAACGGCTTACAATCGCCCTCTTGTAAACGTCGGAAGGCACAAAACATAGTAGTCTTTGATATCCAAGACCCCCAGAGTCGATAGCATAAAGAGGTTTAACATGGTAACGACGGAAAGTGCGTTGGCTAAGAATCCACTGCTTGAGGGCATGCGCCTCGAAAAGCGCGCCAGTCCGTTCGCTATGGTGATTCTTGGCGCCCACGGTGATTTGACTAAACGCAAGCTGATTCCAGCGCTCTATGCACTCTATCTGGAAGATTTGCTGCCGAAAGATTTTGCCATCCTGGGCTCATCCAGAACCAAGATGACAGATGATGAGTTTCGCGCTGTCATGAAAGATTCGGTGCAGAAATATGCTTCGGATCTCAATTTTCAAGAAGCCTCATGGGGCGAATTTGCCAAAAGTTTGCATTACTCAGCCGCTGACGTGACTAAACCGGATGGATTCAACGTATTGTCGGGTCGGCTGCAGGAGCTGAAAGAAGAGCATGCCACTCAAGGCAATCATATCTTTTACCTTTCCACGGCGCCCAGCCTCTACACCCCGATCGTGAAAGGTCTGGCCAGCTCAGGATTGGCTACTAAAGCCAAGCGCGGTCAGGCGCCCTGGCCTCGCATTATTGTCGAGAAACCTTTCGGTCACGACTTGAAGTCTTCAATTGCTCTCGATGAAGAAATCCATGAGGTCTTCAGCGAGCACCAGGTTTATCGCATCGACCACTATCTCGGTAAAGAGACAGTGCAAAACATCATGGTGTTGCGTTTCGCCAACGGTATATTCGAGCCTTTGTGGAATCAGAAACACGTCGACCATGTTCAGATTACAAATGCTGAGACCCTGGGTGTGGAAGGACGCGGCTCATACTACGAGGAAGCTGGCAACCTGCGCGATATGGTGCAGAACCACCTTCTGCAGTTGGTTTCACTTGTAGGCATGGAACCACCGATTTCGCTTGATCCGGAAGCTACGCGTGACGAAAAAGCGAAGGTGCTCAAGTGCCTGCGCCCCATAGACCCCAGTGAAGTGGATGACTATGCGGTCCGCGGGCAATATGGACCAGGTTACATACTCGGTCAATCAGTGCCTGGTTATCGCGAAGAAGATGGTGTTTCCAACCAGTCGAACGTCGAGACTTTTACCGCCCTTAAATTGTTTATCGATAACTGGCGATGGGCTGGAGTGCCGTTTTACATTCGCTCCGGCAAGCGCCTGGCTAAATCCATAACGGAGATTGCCATCCACTTCAAAAGCCCGCCCCATCGTCTCTTCTCAGAGTCTATCGACACACTTACCGATGGCAAGACTGAAGGCTTGATGCCCAACGTTCTTGTACTCCAGATTCAGCCAGAGGAAGGTATCTCGCTGAAATTTGCCACCAAGCAACCGGGGCAAACCAATCAATTGCGTCACTTGAATATGGACTTCAAGTATGGCACCGCATTTGGTGTGCGAAGCGCTACTGCCTATGAGCGCTTGATTCACGACTGCTTGATGGGAGATCCGTCGCTGTTTTCTCGTACAGACCAGGTAGAAGTATGTTGGAACTTCATTAGCCCTGTGCTGGAAGCATGGTCTGACAAGAGCAGAAAGACCGACTTCCCTAACTATGCTGCCGGGTCATGGGGTCCAGCTGCCAGCGATGACCTGATCGCATCGACAGGACATGCCTGGAGGCGTCTATGACCCCGACAAAGCAAGTCAGTAAGGAGACCAGGGAAGGCACTGAAGCTTTTCTCTCGGGCAAGTTTGCTCAGGTCGACATCGCCAAGATCGAAAAGGAATTGCAGACCCTCTGGCAATCAGCCTCTGAGTCAGGTGAAGCGAATGGTTCTGTCACGAGAGCCTGCGCCATCAACCTGATTCTGTACAGCGAAGATGCCGATGCTGAAACAGTTGCCGGCGATGTCCTCGATGACATAACGACGCGTCATCCCTGCCGGGCGATTCTGGCCATATCGCGTCCATCAACAACTCCGTCACTCGAGGCCTGGGTTTCAGCACGCTGCCACATCAGCGATTCCAAATCAGGAAAACAGATCTGTTGTGAACAAATCACGGTGCGCAGCGAAGGCAACGGACCACATGAGCTGACCAGTGTGGTATTGCCCCTGGTTATCTCCGATTTGCCTGTTTTCCTATGGTGGCGCGCCAAGAAGGTCGATTTCGCCAGTGTCCGTCCATTCCTCAGCTATGTTGATGAATTGATCGTCGACTCTGCTAAAGACGAAGGCTCATGCAACTTCTTTTCAGACGTCATCCATATAATCGGTGCATACCTGGAAGAGAAGCATGGTGCTCAGATAGTCGTTTCAGACCTGAACTGGCGTCGCAGCCTTCTGTGGCGGGAGGCTCTGGCGCTGTCGTTTGACGAGCAACACGGTCATCTTTCAGTTGCTGCTCTGGGCGACGTCAAAACTGTTGAGATTACCTATGCAGGCGGCAAATCTGTTTGTAGCGGGCATTTGAATCAGACACTACTGTTTATCGGCTGGCTGGCAAACAGGCTTGGCTGGCAATTCAAGAGTGCCACTAATTCGCTTGTCAAGTTCGCTAACGCCGAGAAACCAGTTGAAGTAAAGATCGAAACGGCAGAAGCTGACGAAAGCAACGTCGGCAATATCTGCTCGCTCAAAGTGTCATTTAACGATAGCGCTTTGCCCAATATTGTTTTGCAACAGACATCTGGTGCGCCAGGTGTTCAGATGCTTGCTACCAGATCTGGTGAATCGTCTGTACCGTCAGGTTCGGACGAAGATGTTCGATTTAGAGTCAATCAGGCCACCGAAGCCAGACTGATAGACCTGGAACTGGAAGCCATCGATCGCGATCCGATTCTCGAGAGCGCATATCGCATGGCCGCCACGATTGCCGATCAGATCGGACCGAAAGCTAAGTGAGGAGCTTTAGATGTTGAATTCAAGCAGAGTATTAGGAAAGCTCGAAGTATCTGAGAATTCAGCCGAGCTGGTTGAACATATTGCTAAGACTTTCTCTGAGCTTGCTGCTCAAGCGATTAAAGAGAACGGACGATTCATAGTTTCCGTCTCTGGCGGTTCAACGCCAAAGGCACTCTATAAGCGGCTTTCCGAGCCTCCTTACATTGGTGGCATACAGTGGGCGGATGTAATTTTCTTTCTTGGCGATGAGCGCTGTGTTCCACACGATCATCCGGACAGCAATTTCAAAATGATCGACGAAGCGCTTCTGTCTAAAATAGCCATTCCAGAGTCGAATGTGTTCAGGACAGTGGGTCAGTCTGAAGACCCCGAAATTTCTGCACTGAGCTATGAAGAGGACTTGCGGAGAGTCTTTCGAGTGCCCGAAGGCGATGTGCCGCGGTTCGACTTGATTCTGCTTGGTCTGGGTCCTGATGGACACACGGCATCTTTGTTTCCAGATTCAAAGGCGCTGCAAATTTGTGACAGGCTCTATGTCGATAACTATGTCGAAAAATTCAACAGCACTCGCATCACGATGACTTATCCCGTCATCAATGAAGGACAGGTCGTAATCTTCCTTGTCGAGGGAGATGGAAAGGCGCAAATTTTGAAGGAAGTGTTGGAGCAGCCCGACAAACAATATCCATCTCAGTTGGTAGCACCGCGCTCCGGCAATTTGTTTTGGTATGTCGATCGCGCTGCGGTCAGATTGCTCACCACACAGTTGGAACGCTAAGGAAGGGAGGTTCTAAATGGCTGATAAGGCGAAGATCGGGTTGATTGGACTGGGAGTCATGGGTGAAAACCTTGCTCTCAACATCGAACGCAATGGTTTTCCGATCTCAATCTATAATCGCACCGTCGAGAAGGTCGACGAGTTTGTCAACGATCGAGGCAAAGGCAAGAAGGTCTTTGGCTATCACGACGATAAGAGTTTTGTAGAGTCGCTCGAACGACCACGCAAAATTATTTTGCTTGTCAAAGCCGGCGCACCGGTCGATCAGACGGTCGAGAAGTTGCTGCCATATCTGGAAAAGGATGACATCATCATCGATGGTGGCAATTCTCACTTTACCGATACGATTCGCCGAGAAAAGGAACTGGCTGCAAAAGGAATTCGTTTCATTGGCTCAGGCGTCTCGGGCGGCGAAGAAGGCGCCCTGTGGGGACCTTCGTTGATGCCAGGCGGCGATGAAAAAGCCTACAACGAGATTAAGCCTATCTGGGAAGCGATTGCTGCTAAGTCTTCAGACGGTCCCTGTGTGACTTATTTAGGACCAAACGGAGCCGGGCACTTCGTCAAGATGGTCCATAATGGTATCGAATATGGTGACATGCAGCTGATTGCCGAGATCTACGATGTGATGAGACGCGGTCTCGGACTCAAGGCAGATCAGATCAGCGATGTCTTTGAGGAGTGGAACAAGGGCATTCTCGACTCATTCTTGATTGAAATTACTGCCAAAATTTTGTCGGTAACAGACCCCGAGACAGGCAAGTTCCTGGTCGATCTGATTGTTGATAAAGCTGGTCAAAAAGGTACAGGTAAGTGGACAGGCGAGATTGCGCTCGATCTGGGCATCGCTATTCCGACAATCGATGCAGCATTGACCGGCCGCCTGCTTTCCGCCCTGAAAGATGAGCGCATGGTAGCTTCCAAAAAACTGTCGGGTCCGAGTGACGCGTCAATTAGTTCAGCTGATTCAAAGAAAGTGCTGGCTGCTTTGCACGATGCTCTCTACGCCAGCAAAGTGTGCAGTTACGCTCAGGGTATGGCTTTGATCCGGGCCGGCTCAAACGAGTACAAGTGGAACGTCGATCTTTCTGAATGTGCTCGCATCTGGGAAGGCGGCTGCATTATCAGGGCGAAGCTTCTGCAGACAATCAAACAGGCGTTCAAGCGACAGGGTGACGTGAACAACCTGCTTGTCGATCCTGAATTCAGCTCCTGGATAGTCGAGCATCAGGCCAACTGGCGTTACGCGATTACGACCGCGGTCAATGCAGGCATTCCTGTTCCGGCTCTCAGTGCCAGTCTGGCTTACTTCGACAGCTACCGCTGTGCGAATTTGCCGCAAAACTTAACACAAGCTCAGCGCGACTTCTTCGGTGCTCATACCTATGAACGCATCGATAAGCCGGGGGCGGGCTTTGTTCATACCGACTGGCCTTCCTTGATCAAAGAGAAAACCGGCAAACCTTCATAAGACTTCCTCATCAATTTGCAGGATTCTTATCTCGACACGCCCCAAATTCGGGGCGTGTCGATGTTATGCTGACTACAGTCACAATGGGGTCGACAGCCGCGTGCCCGAAGTAAACGAAACGACATTGCAGCTTTCTGCACCTGATAATCAGTTGCGAATTTTAGCCGAAGCGATTCCACAGATGGTCTGGACGTCTGATGCGCGCGGCAATGTACAGTATGCCAACAAGCAGTGGTACGAATACACCGGCTTGAGCTACGACCAGACACGCAATATGCACTGGTTGGTTTGCGTGCATCCCGATGATGCGCAATCAACGCGGGAAGCGTGGCTGAAGGCAGTCGAGACAGGCAATATCTACGAGGTGACGCACCGACTGAAAGGAGCGGATAACTCCTATCGATGGCACCTTTCACGAGCCTTGCCGGTCAAAAACAAAAGGGGCGATCTTGAAAATTGGTTCGGCACAAGCACTGACATAGAAGACCAGCGACAAGCGAGCGAGCGTGTGCAAGCTCTCTTAGAATCGAGCGTGCAGGAGCGCACAGAAGCGCTTGAGATTGCACGTGATGAGGCAATCAGAGCGTCATCGCTCAAATCACAATTTGTCCAGAATATCAGTCATGAAATTCGCACGCCGATGAGCGGAATTCTGGGCATGTCCGAGCTCCTGGCTGAGATGGAGCTGCCCTCTGATGCTAGAGAGATGGCGAATCATATTTTGACCGCAGCCGGCACTCTTATGGAAATTGTCAACGACTTGCTTGATTTCTCAAAGCTCGATGCAAACAAAGTCGCCTTACAGAAGAGTAAATTCAGCCTGTCCGAGTTGATTGAATCTGTTACTCTTTCCATTTCCTGTGCCCTCGGCAAGAAAAATCTCAATTTGATCGTAGACGTTCAAGAAGGTCTCCCCGACTCATTTATGGGCGACGAGAAAAAAATTCGTCAGGTCCTTTTGAACATCCTCAATAATGCCGTCAAGTTCACCGAATCTGGTGACATCAAACTTTCGATTGCAGAACAGGCACGCACGGAGAACTGGTATTCACTGCGCTTTTCCATTGTCGATCAGGGAATCGGCATAGGTGAAGAAACGCTGCCCAAATTATTCGAGCCCTTTGTGCAGGCAGACGGTTCTATCACTCGTCGATATGGCGGCACCGGTCTGGGACTATCAATTTGCCGCAAACTGGTCAATCTGATGAGCGGTGAGATTGGTGTTGAAAGCAAGGTTGGAAGCGGCTCGACTTTCTGGTTTATGATACCTCTGGAAGCGCAGACTTAGGCTTCAGCTCGATACTATGCCGTAGGCTTCAGGTCGATACTATGCCGACTTATACAGTGCACGCAGTCAATGTCGGTTCTTTCGCCCTGGGCGAGACCGATAAAGTGTTGACTATTTTTTCTGCGGAAAAAGGGCTTATCAAAGCCGTGGCGAAAGGCGCGCGCAAGCCTGGCTCGAAGATAGCCGGGCGGGCTGATGTGCTGAACGTTAATAAGCTGCTTCTTGCTACCGGCAAAACCTTCGAAATTATCACCCAGGCGGAAAGCATCGAGACATTTTCCAATGTGAGAAAGGATCTGAACCGTCTTTCTTACTGTCTCTATTACGCTGAATTGACAAGCCATTTCGGGTTAGGAGTAGCTGATGAGAGTGCTTCTTATTTCGATTTCTTATGCGACAGTTTGAGAGCGCAATCAGACTTGAATCTCGATCCTACTTCGCTTTGCTTGATGTTTGAGTTGAAGCTCTTGCAATGGTTGGGCTATCAACCAGAGCTGGATTGTTGTGTTGTATGCCGAGATGCCCTGACTGAATATCGAATCGCTATGTTTCATTTTGAATCGGGCGGCATAGTTTGTGAAAAGTGTACCGCCGACGAGCAGAAAGCCAGGGTAAGTGAGGGCTACAGCAAATCCAGGCAGACATCTTCAGCGTATGTGCGTGAGTCTGTGCACATCACTCCGCTCGTTTGGAAACGACTGATTCTCGCCGCCGGCGAGACAATGCCGACCGATCTCAGTGGCGGAAGTTCGCCCACGATTGCCCGTGCTACAGAAGCCGGCAGGCGAATTATCCAGACCTACATCGAGTACCGCGCTGGCAGGAACATGAAGTCTCTTGAATTGATTGGTAAATTATAAGTCGGCGATCGCACTGCAGAGTTTGCTGCTGTAGTGCTCTAGAAAGGGCTGCTTGGCTCGTTTCCTGAGCCCTGCGCAAAATCTTGTGTTTTCAAGAACTGTAGAACTGCCGCTTGAGAGCGGCTAAAATAGAAGCACGCAGATATATGCATCTGTTCGAATTTTCTGGAGGTGTTCTCAGTGGCCGGTCTGAAAGATAGTGATCCCGAGCTTTACAAGCAAATTGCCCTCGAGTTGGAGCGGCAACAAAACGGCATCGAGCTTATTGCCAGTGAGAATTTCGTCAGTGAGGCGGTGCTGGAAGCGCAGGGTTCGGTTCTGACGAACAAGTATTCTGAGGGGCTGCCGGGCAAACGTTATTATGGTGGCAACGAATTCATCGATGTCGTTGAGCAACTGGCAATCGACCGCATCAAAAAGCTTTTCAATGCTCCCCACGCCAATGTTCAGCCCCACAGCGGCGCTCAAGCGAACATGGCTGTCTTCTTCGCTATGCTCACGCCCGGCGACAAAGTCATGGGTATGGCTCTCGATCACGGCGGTCACTTGACGCATGGATGGCCGGTGGCAATGTCGGGCAAGTGGTTCCAGTCAGCTTTCTACGGCGTCAATCCTGAAACTGGTTTGATTGATTACGACGAGGTCGCCAGGCTCGCTAAAGAATTCAAACCCAAAATGCTCATTTGTGGTGCCAGCAATTATTCACGCGTTATAGACTTTGCCAAATTCAGAGAAATCGCTGACAGTGTCGGTGCTTACTTGATGGCAGATGTGGCTCACATAGCCGGTCTGATTGTAGCCGGTGAGCATCCGAACGCATTTCCACACGCGCACTTCGTCACGACAACCACTCACAAGACCCTGCGCGGCCCACGCGGCGGCGTCACCATGTGTCAGGAAGAGTTTGCATCGGCAATCGATAAGGCAGTCTTCCCGGGCATTCAGGGCGGTCCTCTCGAGCACGTAATTGCAGCTAAGGCTGCCTGCTTCCATGAAGCCATGCAACCGGAGTTCAAGGTCTATCAAAAACAAGTTGTCGCTAATGCACGTGCTCTGGCAGGCGCATTGAAAGAAAACGGTTTGAACATAGTATCGGGCGGCACCGATAATCACTTGATGACAGCTGATCTGCGTCCTTTCAAAATTACGGGCAAGAAAGCATCTTCATTGCTCGATTCCGTGCACATCACGACAAACAAAAACACGATTCCCAACGATCCTGAAAAGCCAATGGTCACAAGTGGTATCAGAATCGGCACACCGGCTGTGACAACACGCGGCATGAAGGAACCGGAGATGGAAAAGATCGCTGCGTGCATTACTGAGAAGTTGGAAAATCCAACTGATGATGCAACTCACCAGAAGGTATTGAAGTCTGTAGGAGAACTTTGTAAGGCGTTCCCACTTTACAAAGAACGGTTGGCCGGCGTCCGATAGCCCCTCATTCCTGGCAGGAATTGTGACCTTGACTCAATCTGAACCGATTGCACCGGAACCGCGGATGAAAACGCGGTCTAATCGGCCGACCCGGATTGTGCAGGTGACAATGGTTGTTGCCGGTATCATCTGGGCATTCACCGCAGCCAATCAGGACTTGAGCAATTGTCAGATTTCCGGTTTCCTGATCGCTCTGGCTATTAGCTGGTGGCTGACTCCGGAGATACGGGCTCGGGCTGTGCAACTCAACCTGGTCGATAAGCCAGGTGAACGGCGCATTCACACAGTACCGACTCCCAGGCTGGGCGGAGTTGCCATCTACATTGCTGTCATGGTTTCTATCCTCTCTCTGATTTTGATCTGTGGGCGCCTGCCGCACACAGCTCGAGGCAGCGAGGGTGGCTTCATTGGTATCGCAGTCGGTGGCACAGTAATTTTCATTCTCGGATTGATGGATGATCTGGGCGGCATCCCCGCCAAGATCAAACTGGTAATTCAGATTCTGGCTGCCTGCGCTGCTTATTCGATGGGTGTGCGCATCAAATCGATTCCCATTCCCGCCTGGATTGCTCAGGGCTTTCAATCAGTGCCTTTGCCCGATCTGATCGACAAGGGTCTGCCGCCATTTCTGCATCTTTCATCGCACTACAATGTGCACGCTCATGTGAATACATACATGATCGAGCTCGGTTTCGCCATCGGCATATTCCTGACCGTTCTCTGGCTTGTCGGCATTGCCAACGCAGTTAATTTGATCGACGGCATGGACGGGCTCGCAGCCGGCGTCTCGGCAATCTCAGCCCTGACTATCTGGAGCGTCTCGCTGGCCGTAGACCGTCCCTACGCAGCTCTTGTGGCAGCGGTACTGGCGGGAGCCTTGCTTGGATTTTTGCGCTGGAATTTCAACCCCGCCCGTATATTCCTGGGCGATTCAGGTGCTTATCTGACCGGGTTTATCCTGGCCGCGCTCTCTATTACGGGCGTGATCAAGGGTGTCACGACGGCGACATTGATCGTGCCTACATTCATGATCGCCTTTCTCATCTTCTTCTTTCCTATTCTCGATACCTCGTGGGCCATCATCAGGCGCGTATCTAAGGGTGTTTCACCTTTTACGCCCGATGCCGGGCACATTCACCACAGGTTGCTTCGACTGCTGAGAAACAACCAGAAGAAGGTCGCCTATCTTATCTATGGCATGACTGCTACCCTGGGTCTGATCGCTGCCTGGGCGGTGGGGCAACAGGTCTATTTCTTGACACTCTGTGCCAGCGTAATATTCATGGCAGTGTTTTTCGCTGAGGTGCTTAACCGCCAGCGGCAGAGAAAACAAATATTACCGGGCGAAGTGCCTCAAGACCCTCCGCCCATGTAAGTTTTTAGATGCCCGTCTCTAGCTGCTACGGGTTATTCCTGTATTGCTGCGCTTGTTGAGAGAGCTGATCGGCGTCTGATTGAGCTTTCTTGCGCTCCAGGTCCTGCATCATGCGCTCCTGCTTCGCTTCCATCTCGCGAATCTCATCTGCGCGTTTGGCTTCCATCTTAGCCTTGGCCATCTCGTCGTAGCGTCGACGCTCAAGCTCGCGCTTGGCACGATCGCGCTCTTTCTGTTCGATTAAGCGCCGCTCGGCCCGATGTTCCTCTTCGCGCTTGTATGCAGCTGCCTCACGAATCTTCCGCTGTTGGTCTACATTAGGCATCTCGTCTGAACCTCCGAAAAGCAGCGCCATTCTCAGCTTATCATTCGCGAACCGGTCGTCAAGTTGTTCGAGACAAGACGACCGTCCGAAAATGTCTCTACTTATTCATACCCAATATCGTCAGGAATACGAGTCTTTTTATATTTTCTTGCCACGCCGGTTTTTTCGGCAGCTTTCACTACCGCTTGTGCGACAAGTTCGACGACCTTTGGATTGAAAACGCCAGGAATAATGTAATCTTCGTTCAGCTCACTGTCAGAGATTACAGAAGCAATTGCATGAGCTGCAGCCAGCTTCATCTCTTCGTTGATGTCGGTGGCATGGCAATCGAGCGCGCCTCTAAAGATACCGGGGAAGCAAAGGACGTTGTTTATCTGGTTTGGATAATCCGAACGCCCTGTAGCCATGATGCGCACGTACGGCGCTGCATCTTCAGGCATCACTTCAGGCGTGGGGTTAGCCATGGCAAAAACGATCGGGTCGCGAGCCATCTTCTTCAGATCGATGGCTTCGATTGGTCCCGGACCGGAAAGTCCCATGAACAGGTCAGCGCCTTCTAGAGCATCTTTGACCGAACCCTGAAAGTTTGTCGGGTTGGTATGCTCGGCAAACCATTGCTTCATGAAATTCATGTCTTTGCGCCCTTTGTAGATGGCGCCAGTGCGGTCAAAACCAATGATGTTTTTGACTCCCGCGTGCATGAGGATCTTCGAGCAGGCGACACCGGCTGCGCCTACGCCTGTAACGATGACCTTCAGATCTTCCATTTTTTTGTTGACGATCTTGAGCGCGTTAATCAGAGCGGCCAGCACTACGACTGCAGTTCCATGCTGATCGTCGTGGAAAACTGGAATATCCAGCTCTTTTTTCAGGCGCTCTTCAATTTCGAAACAGCGCGGTGCGGAAATATCTTCCAGGTTGATGCCACCAAATACGGGGGCAATGTATTTCACTGCTTTGATAATTTCTTCTGTGTCCTTAGTGTCCAGGCAAATTGGAAATGCATCGAGCTTGCCGAACTCTTTGAACAACATGGCTTTGCCTTCCATCACGGGCAGGGCACCGGCAGGTCCGATGTCACCCAGACCTAGAACTGCAGTGCCGTCTGACACCACAGCTACTGTGTTGCGTTTGATTGTCAGCTTGTATACGTTCTCAGGCTCATCGTGGATGGCCATGCAGACCCTGGCTACTCCGGGCGTATATGCCATGGATAGATCATCGCGAGTGGTCAGAGGCACTTTGTTTGTAATGCGAATTTTTCCGCCCAGGTGCATGAGAAAAGTGCGGTCGGAGACGTTTACAACCTGAACGTCGCCGATGCTTTCGATCTGCTTGACCAATTCTTCACCGTGCCGCTCATCACGAACGTTGACTGTGACGTCTCTGATGATGTGGTCCTTCTCGAAGCCGGCGATATCGATTGCTCCAATGTCACCGCCTACTTCACCAATTCTTGACGTGATTTTGCCTAACATCCCCGGAAGATTTTTGATTTTCAAGCGCAGTGTAACGCTGTAGCTCGCGCTTGGTTTACCGAGCTTATTCACTGTTGAGTTCTCCGTAGAATCCTTGCCAGGTGGGGTTTTAGTTGTAGTCATAATCACGCTCAAAGTATGTTAGGGTTTCATTGTCCGAATTGTCGGGCACCTTGCTGTAACTACCCTCGGATAAGGACCACATAAAGATATCGCGTACTGCAGCCAGAGTGTATGCGCTTTAGCCGCAATCGGCATTTTTAATTCGCTTGGCAATTAAACTTTATCTGGGTCGAGATCCCATTTGCGTTGTTGCGTTGTGCTTTATAGGAGTTTTTTATGTCCTCAAAAAAAGAAATCGTAGGCAATTACGAAGTGATCAACGATCGCGAAGTGGTTACCCGTCGCGAAGTTCTGCTCATGGGAGCGATGGCGGCAGGTGGATTGGTTGCTGCTTCGCCTGTGCTCGCGACGCCGGCCAGAGCCGCTGCCGAAGCGACCGGAGCTGCTAAGGCTACGGCTACAGCCGAAACGCCATATGTTGCGCGCGATTTCAGCGGTCTTGTCAGCAAGAAGATGCCCGGTTTGTCGGAGAGCCAGATTTCGCAGCACATCAAGCTTTATCAGGGTTACATAACCAAAGCTAATGAATTGAACAGCAAGCTGAAAGACCCCGATCTAGCCGGTCCCAATGCTACCTATGCGCCTCTGCGCGAGATGCTTGTCGAAGAAAGCTACGCCGTCAATGGTGTCGTCTACCATGAGTACTATTTCGGTAATCTGGGCGGCAAAGGCGGAGAGCCTACAGGCGATCTTAAAGCTGCTCTGGAAGAGCGGTGGGGCAGCATCGGCAAGTTCAACGATTATTTGAAAGCAGCAGGCAAATGCATGCGCGGTTGGGTCGTGATCGGCTACAACACCCGCGGCAATCACCTCAGCGCCTTCGGTCTTGATATGCATAACATGTGGTCTCCCGCCAATCTGGTACCGATTCTGGTGCTGGACGTCTATGAGCATGCTTACATGATCGATTACGGCATCGATCGAGGTAAATATCTGGATGCGTTCATGAGTAATCTGGATTGGGACGTTGTTGCCAAACGCCTGTCTTACTCACACAAGCATCCATCTGGTGTAGATTCGACAGTTTAAAGACTGAGAAAAGGATCGGCTCCGGTCAAACTTAGTGAGTGCCATCAGATTTGGTGGCACTCTTGTTTTAGCGGGCATACTTTTCCCCGACCTTTACTGGGCTTTTGGCTGGTTCTTTTTTACTGAATCGAGCACAAACTTGGGAATCTCTTCCGCCGTTGGCATGTCCATAACTAGATGCCAGGCTGCACTGGGATCGTCCTTACCCAGCTTGAGAATTCTTCTTGTGAGCATGCTGGCTGTTACTTTATTGGCTTTATCGCTTGTATAGAACGGGAATTCTGAGTTCTTGGTAGCGAAGACGTGCAGCTTGAGCGGCTTAGATCCCACCTTCATCGGGTCGCGGGAACCCGCCACCGTGCTCACGGTGTGCGGAGCATCAGGCGTGAGCATCTCTTTTTCTCCAAAGGACGGCAGAACCAGGACCGGCATATCATCAGCTCCAGCCAGGAAAGCATAAACGAAGCATGGTTCTTCGACCCGAAAGGTCATCGTCACCGGATCGCCGAATCGATAGCTCTGGAAAGGCTTTTCCAGAACAACCTGCACCGGCAGCAGAGTCGGTTTCTCGATTGTCCAGGTCTGCACATGCTGACCGTTGACAACGATCGACGTGGCTGCAAAGCTGACGAAGAACATAACGATGAATGCAATCAAGGCTCTGGCGACATTCCAAAAGGCGCTTCGTTCTGCGGTTACGAGGTTCTCTTCCACGCCGAGATCTTTCAGTGCGTCAATCGACAGTGCAAGTCGGATAGATGTTGTCGGCAGGTTCAACCCGGGCAAAGTGGCAGTATCACCGCAATGAAGGGCGACGACCGTCTGACCGTCGAAAATCGGCGACCCTGAATCTCCAGGCGCCAGCGCAAGATCGTGCAAAATATGGAAGCTGTCGTTCTTGCGCAGCGGTCCTAACATGCGCCCTATTTGAGCTAGCGGGTTGGGTGAAGAGGTGAATTGACCGAGGTGCACAGGGTAGCGAACTGCCGACACTTCCTGTTGCGCTGAAACGGTCTTGTTGAACTGCACTGGCAGCGGATTGGCTTCTCGTTCAGGGTAGCGTAGTTCGACATAAAGCAGCGCCGCATCGTAGCGAACCAGCTGGTCAGCCGCTCTTGAAAATTTCGGGTGTACCTTAAGTTCACGTATGGTGTAGCCATTTCCCGATGCTGGGAATTTCGCAATCAGCGCTCCGGGCGTGTTGATGAATCGCTCAATCACATGCGCGCAGGTAATCAGCATTCCAGGACCGGCAAGCCAGGCCTGCCCCAGAACGACGTCTTGATTATTTTCGACAGTAATAATGTGAGCGAGCGAAGGACCGTATCGCTCCGGGTTGTCCGGCAGCCCATGCTGCTTATACTGGGAGAGGGAAGTGGACACGGATAATCTCTTTGGTTTGCTTAGTTTACCGTTATCAGTGCGCTGCTGCCAAAAACTATTCGCCACAGGGAATATAAGAAATTGAAATGTTGGCTGGAGCAGCGATGAGCACCGAACCGAATGTAACGAGTGAGTCACCTGAACCGGAGCGGGCCGTAGGTCTTGCGGTGACTGGTGACAACAAGGTTAAGCAGAAGGTTCAACCCGGTCTGCCCGAGAAGAAGCCGCGCGTAGGGCGTTACTGGTGGATTCCCGTAACTTTCACAGTGCCTTTCGTTGTCATTTACGAGTGGCTGGGCAGTGCAGCCCATTCCAATCTGGCTGCCTGTTTCCGTTCCGGCGTGATTGGTGTAGCTGTTGCGTCCGTCATCTATGGGCTGTGGTTGCTCGACCAGAAGCTCCATAAAGAGCCAAAATCGCCTTTGGGCCCTCTGATAGGGATGCTTGGCATGATGCTATGGCTGGGATGGGTCGTTTCGGCACATGTTATGGTCATTGCTCATGACGACGCCAATTACCGTGCTGAGTCTGAGACCCACTAGGGCTTTCAAAACTTTTTTGTACGCATTGTTGAGGCAAGATGGCGCCCGGCAGAGCAAATACCGTATTATTGGTACGTACTGGCGGGTTTCCTCAGGGCTCTAATGCTTCAAAGCACGACCGAATTACAAGTCATATTGCAGCTGGCTCCGGACTGGGCCCCCATTTATGACAGTGTGGTCGAGGCTAATAAGTCAGACAAAATCACTGCTTTTCAGCTTTTCGAACGCCTCGGTGCGAAGGCTATCTACAAAAAAGCGCTGGCGCTGGGCGACTCACGCAAGCAGCTCATGATTCTTCTGCGTGACCATTACTATCAGCCGGTTCTGTCCAAGATGCTGACCAATAACCAGAACCTGCGGCGCTTTTGGAGCCAGCGCAGGGTGCCGCCCGACTTACAAAAGGGGCAGGCAATTTCAATTGCAGTCGAGCTGTCCCAGAAGATGGACGGCGTCCTGGCCAAGCATATTGCTCAGCGCAGTGAAGACGGTTTCAAAGTTCTCTTGCCGGCATATTTGCAGCGCACTGTGCACAATGCCGTTATCGACCACATCCGAGACGAATGGGAGTGGGAGCATAACACTCTGCAGGATATGAATCTCGACCCAGAGCAGGACGACCCCCGCCAGAACACGGCTGATGATGCTCGATATGCGCCGGAAAACAGGATACTTTCAGGTGAACAGGTCTCTCAGTTGAATCAGCTCAGACAGCAGCTGGAGTCACTTCTGGGCAACAAGAATTATCAACAAGAGCCTCTTATTGTAGTTGACTGCATGTTCGGTTTAGGACTGACAGAGCATTCTACAGTTGGCGTGGAAATGACGATGAGAGAATGCTGCGAGAAATTAAAGCTTCCCGGTGAGACTCAGGCACGAAAGATAGCTCGCTGTCAGGTTCTTCTCGATAAGGGATTGGACATGATTCGCAATGTGGTGCGCGAAAAACTGCCCTCAGTTGCGGAATGCTGGCAATCGGAAATCAACATCAATTCCGCATCACGGCGGGAACTCGGACACCAGCTAGGGTTTACCGAAAGTGAGGTAGACCGACTGATTGCTGCGCGCCAGTATATTGCGCTTCAACAATTGGTGGAAAACGCTATAGTCAAACCAGGCAAGCTCGCAGAGTTGCAGAAACGCGGAGCTGTGGCTGCTTTTGTTCCAGTAGACCTGAATTCAGCCACTACCAGAGATATCATCGACATAGTCGGTGCAGATAAAGAAGTTGCTCAGAAACTGGTTTCAGCTCGCCCATTCGAGCATCTCTCCGAGCTTTTAGAGAAGAGATTGGTCGATAAAACGTTGCTTGAGCGTTTCACAAAGCGTGGCGCTGTGCTGCGCACGGTTGGTCCTGGTAGCGCCCGGACGGATCTGAACAAGGCCGCCATCGAAGAAATTGAGAAGTTCGGCGTGCCGTCTGCTGTAGCTCAGAAACTTCTGCGTGGACGCCCCTTTACTACCTGGGCTGAGCTGGAAGATTTTTTGTGTTGTGATGCCCAGTCGTGGGCGCTTCTAAGGCAAAAGTTTTGTTTAGGTTTAAACACCCACTAATTTTTGGCAATCTTCCGTAGACCAATTTGTGGAAACGGAAGTCGACAAATAAATCAACCCGAGGGGAACGGTAATGCCCAATACAATCAGCCCTGAAGTGACAAGACTGGCCCAGCTTAAGGCTAAGCAGGCAGGCGTCGACATCAGTTGTGAGCTGGCTCGCTCGATTGTCGAAGAGTCAATTATTGAACTGGATCCGGAACTGGATCTGGTTATAAACACTTCTGAGAGTTTTAGTGAAATCGCAGGAATGGCCAAGTTTGTCGGGGCTAATGACATCGTCGTCAACGATCGACACATCGACATCCGCGTGCTTAACGATGCAGGATTCGTCGAGATCAGCAGGGCTCTGATAGGTACTCCATATCTTATTAATGGCAGCCTCGTCGTTTCTCTCGATGGTACTGAGGGCGGTGCGGTGGTAGGTACGATCGCTTCTGCAAGCTGGTCGGCTGCAGAACAACAGAGCAAAGATAGTAAGGTGTCGTTGAAATTCGAGCCCGGTGCCGATTTTGATCTGGGTCGCTCCTTGAGCGAAATCTGCAATAAGCCTGCAGCCTCTATGCCTGGTACTGTTAAGACTTTGCCCAACGAAATCGAGCTTGCCGGGTTCATCGACAACCGCGATAACATCATCGCTGCGCGTCAACGGCAGATTATTATTGCCATCATCAATGAGCCGGCCGTGCGTGCTCGCTTTGAAGAAGTACAGGAGCGTGCAAGAAAGACAGAGCGTGTCATCAGTGACGCCTCAGTTTGGAACGGTCGGGTTGAGAATGTAGTCGAAACAGTTTCACCGAGATTCAGTGGTCTTTCGCCTAAAGAAGTTCGCTCAGTGGTCAGGAAGACCGGGGAAATCTTCGGCGGGCAGCCCGAATCGCCGCAATTTCGCAAGCATATGCTCAATAAATTGACTGTGGAGCAACTTTCAAAAAAGTTTGCTGGACTGCCACTGGCTAAGGTTGCAGAGATTGTCGATCATGTTTTCTCTGGTCAATCAGCTGTTGACTCAGTCAAAAGCATCGTCAGTAATAAAGTGGCTGTCGATATCGCAGCGAAAATCAAGACCCAGCGCAGTCGAGCCGAAGGCTTCGTCGCGGCGACAGCCGACGAGATCGGTATGGCTTTCAATCAGCTTGCCCTGCAACCGGCTTACGCTACTCACAGCTCTGCTGATTCTGGTGTAGAGTCGATCAATGAAGCGCTTCAACTGCTCGAAGCCGCCGAGCTGGCTGAGCAGGCGACAGGTCTGATCTAGCTCAGCTCATGGCTGGTACAATCGCTGAATGACGACTGAAGAACGCAAACTCCTGACTTGCCAGAATTGTAATGAGATAAACGATCCGGGGATGTTGTTTTGCATCCATTGCGGTTCAGGTCTCACCGCTTCTGCTGACAAAGTACGCACCAGCAAAAAAGAGACTGGTGGAAAATGTCCCGCGTGTGGTAAGCAAGATGACCTGAACATGCGATTCTGCATCTTCTGCGCTTCTCCAATGGTGCTGGAAGAAACACCTGGTCGCAGAGCGGATAAGTTTAGTTGGGAAATGGAACTGGCAGACAATGGTCAGCCAGGGAAACCAGCGAAAGTCACCAATGCGGCCCTGAAGTTCAAAGACGCCGTTCAGAAGAGTCCGACAAAAAAGGCCGTCAATTACCTGCCTTTTGGTTTTGCTGCCGGCGCAATTCTTGGACTCGTAGCTTTAACTGGGCCGGCTCAAGACTATGTCAAACGAACTTATCTTTCTGGGGCGTGGCCCAAAAAGAGCCTGACTGTATATACCAAGCATCCCTTCGCTCAAGTCACTGTTTACCAGCCTTCCGATGCAAAGGCATTTACCATGGCTGAAACTGACGCTAATGGTGCGGTGCGTTTTATCAATCTCGAGGCTGGTGACTACAACATGAAGATCACAGGGAATGGCTTGCGTACAGCTTTTCAGCAAGTGACGGTGGAGGACGAGCGCCCGACCGTTATAGGCTACGGTGACGATAAACTCGTTGAGCTTCAGCGCGACCCAAATGCGCAACCTGAAGAGGTCCCCAAACCCGAAGCATCGAATACAACCACTGCGGCACCTGTTACTCACACAGAACGTCCCGCTACAGAGATAGCACCAGGAAACCCGGAATCCAAGGCAACAGACGAACCAGGCGCTAACCCGCCGGCTGCCCAGTAGCGGCGTCGTCTGTTACAAGACTCTTCAATTCCCCAAAAGATTCGGTACTATAGACCCCATGGTCCAAGACGCAACCAGAATGACGATATGTACCGAGTGCGGGCGTAAGTTGCCTGCCGGCGCCAAATTTTGTGGCTACGACGGCACTCGCCTGAATCCAAATATCGGCACCACTGACCTGCCTGGTGGCTCTCAACTGCCTAAATATTGTCCAGCCTGCAAGAAGACGTATCCGTTGCAGGCGATGTTCTGCCCTGTCGACGCGGCGCGTCTGGCGACCGTCACTATGACTTCTACGAATTCAGGCGACAGCCGTCACTGGGAGGAAGTGGCTATCGCCGCCAACCGTCCTGACTTGAGCTTGCAAACGAATCTGGTTGGAAAAACTATCGACTATAAATACCAGGTCGAATCCGTTCTTGGCGAAGGCGGCATGGCCGTCGTCTATAAGTGCTTTCACAAGCAGATGGAGCGACCGGTAGTAATCAAAGTTATGCAGGGTTGGCTGCTCTCCAGCAAAAACTCCCTTGAGCGATTTGAACGAGAGTACAAAATCACAGCGAAGTTGAATCATCCGAACATAGTGTCGATCTACGATGTCGGCTTTCTTAACGGCAATGAACCTTACATTGTTATGGAATATATCAAGGGCGAAGCGCTGGCAGATCGTATTGCTCGTTCTGGTGATTTGCCACTAGCCACGGTGGCGAATATTGCCGTTCAGATCTGTCGAGGACTGCAGGAAGCTCATTCTCAGAATGTTATTCACCGTGACTTGAAGCCGGACAACATTCTCTTACAGGAAAAATCCGATCGTCCTGACTGGGTGAAAATAGTCGATTTCGGCATCTCCCATTTCGCTGCCGGGGAAGCTAAACGGCTTACCAAGACCGGCAGAATGGTCGGTACGCCTGAATACATTTCACCGGAGCAACTGCGCGATCAGCCGATTGATGCTCGCACCGATTTGTATTCGCTCGGAATTATTCTCTATGAAATGATTGCCGGCACCGTGCCGTTCACAGCTGAAACTGCCGAAGCAGTGTTGATGAAGCACTTGCTATCAGACGTTCCGAGTTTGACGGAGCATCGCGATGACGTTACAGACGACTCGCCTTTTGGATTGATTGTGCATAAGTTGCTGCAGAAAAATCCTGATGAGCGATATGACAGCGCCACAGAAGTGCGATTGGATATTGAGAATGCGCTCAATCAGTTGATGTTGAACCGCGGCGCCTGAACCGCGCGCTTGCGCATCGCACAAATGAATCTTTGGCTTGTGGTCACCACTTGCTCACACCGCATTTGTAATCTCTAATCACAAGCCTTTACTAACATTCAAGACCAAGGAGTTTCCCCATGGCTGTATTTCGCATGCAGGATAATTCGGAAAGCTTTCGCGCCTTTAGTACTGAAATCTTTGCCAGGTCAGAGTGTTGGAATGTCGACATGACTAATCCAGCCGATTCTCGAACTGCAAACAATTCTGGCGCAGCTCTTCCTATAGAGTTTGGATGTCATCTTGAATTTTATGACTCTTCCAAAGATCACTCCGTAGCGGGGCAAATCGACATAGATATGAAGTTGCAGATGAGGATGATGACACAAATGGCTGTCATGCAGCTAGGGCAAGCCATGATAAATCGGAGCGTCGCAGAGTGGGCTAACCAATCAGGCTCTGGAAATGGTGATGGTTTGAATGTCGGAAACATTTGGGATGGACACGGATCGCACCATTGCGATCATGACCGTCACGAATCACGAGGCGGTGATGCAAAGTCTGGTTCGGACAGCGGAACCAAATCCGGATCGGATAACGGCACCAAATCCGGATCGGACAGTGGTACGAAGTCCGGAACAGAGAGTGGCACGAAGTCCGGATCGGATAGTGGCACGAAGTCTGGATCAGACAGTGGCACGAAGTCCGGAGCGGATAGTGGTACTAAATCCGGATCAGACGGTCAACACGAATCCGACAATGCGCCGAAATATGCCGACACTCCAGTTAAGCGAGGTCGCACAGTTTATCGCACAGACTTCAACGGCAGTAAGGGTGAGCATCCAGACGGCGATGTTTTTGACACCCAGCACATAGGTCCTACCGGATTGACACGCCAGAGAGGCGAAAGCATTCACGAGAACGCAATCATCAGTGATAACAATTCAGTCATGGACGGTGAAGGACATTTGCAGCTTTTCGCTCAGAAACAGAAGACTTATGATCCCGTAGCGAAGGAATATGTCGACTACACGAAGGGCTCATTTAACACAGGTAAAGACAAGGCTGACCACGAGAAAGGCTTGACCTTCAATCTGAAAGATTATCCAAACGGGCTGGTCATCGAAACACGTGCAATGCATCCGAAAAATGCCGGCACCAAATTCGATGCGCTGTGGATTATGACGAAAGATTGGGCTGCTGACCCAGCTAAAGGACAGAAGAGAAAAGACACCATTGAATACGATGCCGCTGAGGGCGGTGGTGCAGGTATAACAGTTCACTATCCTGAGAAGGACGCCAGCGGCAAGTCCGTAGATCACTTTGGCGGTAGCGCTCACATGGATCTTCAGGACGGCAAGTACCACACTTATACTGTGGCAATCAGCCATAATGGTGACGTGGTCGAGTATGTCGACGGCAAAGAAGCATTCGCAAAGAAAGCAGTGTTCCCTACCGATAAAGAGCTGCACCTGCGAGCCAGTCTCGAAGTCAGTCCAAAATGGACGAAAAAGACCTACACCGGCAATGGTGGCATGAATAGCGACGGCGCCGGTTACATAGATTACCTGGATGTATCAGAGATGAAGCCTTGAGGCATTTGGTGCAGCATTAGGCATCGCCTGTAGATTTTTCAGTCTTGCAACTCTCTTAACAAGGGTGGACCTTTGTATAGTCAAGATGCCAGATTAGCATCGGACATCCTGGAGGGTTCAAGGTGAGTGAAAGTTTGCAGCGCGATCCTGCAATTCGCGTGGTTTTGCTGCCTCGCGACACTAATAAACACGGTACGATTTTTGGTGGAATTATCCTGAGCTATATCGACCTTGCCGGCGCCGCCGAGGTCCAGAAGAGCACAAGACAGCGCATTGTCACGGTTGCCATCAAGGAGGTCGTCTTCAAGGCTCCAGTGCTTGTTGGTGAGGTTGTGAGCTTCTATACACACACTACGAGAATCGGAAACACATCGATTTCCGTGCATGTCGACGTGGAAGTACAGCGCGGTCAAGAGCGTATCGCAGTCACATCGGCCGATATGACATTTGTCTGCGTTGATGAGCATGGACACCCGACTCAGGTGATACGTATCGCGTCCTGACGGTTTATGATAGAGCCTGAAGTTGGCTCCCTCATGGCGGACTCGATATGACAACGCAAGAACAGTCGGCTGCGGCTGGCACCGAGGAAAATAAACCGGTGCAAGAGCGCATTCGTTTGTACCTGGGAACGGGTAATGGCAAGTCTACTGCGACCTTCGGAGTGTTGTTGAGGGCTCTGAGTACCGGCAAAAACGTCTCACTTGTCTTCTTTGACAAACTGGAAGGCAATTCGAGCGAAGGTAAGGCTCTAAAGATCCTTTCCAACGTGAAAGAGGATGGCTTCGGCAAGCTGACGGTTCACTACACCGGTGTGAATCGCATCGGAACCGGCCCTAAGGGTAGTTTCAGGCTGTATAGCTCACCAAACGGCATTCTTCCAGAGGACAGGGAAGCGGCGTTGGAGGGGCTCAATTACATCAGTGAGGCCCTGAAGCGAAAGGACGACATCGTTATCGGTGACGAAGTCTTAGACGTAGCGCGGGTAGGTCTCGTAAGTTGGGATGATTTCAAAGCGGCGATTGAATATCGAACCGACCCCACTGTTCTGTTACTGACGGGCAGAAGAGCACCCGATTGGTTAATGGAGCAGGCTACCACCATATCCAGTACCACTCAACTTAAGCATCATGGCCGCGCTATCCAGGGCATGGATTGCTAATCGGCTTGCCAAGTGGTGCAAGGAGTCGCCAATCCAATCGAATCGACCATTCGCTCGCCCGAGAAATCAAATTCTCCGTGCACGTTGAAATGCCGCCATGTTGCTATCGAGCCGTGGCGCAGTTCGTGGTTACCTCACAGCCGCCTCGAAATCTTATGAGAGCTTTTGTACCTTTGTTTAAAAACACCTCTATACTGGGGATCAGAGCATGAGACCGACTCCAGTGTCCGACAATCCACAGCCTCAAAATGAGAAAGCCACTAATCTCAACTACGATGCTTCTTATCATCTGCACTGTCGGCTGCAGATAGCGTCGGGCATGGCGATCACCTTAACCAGTATTCATCAGTCCATGACTTACTCGGGCTGGCTGGAAGGCGTGCCATCCACAGAATGGAACGATCAAATCATCGAGGAGACACTTGCCAGAGCTGCTCGACAGCACTGTTTTCATGGTGGCAGCCCCTATTTGATAGCCCCCGAAAGGCGAGACTTTCTTCGCCGGCCTGGCGACATGAATGACTCATGTCCATCCCGGCCTGCAGAATGGTTGCCTCTGGTCTCCTGCATCGCCAGTTTCAAATCCGTCTTCCCGGCCAGGAGTAAAACAAAGGACCTGTCGTACGCAACTGTGGTCTGGTTTCAAGGAGAATACTGTTTCCCGATCGACGAGACTGTTTTGAAGAAACTGCAAGAGATTGACTGGGACGGCATTGCCGCTGATGTGGAGATATGACAAAGGATTCCAACTACCGAGAGAAGCTGAGCTGTCGTTGAAACACTTCGACAATCAGCGATTCCAACAAAATGACTTGTACCTTTGTTTAAAAACACCCAATAGTCTACTGTCAACTTACTTTTTTTCCGTCTGAAGCGCCATTTGGTCAATCATTACGGAAAAGTGAAATTACTCTAGCCAAGTGATGTGATTCTTGGCAACCGGATCGTGTAGTAGTCAACGTATAATTCTCTTGAAGTAGAGATATCTATATATTCACCACGGCTACACTTTAGTAAAAGAACAATGACTCAACAACCACTTCCGGCTCCCGCAGTTCAGTACGGCACCGCCCAATATGGCACTGTCGCACAACCGTCGGACTACAAATCGACTCTGGCAAAAGCTAAGCGCGGTGTAGCGTTTCAGGGAAACGTAGGATCGTTCAGTCATCGCGCCGCTCAACATTTTGCTCAGGAGTTGTTTGGCGAAAGTGAAACTACTCTTGTCGCATGCAGAAGCTTCGACGAAGTTTTCGAAACAATTCATACAAGCAAAGATTTCTATGGAGCAATTCCCCTGGAAAACACTTCCATGGGCTCAATTGATGCCAACTATGATTTGCTCTGGTCTCGTTCAGCAGTGATTACAGCCGAAGTTTTTGTGCCTGTTCAACACAATTTGATTTCAATACCAAATGCGGTATTAGAAGATATACGAGAAGTATATTCGCATCCGGCAGCGCTCGATCAATGCCGTAAGCTTTTTCAACGTTATCCAAACATGCGCCCTGTTCCCCACTGGGATACAAGCGCATCTGCGAAACTTGTGAAAGAGCGTCAAGATCCTAAGATCGCGGCTATTGCCAGCGGCAAGGCGTGTGAAGCTAATGGACTGGCTGTCGTGCTTCCAAATATTGAAGACTATGCCCATAATGCCACGCGTTTTGGCTTGATCACACAAGCTGAATACGCCGCCAAACATGTGCCGACGCCTTACAAAGTTTCAGTAGCCCTGGCCTTGCCGAACGAACCGGGTTCGCTCGCGGCAGTGCTGACAAATTTCGCCCGTTGCGGTGTTAATTTGACGACCTGCAAGTCTCGGCCGATTCCAGAACTGCCGTGGCATTATCGATTTTTCGTAGATATCGAAGTCGCCAATGAGGAGCAGCATAAGCTTATTTATGCCTACCGAAAAGAGTTTCAGTATGATGTGAGACTGCTCGGTCTTTATCCGGTGGGTAAACTTCTCTAGTCTCTTCACGAGTGGATTTCAGGCAGTTGATTGTGAAGCACCATCATGACCTGGGATGACATTCGAGTCAGTAAGTTTCTTGCGCTCGTTCTGCGCCACAAACCAGAAGAAATCGGACTTCACCTGGACGCACATGGCTGGGCTCAGGTAGACGAGCTGCTTCAAGCCGTTTCGCGAAAAGGTTGTCCCCTCGACTTCAGCCGGCTCAACTCAATCGTCAAGAACAATGACAAAAAGAGATTTCAGTTCAACGACGATCGCTCAAAGATTCGTGCAGCCCAGGGGCACTCTACTGATATCGATCTAAATCTTAAACCAGCGCAGCCCCCTGATCTTCTCTACCACGGCACAGCCACCCGTTTTGTGGATTCCATCAAGCAACTCGGATTGCAAAAGCAGAAGAGACACCACGTGCATCTGTCCGCTCGAATAGAGACGGCTATCGAAGTAGGGAAGCGCTATGGAAAACCGTTAGTTCTCAATGTGAATAGCCGTCAGATGGCTGCTGACGGCTATCAGTTTTTCCTGAGCGACAACAGTGTCTGGCTCACAGACCATGTACCGGTTCAGTACATAGAATTTCCAGAGAGCTGATGGTTCATTTGCCGCTCTGATTTCTTGCACCGATCAACTTACGAGAGCGGCAAGCGCGAGATCTAGGACCTCCGGCCATGTTCTTACCATATTCACTTTAGGCAGGAAATGTTGATACCGGCGCACCTCTTTCGCATCAGCATTGATCAGGAAAAGATGCTCAACATTAACCAGGTATGAAAGCACTTCCAATCGGTCGTCGATGAAGTGGGTCACCCCTATCTCATCGCATATACCAGCTTTTTCTGCTCTCTGACGGCAAAACCGAACGCGATTTCTATCGACATTAGTCAGGTCGTAGAAATTGTGATGTTCGAGCCAATCCAGAGTTTTCTTCTCCGTCGAGGCACCACATTTTGACACCAGATAGACATCAAAGTCAGCCTCTCTCAGTTTCTTGATCGATTCGAAAGCTTGCGGCACTTGAGTTGTGAGCAAATAGTTCGGCCCGAAAAACGATGTATCAGTTCCATCGTTTTCTCGACCAATCAGGACACCTCCTATATCCACTCCGAATTTGCGGTTAACCATAGTTCCTCCTTAGCCAGCTTCCTGACTGTGTTTTAAATTGATTTGTTGATCTCACAATAGGGCACAAAGCTATAAGACGGAACTATTTGATTTAGATAAGCTATATTTTCAGGTTATGACTAAAACACCAACTCTGGACTCCTTGCGTTCGTTTGCCGTCTTCGCCGACAAATTGAATTTCACGCATGCTGCGGAAGCGCTGCACATCTCACAGCCGGCCCTGCACGTCAAAATAAGTGAGCTGGGTGAAACATTGGGTGTACCTCTCTACATTCGTTCCGGTCGAGGTCTCGAACTGACCGAGCATGGCAAAAAGGTGGCCCGCTTCGGTCGAGAAATCGAGGACCGCCTGGATGTCTTCATGCAGGAATTGAGCGGCGAGAAAGTGATGCGACCTATTGTTCTTGCTGCCGGGGAGGGGACCTATCAATACTTGCTAGCTGATGCGATTCAAGAATTCACGCGTAGAGGACGGGACCGGCTCAAACTGTTGACGGCAGACCGGGAGGGAATAATCGAAGCGATCGGCTCAGGTCGAGCAGATCTGGGCGTTGCACCGTTAGAAACCACACCGCATGGCTTCACTGCTGTGCCTCTCAAGAAGGTTACTCAGGTTCTGGTGATGCCTCGCGATCATTACCTGGCTAAGAAAAAATCGATTAAACTCGCTGATCTGTCTGGCGAAAAGCTTATTGTGCCGCCATCAAATCGTCCTCATCGCCAGATGCTTTCGATGGCGCTGCAATCGGCTGGAGTGGAATGGGAAGTGGCTGTTGAAGCACAGGGCTGGGAGCTCATGCTTCGATTTGTGCAATTGAAACTTGGGCTGGCTGTGGTTCATTCGTCATGCACTATTCCACGAACACTGGTGACACGACCAATTCCTTCCCTGCCGAATATTCACTATCACTTGCTTCATTTGATTGGAACAGACAGCCGTTCTGACATCGCAAGGCTGAAGTCGATCGTTCTGACAATGCAATAAACGAAGGGTGGCTTTCGCCACCCCTCATCGCTTCCTGTTTGCTTGTGCGGTCTTCAGTTCTTCGCGGTTTCGCCAGCCTGGGCTGTCTGTTTCCCTGAAGTTTTAGCAATCGTGTCTTTTATTACTTCGACTGCCTTGTTCAACTGAATGTCCTTATTATCAGTAGGTGCTTTCTTGAAGTTGGAGTAACTCAAGTCGATCCACCATGGACCTCTACCTGTGGTGTAGTCCTTGTCTTCAAGTTTTACCAGATAGTCCGGAGTGATACCTTGCTTGTGGATATCAGTGTCGTTTGGAGTCAGGTATCGAGCAATCGTCACGTTGATGCCTGAGCCATCTTCGAGTTTGTTGATCGCTTGAACCAGACCCTTTCCGAATGATTTTTGACCAACGAGCTTGGCTCGTCCGTTGTCGCGCAATGCACCACTGAGAATTTCACTGGCACTGGCGCTGCCACCATTGATCAAGACGATCATTGGCTGGTGCGTAATCGGGCTGCTGGAAGACATCTGCGAAGTCTTGTAGCCATCAGCATCGATAGTGCTAACGATGATGCCCTTGTCGAGGAACATGTTGGCAATTTCGATGGCGTTGGCGAGAAGTCCGCCCGGATTGTTTCTCAGGTCGAGAATAATGCCGTCTGCTCCCGACAGTTTCTTCAATGCGGACTTCATCTCGGCGTTTGCCTTGGATGATATGAAGCTGTCCAATCTGATATAGCCGATGTTTCCAGGCAGCAACTCACTGGTTGCGACAGCACGAATTGGAATTTCTGCTCGTTCGAGAATTACAGACTTCTTCTCAGCCTTGCGCATCAACGTAATGTTGACCTTTGTCTTGATCGGTCCACGTATCTGCTTAACGACGGTGTCGAGCGATTGACCTTTAACAGGCTTTTTGTCGACTTCGGTAATTTCGTCACCCGGTTGCACCCCGGCTCTGAAGGCAGGTGTGTCCTCGATAGGCGCGATTACTACAACCTTGTGCTCTTTGTTCATGCCCAGCTGCATACCGACACCGAAGAGGTGGGCGTCGATTTGCGACTTCTCGTCGTCGAAGGCGTCGCGGTCGAGAAACCGGGTGTATGGGTCCCCAAGGCTGGCGAGCATTGTTTCGATGGCCTTGTGCGCATCGTCTGACGTTTTCAGCTTGCCGTCATAGTGGTGCTCCCAGCGGTTCCAGTCCTGAGCGCCGTCTTTGTTGTTCTTTTCGCCGAATTTCTGGTCGTAATAGGAGTCTTTAATGAGTTTCCAGGCTTTCTGGTAAAGCACTTGAGGCACGACCGTAGAACGGGTCGACTGAGCTAGCACAACGCCATCCAGGTTCATCACCTGCGGCTGATTTGGGCTCTTCTCCCCTTTGACCATCAAGCTCTGCAGCCCAAAAAACAGCATGCAGGACAGGAGCGGAATACCGATTCTCGCTACTCTTTTGCGTTCCAACAAAATGCCTACCTCTTTCTTGTCTTCTATTCAAATCTTAGATCATTGCGCCGAGTATGCGCACTGGCAGCTCTAACCTGTTACATGAAGACGTCGAGAGCTCGCCAAATATCCCCGGTGATCGACGTCATTCTGACCCTTAATAACTTCAGAATATTTAATTCTACCGTTTTTTTCGAGCCGGCGTCGAGAAATAGGCGGCCGAAAGGGTCTGGACCCCGAAGTTAATTATTTGGGGTTTTAATGAGGCGCTCGGTCCAATAACATGACTACTGATTGTCACTGAGGTCTTCACTGTCGATGGTATCCAATCGAACAAGTTCGGCTCCAGTTCTGGACATTGAGCCGGATTTGGCGGAGCGGCTTGAACAGCAGTACCAGGCGTCTCCTGCGCCGCGTCGTTTTAACATTCCTCATATTTCCAGCCGGACGAAAATGCGGTTGAAGATTGGCGTTAGTGTCGTCATGATCGCAAGCCTCTTTCTGTTCGGCAAAATCGACCTGTCAAAAAGTTTCGAAATCGCCATGCATGCCAATCTATGGTTTCTTGGCGGCGCCGTAATCATGTATTTTTCGAGCACCCTGCTCAACGCATATCGCTGGCAATTGCTGGCTAATGCGGTCGGTCTCCGTAAGCCATTCTTCAAACTGGTGCAGTTCTGCTTTGTCGGGCTGTTCTTCAACTTGTTTCTGCCGTCCACTGTCGGCGGAGATTTCAGCCGCTGTTACTATCTGTCCAAGGGCACAGGGCGTTACGGCGGAGCCGCCTACTCGGTCCTGGCTGACCGCGCTGTCGGGATAGCAGTACTCTTCTTGTTTGCCAGCCTCGGAATACTCCTTGGTCCTGGTGGAAGTCAGATGGCCTGGGCTCTAAAGGCACCAATTTTCCTTGGTACGATTGGAATTTTCGGCGTTTTGCCGTTTATGCCGAAATTGACGCAGAAAATTCTTGGACCCCAGAATTTCATCACCAAAAAGTTCAACGACTCCAGCGCAAAAGTCTATTGGCAAGACAAGAATTTGATCGGAGTTTCGCTCGCACTTTCAGTATTGATGCAGGTTGTAGTCGTAACCGTTCACATATTGATGGGATATGCGTTGGGACTCACGACAATCCCTCTCTGGTACTACTTCGTCTTCTATCCGTCTGTGGCTGTGCTGGGCTTTGTCACACCGAGCTTTAACGGAATTGGCATCAGAGAATGGGCTTACACCTATTTCCTCACAATGGTGGGTATCGACAACTCACACGCACTCACATATGCGATCATGTGGCTTGGTCTGACTACGTTAACGAGCCTCTTTGGTGGCATTGTTTATGTAGCTGGTCATTTGCAAATTTCGAAGGAAGAGGCTGAGAAGCTGCAGTCACAAGCGGCCTGAGAAAGCTCTGACTTCTAAGTGAGTCGGCATGCTGGCAGTACTCCCAAAAGGCACGAATCCATTAGATCACACTGTTAATCAGCGTGTACTAGCGTTGAGTGAAACTTGTGGCGTCAACCTATATATAGTTGGCGGCTACCTTCGCGATGCCCTTTTAGGAAGGTTCAATGCCCATTCGAAGCCGAAAGATATTGATTATGCGGTGGCAGATGGATCGGCTTTTGATTTTGCCAAACGTGTAGCTGATGAATTGCATGGGCATTTTGTTCCGCTTGACGAGTCGAGTGATACTGCTCGCGTAGTCTTGACCGATGAAGCTGTGTCAATGGATTTTGCTGGTTGCGTTGGCGGCTCGATCGAAACTGATGTGCTTCGCCGCGATTTCACGATAAATGCCCTCGTCTGGAATTCACGTGAACCAAATACAGTGACTGACCTCGTGGGTGGTATCGAAGATCTCAAGAGTTTGACGATTCGAGCCATTTCCGAAAACACGTTTGTCGAAGACCCGCTGCGGGTTTTGAGGGCCTATCGATTTGCCGCCAGTCTCGGCGCAAAAATCGAACCAGAGACTTTTGCCTGGGTGAATAAACATGCCAATGGTTTGAAATCAGTTGCGGCAGAACGCATAAATTTGGAATTGTTCACGGCGCTATCGCACTCTGCATCAGAGATTGTAATGAGTATGGGAGCCGCCGGGATTCTCGAGATCATTTTTCCTGAGTTGATCGAAACTCGGAAAGTCACCACTAATTCATTCCATCATCTGGGATTGTTCGAGCACTCGCTGGAAACGATTCCGCAATTAGAGAAGCGATTAAAGCTTGTTCCTGACTGGGTTCTGGCAGGCGCAAGCAAAGAGTTGTCTTATGGTGTGAGCAGGCTCTCTGCCACCAAAGTTGCTTGCATACTTCATGACATCGGCAAGCCGGCCACGTGGGCTATCAACGAAGATGGGCGTCACACCTTCTATGCGCATGATTCGCTTGGTGCAGAGATGTGCGAGGTAGTGGCCGATCGCATGAAATGGTCAAGACCGGTGGAAAGGTTTATCACCAAGCTCGTCAAATGGCATCTGCGTCCTGGTGCGCTTTTCCATCAAGGACCGCCTACTGAAAAAGCGGTGCGGCGCTTTTATCGCTCTGTCGGCGAAGATGTGCCTGAATTGATGCTGCTCGCTTTCGCAGATTTTGGTGCGACATGTGGTCCGGGATTGTTGGAAGAGAATCGGATCGCCCTGGAAAAAAACTGGATTGAACTTTTAGAGAATTATTCCGTATACCTAAATGAGGACCGGCAACGTACGAGACTTATTGACGGAAATCGACTTATGAAACTCTTGTCAATCCCCGCAGGACCAATAATTGGAGAAATTCTCTCCGCTCTCGACGAAGCCCAGGAATTTAAGGAAGTCCGCAATGTGTCAGAAGCTGAGGCTTTCGTCAAAAATCTCTATCGAGAAAAGTATTTCAAATAACGAAATTGCCGCTTGGCAACTAAGTTTGCGGTTAGAAGTGTTTGAAGCGGGCATAAATATCTCAGAGAGATTTGAACTCCACCAGGGCGATTAAAAACGACAACTGGTTTGGTTTTCAAGGGAGCGGTTCCGATAAGGGCTGAATTTCCTATCCGACCGTTCACTAGCTGTGAGCAAACAACTGTATTGAAGGACTAGATTATGAATACTAAGACTGACAAGCTCCGCAACTACACCATTATCGCCCGACTTGATGATGCTATTCCGTTGAACACGGAAGAGTGGGTGACTGTTGAAAGACTGCTCAATCAAGTTAGCGAATTCGTTCCAATGTCTATGCTCAACAATGTCACTGAAGCGATTATTGCTTATGCCGATGACCAGGCACGCCGCGGCTATGTTCTCGGTCAGGAAGATCTCGTTCAAGAGTTGAAGAAAAAGGCTTCTCGAATCGCCTGATCTCAATCGCTCCAGCTAGTTGTCAGTTTTGATTACGCCAGCGCGATGCGCGGGCGTTTTCTTTTGGTACCATATTTGGTGTAACCTGGTGAGTCGGACATGGCTAAGATACTGATTTGCGAAGATGATATATCGCTGAATGCATCAGTGGCCGACGTGCTGCGTTCTGAAAGGCATACTGTCGAGGCCGTCTTTGACGGCGAATCAGCTCTGGAATTGATTGAAACCTACGACTATGACGTGCTTGTCCTGGATGTGATGTTGCCAGGAATGAATGGCAAAGATGTCTGCCGTCAGGCGCGCAGGGCAGGCAAGAAGTGTGCCATTTTAATGCTGACAGGGCAGAGCGATGTCAATCAGAAGATTGATGGGCTTGATGCCGGCGCCGACGACTACCTTGCCAAGCCCTTCGATTGGCGTGAATTGGTTGCTCGCATTCGCGCCCTCTTGAGGCGAAACGCTGAAGGTTTCACAAACAGTCAGGTGCAGGTAGGCAATATTGTTTTGGATTTCGAAGCCAGGAAAGTAATGCAAGACGGCAAAGAAATTCATCTCACTCCAAAAGAATTTTCGTTGCTCGAATTTATGATGCGAAACAAGGGCAGAGTGTTCAACGCCACTACGTTGATTGCGCGTGTCTGGCCGGCTGACGAAGATACTTCGGCAGAAATGATTCGCTCTCACATCAAAAATTTGCGCAAGAAATTGGATCTAGAAGGGCAACCGTCAATTTTTCGGACTGTGCATAAAGTCGGATACGTAGTCGATGATGCAAATAAATAGGTGATTGCGCGACTGCTACCGCCCTGTCAAAATCTTGAATTCTGGATCCTTTGGAGCAGTGGCTGCGCATGACAAGTAATCATGAGGATGACTATTGATCAAGCTCAGTCTCTTCGAAAAGGGTATCGCGTTTGTCTCAATCACTTTGCTCCTCCAGCTGGCGTTTGTTCTGTCTCTTGCTATGCTTTTGCGCCATTCGCACGAGCAAGTACAGCATGAGAGAACGGTTCGCGAAGTAATTTCGCAGTTGAACAAGCTTTCCGGATCGGTAGACAACGCATCGATCGGTCTCACTCAGCAAGTGATGTCACCAGATGCGCCCGACTCCGACGAATTTCAGCGCTCGTATAAGCAATATCTTGAAAAAATTCCTGTACAGATGGCATCTCTCGTCGAACTCACCAGAGGCAGTGCCCACGAGCGTGAGATGAAAGAGCTTTCCGACACTCTCGTGGAAGGGCTGCAGGTGATTGAGCGGTTTCGTAAAGCCGCCATATCGCACACGCCACAGCGAGACTACTATGCAATGGTCTTGAAGGATATTTTGCTCACTAAAACACGTCAGGTGAATGGATTGCTTGAATCATTCGAGCGAGAGCAGCAGTCTGAGGTCAAGGCCGAGAGCCAATCTTATGAAACCGTTCTCTACTTTCTCGGAGCAGGAGTTTTCGCAAACGTTATAATTGCAATTCTTTTGATGTTGGCCTTTACTCGGGGAATCGCTCGGAAAGTGGACAGAGTGCGCGCCAATTCAGTCAGACTGAGCGCCGGAGTCCCACTGCAAGCACCGCTGGAAGATGCGCACGATGAGCTGGGTCAGTTAGACAGATCCTTTCATGAGATGGCAGAGATCTTGTCTGAAACAATAAGACGTGAGCAAGCGTTGATAACAAATGCTGTCGATGTAATTCTCAGTTTAGACAAGACCGGCATCTGTATCGACATAAATCCAGCAGTGACAGCGGTGTTTGGACTTACCCCCGATCTGATCGTCGGCAGAAGATTTCTCGACATCATGAAGGATGAGGAGAAGGAAGCTACCTTGTCTGCGCTTGTTCGTGCAGCAGATCAAGATGAGCCGGTTGAGATCGAAAACACTATGCGTAAGAAGGACGGCGCATTAATCGAATGCGCCTGGTCGGCTCGCTGGTCTGCTGAGGATAGAGCGTTGTTTTGTGTCATTCACGACATCAGTCAACGCAAGCAAGTGGAGCGTCTGAAACGAGATTTTGTAGCCATGGTCAGCCACGATCTGCGTGCACCTTTGAGCTCAATTCAACTGATAATGCAAAATGCCGTTCGGGGTATATACGGGCAGCTGCCAGATACCGCAAGCGAGCGAATAGGCATGGCGACAGAGAGCATCGATCGTCTGATCGGGCTGGTAAATGGTTTGCTGAGTATGGAAAAGCTTGAGTCGGGAGAAATCGACCTCGATTTAATTGGCATAAATGCCGAAGCCATAATCAATCCAGCCGTTCATCTCATGCAGGGATTGGCGTCAAAGAAGCAGATCGAACTGCATATTGCAGAACATTCTAATCCCTACTTCTATGGCGACTCGGAGAGACTGATTCAGGTTATGGTCAATCTAATCTCCAACGCCATTAAGTTCTCACCCGAGAAAGAGCGAATCGACGTCTCGGTCAAGGAAAACGAAACGGCCGTGCGCTTTGCAGTTGCTGATCATGGTCGTGGTGTGCCCCAGGGAATGGAATCCAAAATCTTCGATAGATTTCAGCAAGTGCAGGCCAGCGATGACTCGAAGTTAGGCGGCTCCGGACTGGGTTTGTCGATATGCAAAGCAATCGTAGAACGCCATGGTGGCGCTATTGGTGTCGAGTCAAATGCAGGCAGTGGCAGCATTTTCTGGTTTGAAATACCATCTGCGTCGAGCGATGATTCAGAGATGGATGACGATGCTGGATAACGATACTCGCTATCTCGAAAGATTGGGCACGCAGTGCGGGGATATAAGGCTTGAAAAGGTTCTTCGCCACGATAACGTTCGCTCGATTTACCAGGGACTGAATGCGGATCAGCAATTCTGCGAAGTGCACATTTTTGAGGAGAGCTTCTATCAGGCAGAATCAGTCCACTCATCAATCGCAGCCTACATTGAAGGTCTGCAACAAACAGCGCCAGAGAGCACCCAGCCCGTCATTAGCTACGGTTCTACAAGTTATGACGAACCTTATCTTGTGTTTGCTAGATCATCCGGAGATCAACTCTCTCACATTTTGCAACACCGCAAGATTGTTAGCATCGAAGAGTGTCTGCGTCTGGGAATTTCTGCCTCTCAAACTCTGGATGCTATGCACAAGAAAGGACTCTTTCATGGCTGTCTGACTCCACGATGCATCTGGATCGACGACGATCGAGTTATTCTCAGTGATCTGGGCATCGGTTACATTGCTTCCCTGGGGAATAAGCCCCCTGCAGGAGGAGTCGGAGTTCCACTCTATATGAGTCTGGAGCAGTTGCGGGGCGAAGCTGCATGCGCAGAAAGCGACACTTATGCGCTGGCGCTCATTCTGTATGAGTGCATAACCGGATTGCCTCCTCAGGCAAGTGCTACTGTGAATGAATTGGCTCTGCAAAGGCATGCTAGTCCCTCAAGTCTTGCTGCTGCAACTGACACCAGGCAACCCTCCGAGATTGAAGTCTTCTTTCGCAAGGCGCTGTCCAAAAAGCGGAGTGAACGATACCCTGACGCACAGGAATTGAATGAGGCACTGTTGTCAGTGCAGCGGCGCCGACCTGTAGCCCTAGAGATACCATCTCGTAAAATTCCCCATCGATACAGGATTCTCCGGCATGAATCTGCAGCAAGTCTTTCAGAGATGCAGCGGATTGACACGGTCGCATTAGAGAGGACAATTCTTACCAACAAGAAACGCGATCAGATAGTTCTTACGTCGTTCGCTCTGTGTGCAGCTGCGGCAGTTGCATTGTATGCTATGACACTTGGTTGTTTAGCCAGCATGCAGCAACAAGTTGGGGCGATACGAACCAGCTTGGCTGAACCTTCTTCCGCCGGCACTGCAGCTGGTGCTAACAATTTTGCCATCAATCCTCCGGTTTTAAGTAAGGGCGAGCTGACGGGAAGTACAAAACTCGACTCAGTGATGAAGTTCTGCACGGGTTACGGTTTGCGGGCGGACGGGTGTATCGGTAACTTCCGCAAGATTTCTACATTGAGTAAATTAGAGTTTCTGTCGGTTTCAAATACCAACATAACTGACAGTGACATAATCGCCTTATCGGATCTGCCGCTTAAGTCAGTTGATATAAGAAACTGTCCCAGACTGACCCGTAAGGCTTTCCTGGCGTTACAAAAGATTCCGACTTTGCGTTTTCTGCATGCCGAATCACTCGAACTTTCACCCGACGATTTAAGAGAACTGAATCATGATTTGGTCGGTTTGACTCTGAAGTCTTGTCATCTTGATGATCGCTGCGTTCAACTGATTTCAAATGTCAAAAGTCTTGCCAGACTCGAATTGCAGGACAATCAGATTACTGCAGCGTCACTGAAGTATTTGAAAATGCTGCCGAATCTGTATTATGTGGACCTTCAAAATAATGCCGGGATACGGAAAAAAGATGTTGATGAACTAGCAACCGCCTTGCCGAACACGGTGGTTCGGTTTCATCATTCCAGGGACGAGCGTGAGCTTGATCTCTCAGGTTCTTCTTCCAACAATTCTACGTTTAGAGGCTTTGGTAAATTGCAGTTGCGATATGTCGGCATCAACAACTGTCGTGTACCGATCGGCGTTTTGAAAGAGCTGCAAGAAATGCCACATCTAGTCGTTCTCGATGCTTCAGGATCAAGTTTGCGCGATGACGATCTCGCTTATCTAAATCCGAAACTGCGGAGTTTGGATTTAGCAAGCTGTCACATTTCCGATAAGGGCGTAGAGCATCTGTCGCGTCTGAAGAATTTAGTGTTCATCAACTTCAATGATTGTGGTCTGACGCCGAAATCATTTGAGGTTCTGCGTGGGCTAAAGAATTTGCGCCTGGTCGACTTTCGCGACTGCTCTAATATCAGCACGGAGCAAGCAAAAGCTTTTGAAGACAGTCTGCCAGATACTGTGGTCAATTTGAACAGAATCAGGCGGTAGAGATGTGTCTCCTGGCGAAGCTTTAAGATCTCGAGATGCTTATTGGCGAAGCTGTTGTGCCTGTGTTCGCAAAAGTCTGTTGCTCGTAGCATGGAACATGGAAACCTGAGCAGCTTTCACAAGCCCGTTGATCTCACTTGTGTCACCTGGAACTGAAGCGAGTCCAAAATGGAGCGCGACTCCGCTATCCTTTAGCGTTGGATTGACTTCCAAAAGGTCTTTGCTGATTCGGTCGACCAGTAAACAAGCCTGATTGCTTTCGATATTAGGCAGCAGCAAAGCATAGGCTCGGGTGCCGAAGTGTCCGAACACATCTACATCTCGTTTGATGCGACTGACAGTCGTAGTGACCAGTTGTGATATCGCCGGTGGTACCGCTGGTTCTCTGCAAGTTATCGTGTAAAGAACCAGAGTCAAACTAGTCTTGAAGCGGCAAGCTCTGGCAAATTCTTTGGCCAGGAAAAATTGCAGGGCTTCGAATGTATAGATGCCGTCGTCAGGCGAACTGAGCAAGCCCAGAACGCGGTTATAGTCTGTCTGGTCAAGGGTGACGATGTGATTGGCGATTCCAGACTGTGCCATGGTGGCTGGAGTCATGGTTACTTCTGAAGCGAGCGGTGGTGCCTGTACTGGCGGGGTATGCACCGTTGCCTTCGTCTGCCACAGACTGGACAATGCTCCTCCAGCAGCAGCTTGTGCTACCGGTTGGGGCGGCGAATCGGCGGTTGGTAGTTTTAGAGCTTCGAATTCGGCCGTTGGTTTAGGCTCAGTCACCCGCTTATCCGCAATCGTCGCGATGCTTCTTCCGTCTGGTGTAAACAAGATTCCCAGTTGCAAGAGGTTCGCCGCTATCGAAGTCCAGCGGCTCGGCTGCAAACTGAGCTTTTCGGCTGTGTCTTTGATGTTGCGCGTGCCGTAGATGTTCGAATAAAACTCCATCTGGATGTTGGTGTCTATGGGCTGCCCATCCTTAAGGCGCTTCTCAATATCTTCGGTGCTAACTCGCGTCGGCGGTCGCATTAAAAACGAAAGCTCGTTGATTGCGTGCTGCTCCAGGAAGACCTGGCTTTCGGCGTAAGCCTCACCGCGTTGTATTAATTCCTCGACCGACTCATGTACTGAAACGTGTTCAGGGTGCTTGCCCGTCTCGAATTGGATTCTGCCGTCTTTCCAGATAAATAGGTCGAGAATAGCCTCTGAACCGACGCAGAAAGGCGACTGGGCGTGCAGTGGTCGTCCTAAGCCAAACTGAATGTTCACCGGACAGGCCGCAAGACCAAGTTGGAGCCTGCCGGTTACTTCATAATGCTGGGCAGCCATGAGAAGCCATTGAATAGGCTTTTCACTTAGATCCCCTGACAGCGCCATCATCGCTTCAGAAATCATGGGCGCGGTTTCGGTTGGAGCAGGTTGGACTGGCGGTGGCATTCCAGGCGCTGTAAAGGATCTGCGCCGCATCCGATCTCCCAGTGATTCCTTTCTGTTGTCAGAGAAGGTCAATTTTGCTGCTCCGTGTGATCTCTGGTAAGTGGTTCAAAAGTAAACCTGCCGCAACGCAAGCCTGCTCACGTTTCGCCGGGAATACCTCCACGCTGCCTGCTAGAAAGTAAGCGAGCGCCCATACCTATTCTAGACGCTTGTCGGATTTGTAGGACATTCCTGTGTTAAATATTTGGGCTTCGACGGCGCCCCAGGGAAAGTCAGTAGGGGATCTCCCCATTATCAGCCGATTTACAACTTTCCACGAACTGACTTCATCTCTATGATGGGCTTTACAGGCTATTTCGAGGGCATGGTCATGTTTCGTCGACCAAAGTTCAACATAGATGATGTTGCCGTAGCAGCCCCTTGTCCAATCAGTTGGGAAGGCATGGAAAGCATCGAAGGTGATGAAAGAATCAGGCACTGCACGCTTTGCAGGCTTAATGTCTACAACCTTTCCGACATGACCAGAAAGGAAGTAAAAGAGCTTTTTCAAAACAGCGATGAGCAACTGTGCATTCGACTTTATCGCAGGCAAGATGGAACCATCATTACCAGAGATTGCCCGGTTGGTAGGCGCCTTGTCGATGCTTGCAAGCGCAAAATGCGAGCAACAGCTGCGGCTTTGTTGGCTTTCTTACACATTATTCCAGCGAAGGCTAGCGATTTATCTTATAAGGAGTCAACAGAATCGAGCGCTCCGTCCGAATCGGAGGAAAGGCGACCTAGTGCTGGCGGTGCTTGGTTTAAACCGAACGTCTGGCCAAAACAAGTCATTCCAGACCAGAGCACATCAGCAAGAAAAGCCGCGTCCAAGCCAATCCCGAAATCCAATCTTGCCAATGCAATTACACCCACAGCCTTTGTCGACAATCTGGAGACTCATAAGCCATCGGATAGTCAGCTGAAACAATCAAATCGTGAGGCTCTAGATGCGTTTATTGAGGCTCAGCGGGCTGAAGCGACAGGGTTTAACATCCGCGCGGCGGAGCGTTACCAGTTTGCCATCTATCAATTTACCAGCAACCCTGATTTGCATGATCTGGGCTTCAAGCGTCAAGTAGCCCGGGCGTATGCAGCTTTTCTGCGCAAACAAAAGAATCCGGAGATGGCGGCCGCTATTTGGGAGGAATTTGGCCCAGCAATACCTCCAAAACCCAATCGAGTCGAAGCCTCGGAGTCGGTCGAAAGAATTAGGAACCAAAAGCTCTAAGCTCCCGTCATCTTTTGCGAAGAGCATAAGCGATTTAATCTCTCAACCAGATGTAACCTGAAATATGGATTCGAATGCTCTTAAACTTTTGACTAGAGGTCTGAGAGATGGGCGCCGACAGGCGCCTTTTCTCATTGGCGTGGAATAAAGTACAGACAACAGCTCAGTTCGAGTAGATGTCAGAACAAGATCCCACAACACGCACGCTGACCCAGGGCGAAGTAAAAGAGCTGTCGCCGGGCACCTTGATCGCCAGAAAGTACAAAGTACTTTCGATTCTTGGCAGTGGTGGCATGGGCATTGTTTATCTTGTCGAACAAATCGACTTGAAGAAGAAGTTTGCCTTGAAGCTGCTGGACGTTAGCAGACAAACCGACGTTGCAGTTCGGCGATTTCAGCTAGAGGCGAAAATGGCTGCTACACTGCGACATCCCAATCTCGTTGAAGTTCATGATTTCGGAATTAATGACGACGGTCAGCCCTTTCTTGTGATGGACTACGTAACCGGTGTGCCGCTCGATCAAATCATTAAAGAGAAGCGGGTTTTGCCGGTCGACTACGTAGTTGCGCTTGCAATACAAGTAGGCTTTGGTCTTATGTATGCGCACGAACAGGGTATCGTCCATCGCGATATCAAACCCAGCAACATAATTGTACTGAATCCTAACAAGTTACCGGGTGAAGGTACTGTCAAGATCGTCGATTTTGGCATCGCAAAACTTATGCAGTCCGAAGGTGGCGAGATTCAAGCACTGACGAGGACTGGGGAGATATTCGGTAGTCCGCTTTACATGAGCCCGGAGCAGTGTCGCGGTACGGTCGTCGACCAACGAACTGACATTTACTCTCTTGGTTGTGTCGTTTATGAGTGTCTTACAGGGCTGCCGCCATTCGTCGGTGACACCGCCATGTCGACGATGGTAAAGCGACTTACAGATCGTGCAGCCTCACTGAAAGATGGCTCGCTGGGGTTGGACTTTCCACCGGCGCTTGAACTCATTGTCCAGAAGATGCTTTCCGTTGAACCAGATGAACGATTTCGAGACTTTGGTTCGGTGATTCAGAGTCTCATGCGCATCGGTGACCCAGATGCCGTTTTGCCGCGCCAAGTAAAGGGACGCAAACCGAAAATCGCCTATACAAAACAGATTTTACTTGTGCTAGTGACGGCCTTCATTTGTTGCACGGGCACATATTTTTTCGACAAGCAGTTCGTTGTACCTGCATTGTTAGCAGATGTGGAAAAGCCACTATCAATCAAAAGTGATGCAAATCTGTTGCCGGGTGAAATGCCTCATTTTGAAACCCGACTGCAGCATCCCTGGCGGCAAGTAGTTGATACTGAGCATGGTGCGGAAGAGTTCTTGCATTTTCCTGCCGCGTCAGGATTGATTAGTATCGGTAGTGCCGCCGAGCGTCCTGCTAAAGGAGTTTTTCGTATTCCACAAGGAACTTTAGTCTCGTTTAAATTGAACGAAGAAGCTGCGACGGACCCCAGTTTTTTGGAGAATTTGTCTGAAGTTAAGTTTGGTCAGCTGGGTTTTGGTTCTGCACAGGTCGGTATCGACAACCAGACACTGAAAATGTTTACACCAATCAAGCACATTGAACATCTTTGTATTGCCGGTGCCCCGATTAGCAACCTCGAACCGATTTATGATGCACCCTATCTAAGTCGACTCGATGTCACAGATACACACGTACCGCTGTCTGAGTTATTACGCGTCAAACGTTTCCGAGAACTTTTGCTGTTCAACTTTGGTCCGGTCAAAGAGCCCAAGAAAACGCTTGCGGCATTGGCAGAAAACTCCAGACTCAATTTCTTGAAATATACTGGTCCAGAGATAAATGAGCAGAAGACCAACGCAAGAGGTTTAAATCTCAGTGACGTCGAATTGCTCATCAAAATTCCTCATTTATCCAGTCTGGCTGTGCTCCACTCGCCTGAATTCAATGACGATTGTCTTGCGAAGCTCCTTAATTCGAAAAAGATGGATGCGCTTGAATTGAAGGAGTGCAGTATAAGTCCCCGCTCGATACCCCTTCTTAAAAGGCAAAAATTAGTCAACTTGACGCTCACCACGGTCGGATGGTCGAAGACCGATGTTGCTAAACTGCATCAATTACCCTTTGCGGTTGATATAAGAGAACCGAGATTGCAGGAGCAAGACGCAAAACAGCGTCAGAAGTTCTCCGACACGCAAGCCTTATTTTTTGATTCCTCAGAGTCGCTGTCACATGATCAATCCAAGCGGTCAGGAAAATCCGATCACGAAGAGCCGTCAGTTAAATGAATCATGATCGAAACAAGCAGCCACCAAAATCTGATGGTAATACCGTCGACATTAAGTTGTCGCCTGGCACCATTATTGCCACGAATTACAAGGTGCTCGCATGCATCGGTAGTGGTGGCATGAGCGATGTCTATCAGGTAGAGCAAATTTTTCTGGGCAAAGAGTTTGCATTAAAGCTTCTTGCCAAACAACATCACACAGATTCCGCGGTGCGGCGCTTCCAGCAGGAGGCACGTACAACCGCCCAACTGAAGCACCCGAGCCTGATAGAGGTGCACGATTTCGGCATTCATGGAGACGATCAGCCATTTTTAGTAATGGATCTTGTAGAAGGATACACGTTAGCACAGCTGCTAAAAAAATCCGGCAGCCTGTCGTTAAACTATGTAATCCCTCTGGCACTTCAACTTTGTGAAGGGCTTCATTATGCGCATTTGCAGGGAGTAGTGCATCGCGATATCAAACCCAGCAACATCATGATTTTAAATCCGAACCAGTTGCCTGGGAAGGGAACCGTCAAGATTTTGGATTTTGGAATAGCAAAGTTATCGCAGTCTGATCAAGGCGAAATTCAGGAATTGACCAAAACTGGTGAAATCTTCGGAAGCCCAATTTATATGAGCCCTGAGCAGTGTCAGGGTACGCCTGTTGATCTGAGAACGGATATTTACTCCCTTGGCTGTGTACTATTCGAGTGTCTGACCGGCACGCCGCCATTTATTGGTGAGAACGCCATGACTACAATGCTCATGCGCATTACCGATAAGCCTCCGACGTTGAAGGAAGCGTCACTGGGCAGTGAGTTTCCATCAGCACTGGAAGCGGTAATTGTCAAAATGCTGGAAGTAAATGTTCAGGATCGATACCAGGGACTCGATCGATTGATTACTGATTTGAAGAAGATTAAAGAGAACCTGTCTGTAAAAAATGAGACAGCCGTTGCTCGCAGTCCCGCGCGAGAGCCAGGAAAGAACCGTCGTGAATTAGTGATGGACCTTTCAATTGTGGTAATTACAGCAGTTTTGAGCTGTCTGGCGATGAGCTTTATAGACCGTAAAGTTATTTTCGCCGCTGAATTTTCCGCCGATCAGGCATTCAGAGATGAACGCAAAAGGGAGTCCGAGCTGGCTGACAAAAAATCTGCTCAGAAAGTTTTCGTCGACTATAAGGCGGTGCTTCATTACCCGACCAGGGAGTTCGTTGGTAATGGCGCACACAAAAGAGAGGTGCTTCACTTCCCGAGCAAATGCGGGCGCATTTCGCTCGGTTCTACAACACAAAAACCTGAGATTGCACTGGGTGATTTCTATCCTGATGGCAAACTTGTAAATCTGTATTTGGATGAGGAAGATTCGGCAGACCCTAACATATTGAAAAATCTTGTCGATGTTAATTTCGGATTGCTTGTGTATGCCGGAGTCTATCGGGTTTCGGACGATACCCTCAAGATGTTGTCCAATGTAAAACATGTGAAAAAGCTTGATATTGCGGGTAGTGACATAACTACTCTCGAGCCGATTGTGAACCTGCCGCTGGAAGCTCTGGACATCGATGAAACTCGGCTACCTGCCGCCGAGATTTTAAAATACAAGCATCTGCAATCACTGAATGAGCTCTCCTTTGGCCCCGTCGACGACCCCACTTCAGTCTTGAAAATGCTAGGACGAGACTCGCTTGCCTTTCTCTCGTACATGGGCGGAATGCAAACTGAAAACGAATCGAAAGTTTGGCGGGAACTGAGTGTAAACGATGTGAAGCAAATCGCCTCCATGCCTAACATCAGGACACTTTGTTTTCACAATTGCAAGGAGTTTACAGATAACTATCTGACAGAGCTTCTTGCAATGAAAAATCTTCATGGCCTGATCATCAAAGATTGCAGTATCACCGCAAAATCACTTCCCGCATTAAGAAGGATGCATCTACAATTTTTGAGAATTACCGCTAGAGGTTGGTCAGAAGCTGAATTGAGCGAGCTTAAAAAAATTCCGATAAAACAAATAGACGTAGATGAATCGAACGAAGCCAAGGTCACAGTCAGTCGCACGCGCAACGCAGACCTCCTGAAAGGCTTCAACTTCAATGACCCTGCTTTGAAAAAGGAATAACCAATGAATGTACAAGCTAAAAATGACTTGCCTGATTCGTGAATTTCGCGTCAGTACAAACCGACTCTAACGCAGATAATTCATCGGGTTGTTCGGTTTGCCATCCACTCTGACTTCGAAGTGCAAGTGTGGACCGGTGGAGAAACCTGTTGTACCTTCATGACCGATGACGTCACCCTTGGAGACATTCTGCCCGACTGAAACGTCGGCTTTCGACATGTGAGCGTAAAGGGTGGCCATTCCTTTGCCGTGACTGATGATTACGACCTTGCCGTAACCGCCATACCATCCTGTATACAGCACGTTCCCGTTATCTGCAGCACGAATTGCCGAGTGATTGGGTCCTGCCAGGTCAACTCCGGTGTGGAATTTCCGCACTCCGAAAATTGGGTGACGACGCCATCCGAACGGTGATGTCACCGCCGCGTTCAACGGCATGGCCAGCGAACCACTGCCGGTCGCCATGTTTTTATTAGACTTACGGTGCGAAGACTCCATCTGCATGATCGCCGTTTCCAGACGATGCGATTCACTCGCCAGCTGGTGTTCAGCCTTTTCATAGAAAGCGCGTTGGGTCTTAAGCCGCTCAGCGACTTGTTGTTGCTCGAGTTTCTCTTTGGCAAACGCCATAGCTTTTTGGGCGAATTCTGATACCAGATTGCCGAGCTTATCTCGTTGTTCGCCGAGCTGACCTTTCTTATTGACCAATTGAGCTGTCTTGGCGCGCAAATCCTGCAAGAGATCGCGATCCATCTCTGCAATTCTTTCCTGGAAATAGAAACGATCGAGCAGTGATTGCAGCGAATCGACAGTCATCATCTGTTCGAGAAGCGAAACGCGATTGCCCTCGAATATCTCACGAAGACGCTTGGCGGCGCTCTCAGACAGAATTTCTTCTGCTGACTGTGTCTTATTGATCTTTATTTCCGTTTGTTTGATAACCGATTCAGTTTTCTGCATGTTGTGTTCGTGTACATGCAGAACTGTATTTGTCTTATTCAGTTTCGTTTGAATATGACTGAGTTGAACAAGAGCGATTTGCTCCTGTTTGCGTAATAAAGCTGCGTGATTGTGCAACTCCTGACGTTGTTTTTCGATCTGGAGAAGTCTGGCTCGTGAGTCGCGGCTGACTACGGGGCTATCCATCATTATGGTCGTGTTCGAATTTGCAGCCACCACCGGTGCCAGCAAGTTTGAAATTGTCAGAGCCGGCAACAACAACCAGCCAGTAAAAGTCGGGAAATTTTTTCTGCGTTCCGGCATAGACCGATAAATTACGCTTGTCAGTAAGGAAACCCGTTCAGAGTGTACCATTGTCAGAAGGCGCGTAAAGGTTGTCTGAACAAGCCTTAAGACCAACGATTACATTGCATATCAGTAACAATTACAGAATCTCCCTGCAATATATAGATTACTAAGTCCTTCTCATGAGTGGAAAATCAGGGGCTGCCAAGCGGCAGTCGCAGAGAATTCACTATTAATGCTCTGATTTCGCCGTTGAAGGCAAAACGGTATTGGTGTAGCCAAGTTATAATTCATGTTCATAAGGTTTTTCGAGAATTCTGGAACGTATCTCCGGACGAATATTTATTGTTTTTAAGTTTGCAGTTTGTGCAAGGAAGTGAGCATGTTGAAAGAAATCGTTCAGTATCCGCTGTCAATAAAGGGCGTCAAAAGCACTCCCATGGTTGAGGTGAAGAGTCCGTTCGATGGGCAGATTGTTGCTGCTGTCGGGCAGGCAGATGAACAGACAATTCTTACTGCTATTGAAGTTGCGCAAGAGACCTTCAAGAAGGTTATGCAGAAGATGCCGGCCTATCAGCGTTCAGAAATTCTCGCAAAGACTTCTGCCCTGATTTTGGCCAATGCGGAAGAGCTGGCAAAAATTATTGCTCTTGAAGGTGGCAAGCCGATCAAAGATGCACGTATCGAAGTTTCCAGGGCAGCCAATACTTTTGGACTAGCAGCCAAAGAAGCTGTTCGTCTGGACGGTGAACAGTTGCCTATGGATCTCACTCCTGGTAACGACGGACGCGTTGGCATGATTATCCGCGAGCCTATTGGTGTGGTGGCAGCGGTGACACCATTCAACTTTCCTCTCAATCTGGTGGCACACAAGTTAGCACCAGCTTTTGCAGCCGGAAATACTGTTGTTTTGAAACCATCATCAGCCACTCCGGTTGCCAGCTTCAGACTGGCCGAGTTGCTCAAGGAAGCGGGTTTGCCGGAAGGCGCGCTTAATATCGTGCCTTGCCGTGGATCTAAGGGCATGACTTTGATCAAGGATCCGCGTATAGCGCTGGTAAGCTTCACAGGCAGCCCAGAAGTTGGTTGGAATTTGCGCAGAGAGATTCACCCAGGCACCCGTATTTGCCTTGAACTGGGAGGCAACGCAGGGCTTGTAGTGCATGATGATGCTGACCTGGAGCTTGCCGCCAGAGCGGCTTGCCGCGGTGGTTATGCTCATTCCGGGCAGACCTGCATCTCGGTGCAGCGCGTCTATGTACAGTCCAGGGTCTACGACAAGTTCGTCAAAATCTTCACTGATATGGTCAACGAACTCAAGGTCGGAAACCCGCTTGATGACAAGACCGACATGGGTCCCTTGATTGATAAAGAGTCTTGCTCGAAGACTCTCGAATGGATGGATGCAGCCGTAAAGAATGGTGCGAAAGTTCTCACCGGCGGCAAAAAGAACGAGAGCAACAATCTGGTTGATCCAATCGTACTGGCTGAAACGAAAGCAGACATGCTCGTTGTTTGCCAGGAAGTTTTTGGACCGATTGTTTCTGTGATGAAATACGAAACTCTCGACGACGCAATCGAACAGATGAATGATTCGCGCTTCGGCATTCAAGCTGGTGTCTTCACGAAAGACCTTGAAGTGGCATTCAAACTGGCTCGCTCAATCGATGTTGGTGGCGTGATTGTCAATGATGCGCCGACCTACAGAGCTGATCACATGCCTTATGGTGGCCGCAAGGAATCAGGTGTAGGATTGGAGGGAGTTCGTTTCGCCTTGCACGAAATGACGCAGCCGAAGTTCATTTGTCTGAATCTTCCAAAGCTGTAAATGAGGAAATATGACCAGAAAGCATACCGTTTGGCCGAGTATCAAAGACCTGGAAGGAGGTCTCATAGTCTCATGTCAAGCTAGCTCTGGTGAGCCGTTGGCAGCACCCAGTCACATACTTGCGCTTGCACTTTCGGCCATCAACGGTGGCGCGAAAGGTTTGCGATTGGAAGGTATTGAGAACATTCAAGCAGTGAAGCGCTCTTCCCGCTTACAACTGGGTGTGCCAATCTGCGGTCTGATCAAATCGAACAAAGTAGCCAGTGAAGACAGGCTGAAAACGCCTTACATCACAAACTGCTACGAAGATGCAGTGGCAATAGCCAATGCTGGAGCCGATATCATCGCGCTCGACGCTACGGCGCGGCTGCGACCTGATGGTTCGACAGCCGCTGAAACTATCGAAAAGATTCACAAAGAACTCGATAAGCCCGTCTGGGCAGATGTTGCCACTTTCGCCGAAGGTATCGCAGCACTAGAAGCCGGCGCTGACATTGTTTCGACTACTTTGTTTGGTTATACCGAAGAAACTTCCATTCCGCGCGAGCAGGGACCTGGATTCGATCTTCTCAAAGAGCTGGTCAATCATTCATCAGTGCCGGTGATTCTGGAAGGGCGAGTCTGGTACCCTGAAGAAGTGAAACAGGCATTCGAGCTAGGGGCTTATGCGGTAGTCGTGGGATCGGCTATCACTCGTCCCCAGCTGATTACCGAACGCTTCGTGCGATCGATACCTGCCCGTCGTCCTAAGAAATCTACAGTCAGTTAGTTGAAGCGGAAGCCCACAGCCATTGATGAATAATCCTTTCGTGCTGTGGTTATTTCCTCCCCTGCTGCTCTCGATTTATTCGTTGTGGTCGCACGGCCACTCGAAAATGAGTTGGGCATGGTGCTTTTTTGTGCAGGGCATAGTCATTGCCATCACCTCTCTACTGGGCTTTTTCATTGCACCCGGTTGGCTTTTCGCCGCGCTTGCGTGGGGCGAAATATTTCTCTTCTGGGCATATCCTCGCGTGCTCGTCTCGCGCATCGACTCATCGATTACGGTCCTCAACGCTGATGCCGCAATGCAAGCAGCAAAGCAATTGAAGTGGTTTTACTGGGGGCAACCGGCTGAGTTCTGGATCGATATGGTCAAGGCGGTCGGCTATTTCATCAAAGGCGATGAAAACGCAGGCAATAAAATTCTCGATCAATGGAAAGTAATCGCGCCCAATCAGCTGCGAGAGCAGATCGAGCAGTATCGACTGACGGGTAATGTGATTCTCTGGAACTGGCAGTATATTGTCGATCAATACGAGCGACAGTGTAAATCCGGAGCCAAGATAGCAAGCGGCTTGCAGATATCTGCCAGTCGCGCCTATGGGGAGCTCGGTGATATTGAATCGTCGGCGAAGTGCCTTGAAGACTCGAAACTGGAAGAGTCACGTTCGAGTGTGCGCGGGGTTGCTCTTTCGTTGATGCCGTTTTTCTGTTTGTCAGGTGATCGAACTCGCGTCGACGAAATCATGAGTTTGATCGCCAACGGAAATCAGTCCTTGCCCGACTATGCCCGTCAGTACTGGATGGGACGGTGCCTGGTGGCAAGCGGTGCTAAGGATGAAGCACGCGATGTGTTCGATAATGCACTTGAAAGTGCAAAATCCCAGGCAACCAACCTCAGCGCCTGGCAGAATCGGATCAACAGTCAACTCAAGCTGATTGATTCCTCCGAGCCCACGCCGCAGCGGTGGAGACTCCAGAATGAGCGGGTCTGGCGCATCTTTCAAAAAATCGAATTTATTCAGGACATCATCGCACCGAATAAGCACTCATATGTGGTGGCATGTATTTGCATTACCATTGCTTTTGCATATCTGATATCCGATTGGCACACTTATTTCCCCAGTGCTGAAAGTGAGAGATTGAGTCTCGAACTTTTTCAGTTTGGAGTGCTAGACCCCAAGCTAGTCTTGTCAGGGCAGTACTGGCGACTCCTGACATGTTTGTTTTTGCACAAAGACCTCACTCACTGTGTCGTAAATCTGCTTGGTCTTTATTGGTTCGGGCGAATTGCTCAAAATATTTTCGGCACGCCGCGATTTCTGGCCATTTACTTCATCAGCGGTATGTTGAGCGGCATTGCTCATACGCTTTTCGATCCCAACACTCTCGAAGTTGGTGCCTCGGGCGCCGTTATGGGCATGTTCGGAGCTGTCGCAGCGGGCATCTTTCGCATGAAAGATTATCTGCCTGAGAGAATCTGGCGAGTAGAACTTTATTGGCTAGCTGCTCTTGCCATAGTTAGTGTAATTTCGGATCAAATAATTCCACAGGTCGCAATATTCGCGCACCTGGGTGGAATGGTGGCCGGGCTGGTTTATGGATTGATTGTTCGAGTTCCAAAACCGGCTTACGCTGTCCCGACAGCAGCGCTCGAAGGAGATACCGCGGGTCTGCAAGCCAAGTGAATGGTTCAGATATGTTAAGGACCCGTGACGTGTCTGTTCAACAAGTTAGAAGATCGGGCATCATGACTGATATAAATACATCGCGACAATAGGTTGTGAGCTGTTATGCACGATTGCCCGACATGTCAGGTGCCTTTGCATGGCCACGAAGAGGTCTGTCCCTCGTGCGGCACCAAACAATACGTCAAGCCTGAGTTTCGTCGATCGAATCTGCCCAAGCCGCCGGGTGTAAACCCGCTGCCGTTTATTGTCGTCTTTGTCGGTCTGATCGTCGTTGTCTTTGTTTGTGCTCAAAACAGTTGGATCGGACAGGTTTTTCATCGTGGTCCAGTGCAAGAAGACCCAATGGATAAGCTCACTTATCTTGATGCGCGCAATGCCATTGAGAACGGTCTCAATCAAGGTTTGACGGCTGTGGGTGCTAAGGGCAAATTTGAATACAAAGCTGGTGGCGAACCAGCCACTAAGGAAGTTCAAAAGCCTGTGGAGCTGACAGTCGATACTGAGTTGAAAGATCCGAAGCAGCACAAATCGATTATTGATCCAATCAAGCCTTACATGGAAAAGGCCCAGGTGACGACCCTGGTCATGAACGATTCGAAATCGCACGCCACCTGGACATATAATCTCGGACCAGCTGATACATCGGCTCAAACTGCTCCGTCTGAGTAGGCACTGCGTCCAAGTAGTCAGGTTCAGTGCATCATAGTGGCACTGCGTTCAATTAGGTTCTGGTCACCGCGTCTGAATCAACTAGAGTTTTTGGCGCCTAATGGGTCGGTTCGAAACTGCTGATCGAGAAGTTTCTTGCCTCGCTCAACGCGTTTCCTGGACAATTTGGGCGCTTCCTTGTAGATGTCTGTAAAGAACTTGTCTACATTTGCCACCATACGTGCATATAGCTTATCGCCTTCATCGCCACCCACGGCATCTGCTGCTTTGTTAGCATAATCGACCCACTCTTGCCCCTCTCCATGCCAGCGAGGTTGCAAGTAATGAACTGCATTCAGGTAGATCGGAACATAATCTGGATAGAGCCTATTTCCGGAACCGCTGAGTGCCTCGTATAGCTTCTTATCCTCATCGTCGCCTGCACCAAGAATGTTTACCTGCGCCACGCTAAACCATGATGGACTGGGAGGACCCAGCGCCAGAGCCATTTGCAATTGCCTGGTGGATTTGTAGAGACGTTCTCTGTACATATTCCACTGGCTGTCGGAAACACTGTTTGCCCAACCTGTTCCCCTGGCGTTCCAGGCATATTTGATGTAAAAATTGGCTAGCACCACATGCGGTGTGGCAGATTTTGGTTTCTGAGTGACCCAGAGTTCCAGTTGCCGGAGGCGCTCATTCCAACTAAATTGCTGCTGGTCACTCGGATTTGAGAGAGCCTCAAAAATGCTGTCGATGGCTTCGTGACCGGAACGCTTTTGCACTCTGGTTTTGGAATACTTTTCAATAAGATCTTCCAATTCCTGATACTTCTGTGCGTTCAAAAGTGCGGTAGCTTGTTGCCCGATATTCTTCGTCTCGCCCTTTGAAATAGTGAGAGTCGAACCTGGCACCGTTTTTATCCTGGACACACGCGTGGACATATTGGTCATCCAGGTTTTCCAGGCGTCCTGTCGAACCTCATTTTGCCAGTAGAATGCGCTCTGCTGACCGAAAAGGTCATCTGCTTCATTAAAGTAGGACTCGGCTGTGGTGTAGTCTTTGATGTCGGCATACATGTTTCCGAGAATTGCCGCCAGCGCTGCTGTGCGCCACTGCTCAGATTTCATTGTTTTGCCCATCTTCATAGCTTCGATGGTCTTGTTGAAATCAAGCTTGACGGATGAATCCTTCTGGTGCAAAAAGTGTTCGCAGGTGGCAATCTGGAGTTGCGTATAGACGAACCAATTTGATTTCCCCGCTGTTACTCTCTGGCAATGCTTGAAAACTGCAAGTGCTTCTTCATACTCTTTGTGCAGAATCAGTGCTTCACCGAAATTCGAGAGAAGTGTTGGCAGATTTCTACTGAGGTCTGTGGTGCCACTTATTTCATGGCGCATTTTTGTTTTCTCTGTAGGCCAATCTTCTTTGAAAAATTGGACGCCGAGCGAGTTGGGATTCAGCTGCGAGAGCACTGAAAAGGCGGCATAGGCGATAGGAACAATAATGATTGCGATGCACGCTGTTAACAATGCGAGCCAGCGATAGGCTTTGCGAGTCATTCTTGCCTGAGGCGTCAGATTAGCGTCTTTATTTGGTTTGCGGCTCTTCAGGTTCTTTACTTTGATGAGAGCCGGTTCTCGCTTATTTCCGAATATCCCTGTCTGTCTGGGTGGAGATTCTGGGATCGTGTTGCGATCTATCTGGGGTTCGACAAGTGGCCCTTTCCCCGAGCCTACTGTGCCGTCGGTGATATCATCGGAGTCGGAGCCTATCTGTTCGTCTACGACTAGCTTCTGCCGTAATTCGGACTCCAATTTTTCTTTGTCCATTTCCCTGGCCTGGTTTAGCTGCTGTCTCGATACTAAGCTTGCCTGAATCCCGGTTGCCGGTGATAAATGTTCCACCAATGCACGTTTGTTAACCGGTTACTATTTTGATGCGTTCTTGAGGAGTTCGGCAATCGAGATTGGTACTGTATGCGGTGCCATTTCGGTTTGATGCAATCCTAAAGCTCTTGAGCGAATGTTAGTCAAGAAGCCCGTAGACCAGGCCGGTAGTTCAATAGGAGTTCCTACATAGCTCGTGTGTGTTCGCCACGCCACCTTACGAGCATTGATCAGCCGTGAAACGAGCAGGTCGCTCAATTCAGTATTAATCTCAGTTTCGTGCCATGTGGCTGTATTGATGCGACCGGCTCTGGCTTCTTCCGCATAATAGGCGATATTCTTTGGCAACGGGCTGAGCATGCGACTTGTCATCGAAGTCTCGTCGCCCAATCGTTGCAGCAGATCCAGCGTCGCTCCAGGTTCATTGAGCTTATGCAGTTCTGCGTCGATGCGAATTTGAGCTCCAACTGGATTGCCGCTTTTCTCAGGTGCGCGTCCAAACAGCTTCTGCAGGAAACCAAGCCTGTAGTCGTGATGAACGAATTCGTGAACAGTCGTCTCTGCAGCCTCTGGAGAGAGCCCCGTGCGCAGGATTCGGTCGTTCACGCTAAGAATGCGCCCATCGCTGCTGTACGTGCCGTCTGCCGAGTCGTTTCTGAGCACTCTGACACGGTTGATTTGCGGCAGTCCTGCATCGTCTGCAATGGAATTTACAGTCTTTCCGAGCGCCGCTTCAATATTCGTTTGAGCGAGATGGTCGCGAACCATATCTCCATAAGCTTTCTCGGCTGTGCTTACTTCTTCGATCAGTGGACCGAGCTTTGGATGGGCCTTCTGCACTTCAGGAGAGGTGACGATTTTAGCTATAGACATTTCATTGAGCGCAGGGTCGGCAGCGATGAATTTCTGCAGCCGTTCGGACGCTGACGACCATGCAGAATAGGCTTGACTGCGGGCTTCTACTCTGGGGGCCGATGCATAGTCTTTGAATTCCGGTACATCAAGGCGGCTTATGAATGCGTCAATATTCGCGTCGCTGGAGAGCTGCGTTCTGGAAGCGATTTTGCGCACTTCAGCCAGAACCTGAGGGCGTTGCTCTACCGGCCAGTCGATTAAGCCGAGGTGAGGTCGGTCAAGTGTGGCTTTAGTCACTATATCGGCTTTATACGCCTCGTAATTGGGAGGACGCAATTCGGGACGGTTCTCGGCCAACCAGGTGAGCATCGGAGAGCGCATTGGTGTGCTTTCGTTGACGTGATTGCGTATGAAATCCTCGGATGTTTGAGCATTGGTTCTGCCAAGTTCGTTATCCGCTTTTGCGAGCCTGACGTGGGCTCGATTAATAGTTGCGTCCGCTATTCCGAATACCGCCCCGAACGCTGCATATTGCTTGGTGCGATTGAGGAATGTGTCCAGGTCTGGAGCGGCTTTGCCGTGAGTAAGGGCTTCCAGCTCGGCGTTCGTAGCTCCACCCACTGCTCCGGAAAAAGCATGCAATGAAATACTCTCAGCGATGCCGCGACGACCTGCTCTGCGGACCAGATCGGCATCTGCAAACAGCTCGGACGTCTTTCCCATTGCGGCAAAGGTGCCGGCTGATATCAAAGCACTGCGGGTTTTCGACCAGGCGAAGTTTTTTTCGTTCGGGTCTACCGGGTGCAGAAAGTCCACCGCAGTGCCACTTGCCACGGTCTCCCAGAGCTTCGTCGGGGCGTTAGGATTGACCAGACCAAGGTTGCTGCAACCGGCGCGAAGCCCCTTCGAAGCAAGCACGAATTGTCCGACAGTAGCTACCGTATCGCCAGCCAGAGTCCAGTTGTTGTTTTCTTTCGGCGCTGAAATGATTTCGACGGGCTTCAGGTTGTGGTTGGTTGTTTTGTTGTAGAGCTGCGTTATGCCATCGATTGGCGTCTGAATGAAGGTGTGAGCGGCAGCCTGAGCAAAGTCAGTGGCGCCGTCGAGGAGCCCCCGGTCATTGGGTTTAGTGTCTGGCTTGTCGGTAGGGGGCATGGAACGGTGGACGTTTGCTGGAGGGGCCCCGAGTATAGGCGCTACGCCCCAGGGTTGTCAGTGGGGAAATTCCCATGGTCGCCTTGTTCTGATTTAAACCGGAGAGCAAATTCGGCGGCATATTGTGCCAATTTTTCTTCTACAGGATCAAAACTAGCGCACTGGTCGCCCTGATCGCGATTTGCAGAGTTTTTGACTTGAGGGATAGTGACTGAAGGTTCTCTGTATTGTTTGACTAGTTCACGCAATTCATCCTTCGACAGAAGCAAGATTGCTTCGGTCAGGCATGCCACTAGATATGAACCATGACTGCTGGGGTGATGTTTGTCCTCATCGTAAAGTACAACTGAAGTATCCTTCTTTGTCACCTCGAGAAATAGTTCACCGGCTGGAATTAAGATGGCATCAAGCTCTTGCGCCAGTGCACGGTAGGCTTTGCTGATTGCAACTTGATCTTCTGGTCTGTCCAGATCACACCACGTCATAAGCAACGCAGGTTTGCCACCCAGTCGACGTATCGCTTTTGCGAACCAGCGGCACCCTTCCCGCATTCTCTTGAGTGATCTTGGGCTGAGCGCCATTTCACTCTGTTCCTGCAAAACAACGACATCCCACTTACCGCTATTCAATAGCGTGGTCTGGGTATTCTTGCTGCCTCCGTGCTGCCATAGCATCAAACCCGCACCGCCTTGAAAAAACACACGCAGTTCTCGACCCGGAAGCCTTTCTTTAGCCAACTTGTAAAATGTGCAGGGCATCGCACCGTAATAGGTGAAACTGTTGCCGATAAACAAAATGCTCTGATCCGGATTTTCTGGTTCCGAACACCTGGCGAGTTCGCTTTCCGCAGCAAAGCCGTGCTTGCGGAGATAGTTATAAATCAAGGACCAAAACATAGATTATTCTTGAAGACCAATTCTCAGTGTCTGAGCGGATTTTGAGCAGGAATTGCGATTGGTTCTGCTGAATTTGCGGAGAGCAAATGATGCACGATCGGCGGTCTCTCACCGATGTGAAAGGAGTTGACTTTATCTTCTACGACTTTGTCTGAAATCATCACACGTTCGTGTTGTCTGACGTGTTCGCCCCATGATTCGATCATAAAAGTTTCAAAGCAACGCTCGGGTCGTGCCAGATCGAAGAATAGATGCCACTGATAGGCTCCATCTCGTCTGCGAACACGACCAAGAATGTTTGCTGCTTCGGTGAACTCTTTGGCTCTGGCGGGGTCGATGACATATTCCACTGTCACCAGTACAGGTCCGTTATCTGGATCAGGTTCGTGAACAATGTTTGGATCTCGCCAGTGAGATGACATTGATGTGTCCATTCCCTCTACCATCGACAATTTGAATCGCATGGCGAGCGTGAAGTTGACACACATACAGATCGCCGAAATACCAAGGGCCAGCGGCAAGCCGCCTTCAAAGCATGCGATCTGTCCCCAGAGCAGACTGCCGACAGCGACGCTGCCTTGAAATACAAGAATATAAACAGACATGGCGCGGGCACGCACCCATGATGGAGTCGCCATTTGCGCGGCGGCATTCATGCTCGAGTTGACGATGATCCAGGCGGCGCCTGCGTCTAACATCGCGCAGCAAGCTACGAGAAAATGATGGGAGAAGGCCAGTATGACGAGCGATATGGCAAAGAGCAGATTGCCCACTAAATTCAGGTGGTCGAGCGACAAGCGTCGACGCATAATCGGCAAAGAGAATGCTCCGACGATACAGCCAACGCCGAAGACGCTGAGAAGCAGTCCATATGTGATTGAGTCACAGCGGATCTGCTCACGCCCAATAAGCGGCAGGAGTGCCCACATCGAAGCTGAGGTGCCGGCGAATACACCGCTTCTGATCATGACCGAAACAAGTGCCGGTGAGTGTCTGACATATCGCACACCCGCTCTCATCGCACCAAAAATTCTTTCACCCTGCTCGTTTGGCTTGTGCTGCCATTGAGCGACAACGTAAATTACGGCCAGAAATGAAAGGGCGTTGAGAAAAAAGACTGCCGCCGGTCCGGCAGCGGCAACAATCAATCCGCCAAGGGCTGAGCCGACGCCTCTTGAGGTGTTATAGCTCAACCCGCCCAGTGCAATCGCGGGCTCCAACTTATCGCGTGGCACCAGCTCTGGTGTCGAAGCATTCCATGCCGGTGCGCTGATGGCATTGCCGATACCAAGCATAAAAGTGAAAGTGAGAAGCCACCAGGGTCCGACTATATGGAAAAACGTCAGGCAAGCAAGACCGAATGCCGCTACTAGCATCCAGCTCTGACCAACAATCAAGAGTCTGCGTCTGTCTACTAAATCAGCCAGGGCTCCAGCCGGCAAAGAGAGCATGAAAAAAGGCAGATAAGTAGCTGTCTGCATCAGCGATACCATCACCGGTGATATCGTCAAAGATGTCATCAACCAGGCAGCACCAACATCCTGCATAAAAGTGCCGATGTTGGAAAAGGTCGACGCGAGCCAGAGCGCACGAAAAACAGGCACCGTCAGAGGGGCCCACATAGACTGAGGATTACGCGCGGTCGTATCACTCACTGTCTATTGGAATCTCCTCTATTGATCGTCAAGAAAACTGGTCAGTTCTCTGAATGACGATGGTGTCTTATCGATCTCCTTTATGCGCCTCTTAGCGTTGTCTTTTTGCGCGACAGCGCAGAACTATTGGACGCGACCTTATTTCTTATTGCCAAAAACCGACTTCAGGAATTTTGCGATCGGGTCGTAAAACTCGTCGACAACTCGTTCCTTCAAAGGAATGATGGCGTTGTCGGTGATGTGAATCGATTCCGGGCAAACTTCGGTGCAGCATTTTGTGATGTTGCAAAGTCCGATGCCACCTTCTTCCTTGAGGAATTTAGCCCGCTCGACAGTATCCAGCGGGTGCATATCCAGACCTGCGCTTCTGACCATGAAACGAGGTCCCAGAAAGTCTTTGCGGTCATGGTCGCGAATTACGTGACAGACGTCCTGACAGAGGAAGCATTCGATGCACTTGCGGAATTCCTGAACGCGATCGATGTCTTCCTGGTAGAAAGTCCAATCAGCGTCAGGCGCAGGCGTGAAGGCTGGAATCTTTTCGTTTGCTCTGTAATTCCAGGAAACGTCCGAAACGAGATCTTTGACATGAGGAAAAGACTTGATTGGTTGAACGGTAATTTCTTCGCCGTCAACAAATTTGTCCATTCGGGATTTGCACATTAAGCTCGGGCGACCGTTCACCTCAGCGCTGCATGAACCGCATTTGGCTGCTTTGCAGTTCCAGCGCACTGCCAGGTTCGGATCGTACATCGCTTGAATGTAGTGAATCGCATCCAGCACAACCATGCCTTCTTCAATCGGCACTTTGTACGTCACGTATTCGCCGTTGTCTTTCTCACCGCGAAATACTTTCAAAAGTGCTTCACGCATTTACAGGCTCCTTTTTCTGAAACAAGGCTTTCAGCTCGGCTGGCATCTCCGGTTTAGGAGTTAGTTCAAGCTTCATCTTGTCGCCATCTCTGGAGATGGCTGAATTGACATGACCCCAGACTTCGTCATCAGTGTTTTCGTAGTCCAGGCGGCTGTGTGCACCGCGACTTTCCTTTCTGGAAAGAGCGCTGCGGGCGATTGCTTCGGAACAGATAATCATGTTCCTCAGATCGCGGCAGAGGTGCCAACCAGGATTGTAGGCGCGATTGCCTTTCACTCCTACATGTTTGACTTGCTCTTTCAGTTCTTCCAGTTTGGCGATGCCGGCTTCGAGCTCTTTCTCTTCGCGGTAAATACCGACGTGAGTGCTCATGATCTGATTTAGCTGTTTGGCTATGTCGTAAGGATTTTTACCGTCCGGACGACTGAGTGGCGCTTCCATCTCTTCTTGCGCTGCTTTGACAGCGTCGTCTGAAACGGTCGGTTTGCCTTCCAACTTTTTAGCGTATTCAGCGGCACCGGCTCCGGCGCGCTTTCCGAACACGATCAAGTCTGAGAGTGAATTTCCGCCCAGGCGGTTGGCACCGTGCATGCCACCACTGCATTCGCCAGCGGCAAAGAGACCGGGAACTCGAGTTTGAGCTGTTTCGGCGTCGACTCTGACACCGCCCATGATGTAGTGCATGGTCGGTCCAACTTCCATCGGACCCGCCGTAATATCGACATCTGCCAGGTCTTTGAACTGGTGATACATGGACGGCAATTTTTTCTTGACGCGTTCCGGGTCCTGATAGCTGATATCCAGGAAGACACCACCGTGAGGGGAGCCTCGTCCTGCCTTCACTTCTTGATAAATAGCGCGAGCCACGTTGTCACGCGTAGAAAGCTCAGGAGGTCTGCGAGCATCGGTTTGTTGACCAGCGAGAGCTGCGTCAACCCAGCGTTTTGCTTCTTCGTCGGTTTCTGCGAAATCTTTCTTTGTCGATTCAGGCAGATACTTGTACATGAAACGCTCGCCGTCTTTGTTGCGTAGAATGCCGCCTTCACCGCGAACCCCTTCAGTTACGAGGATGCCACGCACGCCAGGTGGCCAGACCATGCCTGTGGGGTGGAATTGAACGAATTCCATGTCGATGAGATCAGCGCCGGCGTCATATGCCAGAGCGTGTCCATCGCCTGTGTATTCCCAGGAGTTGGATGTGACTGTGAATGACTTTCCAACACCACCTGTTGCCAGAACGATCGCTTTGGCTTTGAAAAGCACGAAGCGTCCGTCTTCTCTGTAGTAGCCGAAAGCGCCTGCAATCTTGTCGCCATCTTTGAGGAGACGACTGACACAGCATTCCATATAAACTTTGATGCCCTGGTGAACGCCGCGATCTTGCAGAGTGCGAATCATCTCAAGACCGGTTCTGTCGCCTACGTGGCAGAGACGTTTATAGGTGTGTCCACCGAAAGCGCGTTGCAGAATCTTGCCGTTCTTGGTTCTGTCGAAGACAGCGCCCCAACGCTCCAGCTCTTTTACACGCTCAGGTGCTTCCTGTGCATGCAATTGTGCCATGCGCCAGTTGTTGAGCATCTTGCCGCCCTTCATGGTGTCCTGGAAGTGGGTTTCCCAACCATCTTTCGGGTCGACGTTGGCCAGTGCTGCTGCCACGCCGCCCTCTGCCATAACTGTGTGAGCCTTACCAAGCAGCGATTTGCAGACCAGACCGACTGAGACGCCCATCGAAGATGCTTCGATTGCTGCTCTTAAACCAGCTCCGCCTGCACCGATGACGAGTACGTCATGTTCGTGTATTTCGTAATCAGCCATACTAGAACAACCTCATTTCTTGAACGATGCCCAGTGAGTAGGAGCGGATCAGCAAGTCGGTCAAACCGACCGAGAATAAGCTCATCCATGCCCAGAACATGTGGTGCTCGTTTAGCTTGGTGACGATGTGCCAGAGTTTGAATTGTTGCTTGGTTGACTCACACTTCGAAAAGCAGTCGAGTCGACCACCTACGAGATGTCGGCAAGCGTGGCACCCGCCTGAATAGCCCGACAGCAGTGTGACGTTGAGTAGCATGAAAAGATTGATGCCGCTTACGACAAAGCCGGTCGGTTGGAAGAATGCGAGATACACGTCGTACCAGAGGAAGATCAAAACGATCGTCGCCAGATAGAAGAAGTATCTATGAGCATTTTGGAAGACAAAAGGAAACTTTGTTTCGCCCGTGTAGTTGTGTCCGCCCATGTGTCCGATCGAGCAACCCGGTGGATCCCAGAAATAAGCTCGGTAGTAGGCTTTACGATAGTAGTAGCAAGTCGCCCGGAAACCGGCTGGAATCCACAAGATTAGAATTGCCGGAGAGAATTTCCACCAATCGAATGCAAGTTTCGGTGAGTAGAAAGGCGAAAGATATGCGCCAACTTCGTAGTGGGCGTTTTCGAAAGCGCGAAACGTCGCATATACGATAAATATGGTGAAACCGAGAGCGACCAGCGCCGGTTCGACCCACCAATTGTCTTTTCGCGTCGTTAAGCCAGTGTGAGCCTTCGTTTTGCTGCCTGTTGCAGCGCTCGAAGACTCGGTCTTTGTAGATTCTGTCATTACTTATGAACCCTTGGTATTAGGACAACAACCGTGAAAGTTGTGTGGTGTCCCAAAAAATCTTGTCGCAACGAGCAATCGATGACTTGCAGTGTTGTGAAAGTGACCAAGGGACTCCACTTTCGGGCAGTGCAAATTATAACAACTCCAGACGGGGGTTTTTAATCAAATTCCGGCTTCTTATCGGGTGCTTAACGAAGCACCTGGCGTCAAATTTTGCACATTTTGCTCCAGGGTGATTTGTTCGTTAAGGCTGTAGATCACTTCGATACGGCAAATAGTTGCAAAAAGATTTTCCTTGGCGAACCGGTTGTAAGTAGCTCAAAAACCACCCGTGGTGGCAGATTAGAAATCAACAATGTGATCGATAAAACGGTAGTCAAGACAAGGAACAGGGCGAGACCTCAGACGTCAACTTATGCAGAAGGAATTTGAAGCGGTTTGTTTCAAAAAATAAGCCGACTTCTTGTAAACCCTCCTCCTAAAGATCGAACTCCAATCAGTAGAAGAACTCAGTGTTGGTCTCGACGACACCGCAACAAATAGACGGAGACAATCTAGAAATGAAACGCCAAACAGTGACAAAGGTAGCCAAACCGAAGGTAAGCATGGACTTGTCAGTCATCCAGCGCCTTGATGAATCATTGCCTTTGCAGACTGATGAATGGAATCGTGCCGAACAACTGCTCATGCAATTGACAGAATTCGCACCTAACAGCCTGGTTATGGAAATCGTCAATGCCATTGCCGTATATGCCGACGACCAGGCTCGCCGCGGGTACATTCTTGGTCAGGAAGACCTCGCTAAAGAGTTGAAATTGAAACAGCAACGGGTTGCCTGATAGTCACTCGACTAAGGTTGATTCGCTTTGCAAATTTCAGACTGAGCTCTTCTAATTTATTGATGTGATTTTGCCTGGCTCTGGAACAGTCTTTCAAAATCGATCATTAGTGCAGCGTCCGATGCCAGCTTTTGACTTCTGTCTCAAGCAGGGATCGGGCGCTAAACTATAAGGATGACAATTCAGACTAACAAAAACGAGCCGGACGCAAACTCCATCGTCGCAGTGATCCGACCGGCCTTAGAGCAGGACATTCCTGTTATTCGTGACATCTACAATTATTTCGTCAGCAATTCAACAGCTACATTCGCCACTGCCGAAGAATCGTTAGCTGAACGCAAAGAATGGTTCGCCAGCCATCAGAACAACGCTCTGCCCATCGTCGTCGCCGAATATGACGGTCATGTCGTCGGTTGGGCCAGTTTTTCCTATTACCATCAGCGTTGTGCTTATCGACAGACAGTAGAGATTTCCTTTTACATACATCATCAATATGTCGGACGTGGTATCGGCAGCTTGCTTGCCGAAGATCTGCTTCGGCGGGCTCGTTCAAATGGCTATCACTGCGTTGTTTCGCTGGTTTGCAGCGAAAATGAATCCAGCATAGCCTTGCTTAAGAAGTTCGATTTTGAAACCGTAGGCGTCTTGCGTGAAGTCGGCAGAAAGTTTGATCGATGGCTTGATGTCACACTTTTGCAAAAGCTGCTGGAGACATGAACGCCACACTTCTGCTTTATTTACTTGCTAGTGCGGTACTGTATGCGGTGCTCTCGCCTCGCTTCAACTATCGCTTGTATCGCTGGTTGATATTTCATCCATATCCATTCGAGCCGGGTACTGAGCTGCCTCCGTCGGTAGAAAACGCCGAAGTGGACGAGGTCTATGTGCATCTCAAATCGGGAAGAAAGCTTCATTGCTGGTACTTCCGGGTGGCAAATGCGACAAAGACTATTATGTTCAGTCACGGCAACGCTGGTAACTTAAGTTCTCGAAATTCAATTCTGAATCTTCTTGCCAGGACAGGGGCATCGGTTTTTATCTACGACTATGAGGGCTTTGGCAAGAGCGAAGGAAAACCAACCATCGATGGAATCTGCGAAAACGGTCTGGCTGTCTATGACTTTCTCGTAAATATTGAGGGGATTGCGCCCGAGAACCTGATCGTCTACGGTGAGTCGCTCGGTACGGGTGTTGCAATGTTTCTGGCGGATGTGAAGCCGGTTGCCGGCGTGATTTTGCAATCAGGGTTTTCTTCGCTCAAGACCATTGCCCAGGAAGCTTATCCTGGGCTGCGGGCGTTTCCATCGTTTTTATTTCCTTCGCAGCAGCTCGATACTCTGTCATTAGCGAAAAAGAAGCATCCACCGCTTTTGATTGTGCACGGTATGAAAGACAGCGTCGTTCCGTATTCGCACGCGGAGCGGCTATACAAAGAGGCTTCCGAACCGAAACAGCTGTTGACATTGCCCGAGTCAGGACATACGGATATCTGCTCGACAGCGCCAACGTTGTTTTTGGAAACTGTAATCCAGTTTATAAGTCGGCTTTGAAATCAAAGTCAGTTGTGAAATCGAAATCTACACAATCGGCTTGAAACGCAAAGAAGGCGGTTGAAACCGCCTTCTTCAATGAACGTATTGATCTGGCGTTTAGCCTTCTCGATTTTTCTTGATCAGATTCAGAGCGGAACCGCACTTGAACCATTCAATCTGCTCAGGTGTCAGAGTGTGCTTCACGTGAGTTGTCACCTTAGTGCCGTCGTTGTGGGTGATGATCATTTCTACTGGTTGCTCAGGTTTCAGATCCTTCAAACCAACGAAACTAATTCTGTCGTCTTCCTGAATCAAGTTGTAGTCTTCCGGCTTTATAAACGTGAAAGCCAAAATACCTTGCTTTTTCAAATTGGTTTCGTGAATTCGGGCAAAGCTGCGAACTACAACAGCCTTGCAGCCCAGGAAACGGGGCGACATAGCTGCGTGCTCACGGCTTGATCCTTCACCGTAGTTTTGATCTCCAATGACGACCCAACCCATGTTGTGTGCTTTGTAATCGCGGGCAACTGCTGGATATGACTTTGTCTGACCATCGAGCTGATCTTTACCAGTGCCTGGTTGCTTGGTGAAAGCGTTAATGGCACCCGTAAACATGTTGTCGCTGATCTTGTCGAGGTGACCGCGATAACGCAACCACGGTCCAGCTGGTGATATGTGGTCTGTGGTGCACTTCCCGTCAGCCTTGAGCAGAACCGGCAAGTCGATGTAATCTTTGCCGTCCCATGGGGTGAATGGCTCGAGCAACTGCAGACGTTCACTATCAGGTGAGACTGCTACAGCGACCTTGTCTCCATCTTCGGCTGGTGCGAGATATCCGGAGTCTGCCGAAATGAAACCTTTCGCCGGCAGCTCTGGTGCCTCGGGTGGTGCCAATTGGAATTGGCTGCCATCTGGTGCCGTCAGCTTGTCTTTCATTGGGTTGAAGGAAAGTGATCCCGCCAGCGCAAAGGCTGTCACGATTTCCGGACTGCCAATGAAAGCCAGAGTCTGTGGATTACCGTCATTTCGCTTCTGGAAGTTACGATTGAATGAAGTGATGATGGAATTCGCTTCACCATTGGTGATGTCATCACGTTTCCACTGTCCGATGCAAGGTCCGCAAGCATTGGCAAGCACGGTGCCACCGATGTTTTCAAGCTTCTCTAACTGGCCGTCGCGTCCGATCGTCTGGTGAATCTGCTCAGATCCAGGTGAGATCAAGAAGCCGATGTTGGCTTTGACGCCGTGATCGGCGGCTTGCTTGGCGATGTGTGCGGCACGACTCATGTCTTCGTAGCTGGAGTTCGTGCAGCTTCCGATCAAAGCGTATGTAAGCGTTTCCGGGTAGCCTTTCTCTTTCGCTTCTTTAGCAAGTTCAGAAACCGGTCTCGCTAAATCTGGTGTGTGAGGTCCGACTACGTATGGCTCAAGAGTATCGAGATCGATCTCTACAATTTGATCGTAGAAAGCTTTTGGATCTTTCTCTACTTCCGGGTCAGCGACCAGATACTCTTTGTATTGATCTGCGAGTTTGGCTATCTCCTCGCGTCCTGTCGCTTTCAGGTACTTGGCCATGCGATCGTCATAAGGGAATACAGATGTCGTAGCTCCCAATTCTGCACCCATGTTGGTTATGGTGCCTTTACCCGTACAACTGATAGATGATGTGCCTGAGCCGAAATACTCGACAATTGCGCCCGTTCCGCCAGCGACGGTCAAGATGCCGGCAATCTTTAAAATTACGTCTTTGGGAGATGTCCAACCGTTCAGTTTGCCAGTCAAACGCACGCCGATGAGCTTCGGCCAGCGAACGCCCCAGGGCTCGCCTGCCATGACGTCGACAGCATCGGCGCCGCCCACGCCTATCGCGAGCATGCCCAGTCCGCCGGCATTAGGTGTGTGTGAGTCAGTACCCACCATCATCGTGCCGGGGCAAGCGTAGTTCTCAAGCACCACCTGGTGAATAATTCCAGCACCCGGTTTCCAGAATCCGATACCGTGTTTCTGGCTGGCTGTGCGAAGGAATTCATAGACTTCTTTGTTATCGTCAAGAGCGCGAGCCATGTCTTTATCAGCGCCCACTCGAGCTTGAATAAGGTGATCGCAGTGCACAGTCGATGGCACCGCAACTTTTTTCAGTTTGGCTTGCATAAATTGCAGGAGAGCCATTTGCGCGGTAGCGTCTTGCATGGCGACGCGGTCTGGTCGCAGAAAGGCGTAGGTGTCGCCGCGTACTGGTGTTTCAGTTCCTTCAGGCCAATGATCCAAGTGTGCAATCAGAATTTTTTCAGTCAGCGTCAACGGTCGCTTATAGCGACGTCGCGCCTCTTTTATCTTGTCTGGAAATGACTGATACAGCTTTTTGACATCATTAACATCGAGAAGGGTCATCGTAAGCCTCTTTTAACAGGTCGCACAAAGATCAGGCTGTCAACAAGAGGCAGAACTGCCTCCAGTGAGCCTTTACCGACACTACTAATTTTACTCCTTTTAAAAAGAAGTTTTCTGAAATCGTTTAATTCTCTTCAAAAAGATTTCAAGACGATCCATTACTCTGTTTTAGCGCAAGGCGTCTGGCATAACGGAAAACAGCAAATTTATAGTGATAGACGAACATCTTGTGGAATCCTGACGACTCCATCTCTGCGTATGCTTCTTCAACTGACCAGCCGTCATTTGTCATGCGATAGAAAGCGATCATCATTCCGGTGCGGTCTGAACCGTGCTTACAATGAACAAAAACAGGACGCCGCGTTGGCGAATTCACGATCGAGAAAAACTTCTCAACTTCTGCGTCACTGGGAAAGTTGAAGTAAGACAATGGAATAGAGATGTACTCAAATCCCATTGCTTCAGCCTCTTTTCGCTGCACCGATCTAATTTCTGTGCTGCGGCGCAGACAAACGATTGTTTTCACACCGAGGTCTTTGAGCTGCGCGAACCCATCTTTATCTGGCTGCCCGCCTCGATACAACCATTCATTCACTGTCTTGAAGTTTGGTATTGCCACTTATTTGGAACCACCTGAAGTCGGCAACGGTTTCTTTAAGAGCGGCAGAAGGAGCTCCTTTGCTTTCTCAAGTTGCGCTTGAGCTACCTCTCTTTTGTATTCAGGGTTGGCAACTAAGACGTCGGGATTGACGCCGACGCCTTCCAACCTTCTGCCATCAAGTTCTCCATCCGCCACGGCCAGATAAAGTGCGCAGCGTTCATCAATGGGGAAAAGTCGACCTGCGAGAACATAGCCGGCCGTGCGATCGCCAACCAGCTGAGCTCGTCCACTTGCCTTAAGGCTGTAGGCGAGCAATTCTTTGCCGCTTCGAGAGCCGCCGTTGATCAGCGCTACAACTGGTTTGTTGTAATACTCTTTTACTCCGGATTTGTGCCCGGCTCTATCTTTCAAGACAAACAGGGGATATCCGGCTGGGTCGCGATAAAAGTAATCCAGATCGGTTAAAGAATTGCCACCATAGCCATCACGCAAATCGAGCAGCAAGCCGTCGGTCTCAGACAGTTTGGTCGAAAGCAAAGATTCAAAGGCTTCGTGCGATTCCTCTCCGCCCGCCCACAAATGGACGTAGCCGACTTTGCCGACAGGGGTTTCAATGATGCGCACACTTTTAGCCATTCCCTCTACATATGCGGAATAGGGATCTTTGAGCAGCGGTGTGACGCTCAGGGTGACGCCTTTTCCCTCACGTTCGACAACGACGGCGAGTTTCTTTCCGGACGTTTTGAAAAAATTTGCCTGGCCGACAAACGGTTCGCCACATACGGTGACTATTTTGTCACCCACGAGGAAGCCTGACTGCTCGCCCGGACTGCCATCGACAATGTATCTGACCTGGTTGAATGGTAGTCCCCCGCCACCATATATAACACCAGTAAAATCCATTTTGACCGGTTTCAGCTTATGATCGAAACGAGAGAAGAGCGCATTCAAGAAATAGAAAGTTTCGTCATTCGACGTCACGAATTGACAGTGACTGGAATGCAACTTCTTGATCGCTTCATTCAAAGATTTGTCCAGTTCCATGATGGTTTTGCCTGTCGCAATGCTTTTGCTGCACTCAGTCCTGGCGCTGGTCCAGTCCTTTTTGGCCAGCTCGGACCTGTACAGATTCTTCGAAATCAACTGATCTACTTTAGACAATATCTTCTGGCAGTAGTCTGGAGTTGTGCGCAAATCATAGAAAGACTGTGCCGTGTCAACCGCCTGCGATTTCGCCGCTGCGTCTAAAATTGGCGTTTTAGAGTGCGGTTCCTGCGCGGAGGCAAAACCTGCTAGCAACGCGCTGCAGGACATAGCGAAGATCACAGAAACTAGATATTTTTTTCTCACCATTCGAGCAACAAATAAATTGCCGTAAGAGAAGCAACACATACTATACTACTGGTTTTGTGCCGATTCCGCTCTGTGCTGTCTTTTGCGAGTATATTTTTGAAACCGGCTATATTCATTCCTACGCTTTATCTGGCATCAGGACTGCCCTATACAATCGTCAATATGATGTCGGTCGTATTCTTCAAGAATATGCATGCCGACAATGAGTTTATTGCCCACTTTACCAGTCTGCTGCAGATACCATGGGTCGTCAAAGCTTTCTGGGCGCCGACCGTAGACTTGCACAGCACTCGACGGCAATGGATTCTGGTATCGCAAACAGTGCTGGCTGCGCTCGCTATTGTGCTGGCGGGAGTGGCTCAAATTCCTGATCCGTTGCGAATATCGGTGGGAGTACTGATTCTAATCGCTATTGCTTCCGCTACTCAAGACATCGCTATTGACGGCTTTTACATGGATGTACTGGATGGTCATCAACAGTCCTATTTTGTTGGTGTAAGAAACACCTTCTATAAATTGGCGATATTGCTTGGTTCCGGCGGACTTGTATGGCTGGCTGGAGAGTTGGCGCAGAAAGGACTTGGTGTCGCTACCGGTTGGAGTATCTCGTTTGCCATTTGTGGCGCACTACTTGTGGTGCTAGCGCTTTTTCACAAGGTAGGACTGCCCAAACCAGAGCAGCAAAAGCGTCCGACTCTCGATTTCCTTGAATTTCTGATGGTCTTCGTTACGTTTTTCGAGCAAAAGGGGATTGTACCTATAGTCCTGTATATCCTTACTTTTCGTCTGGGTGACGCCTTAATGCTCAAGATGGCCCCGCCATTCTTGCTTGACCCGATTGAAAAGGGTGGACTTGGCCTGACGACTGCAGATGTAGGCTCAATCTATGGCACTTACGGGACCATCGCTCTGCTCGCCGGTGGGATCTTTGGTGGTTGGCTTGTAGCCAAAGTCGGTTTGAAACGATGCCTGTTTCCTACAGCAATAATTCAAAACTCAGCAATATTGCTGTATTGGCAGTTAGCCATTCACAGACCGCCACTGATTGGTGTAGCAGTTCTGAATGCTTACGAACAGTTCTCCTATGGTTTGGGAGTTGCAGCTTACACAGTTTTCCTCCTTTCAACCGTGCGGCCTGAGTACAAGGCAGCCCACTACGCTACAGCGACGGGGTTGATGGCTCTGGGTGTACTGATTCCCAGCTATTTTTCTGGAAATCTGCAAACAATACTGGGCTACAGGGACTTTTTCCTTTTCAGTTTTTTTGCGTCATTGCCTGGTATCATCGTGATCTTCTTTTTGCCTCTTAATAAAGGGGTCGAGAACCCGTCTTAATTTGCAGGGTGAGGTCGCGGCATGGAATATCGTAAGTTAGGCAAGTGGGGCGTGAAGGTAAGCGAGGTTGGCTTAGGTAGCTGGCTTACCTACGGGGGATCGGTCGATGAGAAGTCTGCGGCCAAGCAGATTCACTTCGCCTTTGATAAAGGAATCAATTTCTTCGACACGGCTAACGTATACGCGCATGGAGCTGGCGAGATTGCTGTGGGCAAGGCAATCAAAAATCTCAACCGGGATGCTCTTGTGCTGGCCACTAAGGTCTACTTTCCAATGGGACAGGGACCAAACGATAAGGGACTATCCCGCAAACACATTTTCGAGCAATGCCATGCAAGTTTGAAACGTCTGCAGCAAGATTATGTCGACCTCTACCAGTGCCATCGTTTCGATGTAGATGTGCCGATGTACGAGATCGTTCGAGCCATGGACGATCTGATTCGCCAGGGAAAAATATTGTACTGGGGAGTAAGCGAGTGGCGGGCAGAACAAATTGAAGAGGCTGTTCAAACCGCGCTCTCAATAAATGCCATGCCGCCGGTTTCGAATCAACCGCAATACAATATGTTGGCTCGCGATATAGAAAAGGAAGTGATTCCTACTTCGAGGAAGTTAGGTCTGGGGCAGGTTGTTTTTTCTCCTCTGGCTCAGGGTGTTTTGACAGGGAAATATAAACCAGATCAGCCATTTCCTGCTGACAGTCGGGCCGCAGACAATCGCAATAACGTGTTCATGGTGGGAAGGAGCCTGATGGCACGAGAGACACTCGAACTCGTGCAGAAGCTCATGCCTATTGCTGCAGAACTGAAGATCACCATGGCCCAACTGGCACTGGCTTGGTGTCTGCGTTTGCCTGAAGTCAGTAGTGTCATTATTGGTGCCACCAGGGCTTCGCAGATCGAAGATAATATTCATGCGGCGACGATCGAATTGTCGCAGGACGTGATTAAACAGATCGACGAGACACTGGCTGTCACTGCTCGCCCTTGATCATTTGAGAGCGAGGCGCCGGCAAATTTCATCGACTATTTCGGCAGGATCTTTCGATGCATCCACCGTGCAGACATCTTCTGGCTCTTCCAGGGTTTGGAATTGACTGGTGAGCATCGTCGCTTTCATAAAATGCCCGGATCGCCCTGATAATCGTTTGTTAAACAATTCAAAATCGCCCTTCAGGTAGATAAGCGCAACCGAGTTATTATCCGTTTGAAGAATATTTCGATAGCTTGACCTCAATGCGGAGCAGGCAAGCACGGTAGATTGTCCAGTAGCGATCCAGTTTTGAATCATGGAAGAAAGAGCACTCAACCACGGTTTTCGGTCTTCGTCTGTTAGTGGTTGCCCTGCGCTCATCTTGGTGACATTTGCGGGCGGATGATAATCGTCAGCGTCAGCAAAGTTCCATTGCAAACGCTGGGCGAGCGATTGCCCAATTGTAGTTTTGCCGGAACCGGCTACACCCATGACGATTATTACTTTTATCATCTCAAATTTTAGCACCGCATGTGGTGCAACAGGAACGACTCTTGAAATCGCAGATCGAACCGTCATAGTTTACAGCCTTGAAAGGCGGGTTCCTCAGGTCCTTTTTTACTGAATGAGGGTATAAACTAGACAAAGACCCCTCGCTAAGAAGTTCCATGGAAAAAAAGCTTTCAATCGGTCTGGCAGTTTCACTTCTTTTATCCGGTTCATTCAGCACTTATGCTTTTGCCGATAGCGCCGAGTCGGCACTGGAAAAACAGATCATGAACGGCGATGCAGCACCATCGGCTGGCAATCCAGATAACATCCCATGGATGAACAAAGATGGTTCGGTAAAACCGTCAGGGTCCAGAAGCGATGTAGCAGCGCCGGCTCCAGTCAACTCGTCGCCACCTGTGCCGGTTCGAGAAAACGTTGTTCCTGTGCCTCAGGTACCCGCAGCGCGTTCAGAAGCGCCGGTCAGAGAAGAGAAATTGAAATTAGAGCACGCCGAAGTCTCTCCGCGCCTCGAGCCCGAACGCCCCAAGCAGAGTGAGTCGCGTCCTGAAAAGTCCACTGAACGTACAGCTCCAGAACGAACAACTGAAAAACAGCCCGAGAGACCGGCTGACCGACCGACAGAGACTGCTTCTTCGCGTAAGCCAACTATGTTGTATGGGCGCATCGAGCAGCTGTCAGCCTCGGCTGGCGCAGCCTTTCCGTCGTTAAAAGCTCAAACCCCGATGATGGACCCACGAGGGATGCTGGCGGGCAAAGCTACTGCCACTGCGCCTCTGCAAGCTGGCGTAGTCAAATCGTTCCCGGTTAATTACGAAGGAAATTGGGGTGGTCGCCTGGTTTTGCAACAAGTTCAAGTAGACCCGAATTACTATCGTATCGATCCTGAAGAAGCCAGACGAACCGTTCAGGCGATGAAGCCAGGTAATGTCGGTCAAGTCAATTTTATGTTCGATCGTTCGCGCGGCGCCATCAGCCTTGAACCAGCCCGGTGCTTGTTTATGGTGCCAATCGGCGATACGGATCAGGCAGAGCAGGTCGGTCGAATGATGGGCGGTGGTGGCGGTAATGCCGCATTTGGTGGCATGATGCAACAGATGATGGCAGGCATGAATGTGCCGCTCGTTCTGGAGTTTGGCGACGTGCAGACAGGCGGTGCCGAAACAGGACTGTCCGGAAACCAATTGCGCCAGCGTGTACTTAAAAACGAAACGCGACAGCTTGCGCCTAACGTTTTAGAACAGCAGATAGTCACGGAAGAAACGAAGTGGGATAAACGCACCCACGTGCCTCATTCCGGTTATGGTGAATCCGTAATCAGGTTTACGAAACAGAGTCCAACAGTACTTTATGTTCAATGCGCCACGGTTAGTTACGACGCCAACAAACGTTTCCTGTCTAAACTGGTGCTGTACGGAAGTGTGGGCAAGGGCGTCGTCATGAATACCGATCCCATGCAAGCAATGCAGGGGGCTATGCCAGGCGGCGCAGGCGGACTCGGTGGACTGGGTGGCTTGCAGGGACTTTTCGGAGGCGGCGGGGCTGGCGGCGGTCAAGTGCCCAGCATGCCTACGGGCGGACTGGATGGAATGCTCAAAAATTTGTTCGGCGGACAGTAAAAGCAAGGAATACTGTGCGATCGATAAATTCGTCTATCCAGAGGATCGATAGACTAGCAAAGTGCATCTATTGAGTGCCAAGTGGATATAATCTTCAACATGGAATTAGCAGATCTGGCAGAAATCGTAGATAACATGATCGTGCAACACGATTATCCGGGCTTCGAAGTGCGAGCCCTCAAACTGGGCTTGCCGGAAGAAGCTCTGAAGATGCACGCCAAAGTTTTTGTTCAGGCCCTCGGTCATGAGAACATCTTCGTCAAGCTTGCCGCGCTTCGCTGGCTGCAAGAGCGGCCGGGCGTTGCAAAGTCTTACGTCAAGGCGATTGCTGGATTGCTCGATCATTCAGACGAGTGGGTGCGTATGGAAGCGGTGCGAACCATCGAACGCATCTCTTCACCTGCCGAAGAGGCGACCCTGAAGATTGCTGAGCTGCTTCGTGATCCGGATGTCGAAGTCAGGAAAACTGCTGCTAAGGCTCTAGGAAAAATTTGTTCAAAGAAATCAAGCAAAAATGAAACGATTTTGAAATCGTTGCGTGATGCGTGTTCTGACGAAGATTCAACGGTGCGTTGGAAAGTGCAGAAGGCATTGCGTCAGATGGGCGCATACGACAGCTAGATTGCCGACCGCACCATGCGTACTATCAACAGGAAGTACGATAATCATAAGTACTATCCTGCAAGTACGAGCACCACACATACTATCACTTGGAAGTACGAGTAGCACAAGTACTACAGTGCATAACCACTTGCAGAGTCACTGGCCGCTTTATGGAAGTAGAATCGCTATATAAAGAATAGGTGAGCAGCGGGTTTTCGCGTCGACTATTATTTACTGCCGCCTATTTGCCGGCGTTTGCAACAGCGTTTTTCAAATCAAGCACAATCTTCTGAGTGCGATCTACAAATTTATGGTCGTTCTGAAGGCGGCTATAGTAGTCGTATTCATAGTACTGTTCTAAAAAGTTCAGGTTGTAGCGAATGATTTTCAGCAAATCTGCCACCACATCTTGTACTTCGACAGTGAGAACTCGCAATTCGTCAAGAGTAGTCGAAGGATTTGCATCGTAATGTGAAGCCAGCATCTGGTGCGCTTCCTGAGTAACCTGCGCAAGCAAAGCCGAGAGCTGATGCAGGTGCATGCGAATCATTTTTTCCTCTAATGTGACTCGTTTCTCACTCAGTCCACTGAGCGCAAGTCCGATTTCAATTTGCAACCTGGCCAGATTATTCAACTCCGGCATCCAGACCGAGAGTGCGTTGTAATATTTTTCAGATTCGTGCATGTGTGCTTGCCGCCGTTTGAAGTCGTCATCATATCAGTTGCATAGCGGCGCCTGTGCCGGTTTCACTTTGGCTTCATGTTCGCAGATGGAGTTTTCTACAGGGGTAGTCTCCAAAACGCCTTAAAAACGATTCTAGGGCTCTCTGGTGAGCTTGCAGACCGATGGTTTAACAGGGGGCGCATTGCTATCAAATTCTCGAAGAACTGACAATGCTTGTAATCAATTTGCAGCAAAATGTTGATACTCAGTGCTTCTTAACGCTTCGCGCAACCTGTGCAAAAGTAGTGCTAATCTAAAAGCCGCTGTAAGGCTTGCTTACAACGGCTTTTATTCTCTAGTTGGAGGAGTCGGTAAAACTTCTACGAAAGAGTATTGGCGAAGGTATCAGCTGATTCAAGCGTACTTACTGCCAGGTGGGCACCCTGGGTGCGTCTGAAATTGTCGAGATAACGACGAAGCGCTTCTCTTATCAAATCTGAGCGAGTGCGGTGTTCGCATTGGGCGATGAAATCAACTTGTTCTAGCATGGCTGGTGGCAGAGCGATCAGTACCTTCTTGGGCATAAGCTTAGTTCCTCACGAAAACAGCAGGGGATATCGGGAGCCACTTAGTTCAACTCTAAGTAGATCCAACAATTACGGTTCTTAACAAGAACTTGTAACTTCAGAGGCGGCAGCGCGATTAATCAACCGCCTTCTTTATGCTATTCACTTTACACACTGGAACGAATATCGTAAAGGTCCAAGAGAGGCATAAATGCTCATTTTAGCTTGTAGCGACTTAAAAGAAGTTTCTCAAACTCTACAACGCAACAATGATAGGAATCTGTGTGAAAACCACTGGAATCATGCGTGTTTCAGACATGTATTTGGATACTCTCGGACATATATCGTCACTTGCAATTCTGCTTTGTTGTGGTAGCAGTTTTCGAAAAATGCTCGCAACCCTGATTCTTTCGTCACGTCGGCTATAACTGGCAACGCGTTTTTCTAGTTCCTTTGAAACTGAGAAGTGATGCGGCTTTGCAAGAGGAGGCGAGACCGGCTCGGAAGTGAATAAAATACCTTCCTGTCTTGTAAGTAAGGACGACTATCACCATTCTTGTCGAGCAGATGTCATCGTAGATCAGCCAGATCACCGCTTCTGCAAGCGGAGCCCTCTTTCTAAGCGGGAAGCTTCTCTGCAAGGACATCTATTAATAGAATGTCTGAGGCTGATAGTGGCTCGATTTTGCAAACGATAAGCGTAAGGCGATCTTTGCCAACAGACGACGGTTTGCCGCTTTTGTCCAGCAGGGGCGCCAGAAGCCGATCTATCCAAACGGGAATAACGACAAGCACTTTCGGAATTCAGCTGATACCACAATTGGTGGCGCCAGGCGGTAGAGACCCACCCTGGCGCCAGCAGCGAATGAGATAGCGCGAAAATTCATCGCTTCCAGGCGGCTTTATCAAGATTGGCTACTACTGCTAGTTCTACGTAGAGGGGTCGTAATCGTAGTGGCACAGATTCTGATCATCCGATCATGAACGTGTACAAAGAATTCGCGACTGGTGATCTAACTAGTCAATGGAGAGTCGATGAGATGTGCTTTTGCCTTACCTAGATTCAGTACACATCATTAACCTGGTTATTTCCGCAGCGTCATGCTCTGGTGAGAGCATAATCAGCCTAAGGACCGCATAACGCAGCGTAGTGATATCTGACCTACAAGGCGAAAAAAAAGCGACGAATGTCATATCATCCGTCGCAAAATTTTCAGGAGGCTCAGAGCCCCTCTTATTATGTCTGGACCAATTGGTCTAGTGGAGCGCTCCTAAGCACCAACCTTTGACTTTTCTTTCGTTTCTGTTTTGTTTGTGTAGGGGAAGATGATTTCGTCTTGATGGATGCCATTCAAGGAAGGCATTCCGCCGGCGATAATCATATCCGCGAGTTTTCCGCAAGCGCGGAAATATTGATCTGACGGACGCTCACCGGTGAGCTTGCGAGTCAGATCCTGACATAAGATGTCTGCTGCGGCGATTATCGTCTCATCACCCTGTTGATGCGCCCACAAAGATGTCACCAAAATAATTATCGTGTCTTGTACTCTTTGCGACATCTCGGCGATGCGACACTGACGGTCAGCCAGTTTCAGCTGATGCTTTACCATAGCTTCGCTCAATTCGATAGGGCTTGAATTCAACATTTCCATTGCAAAGTCGACATGCGTCTGCAGCTTCGGATTAATGCCTGGTATCTGATGCTGATCGGCGCCGGTGAACATCTTGCCCATCCGCCACGTCGCATACGGAATCATCTCATTGCGCAAAGCCCATGCATGTGCAGGATTCATGGGATTGAAGCTCTTGATCTTTTCACGCAGCAATGCTTTGCCTACAGGCTCAAAATATTTCTGTCCGTGATTTTTGGCCAGAGACTTGAAAAATGCCATGCCAAGAATTTCGCCTTCGCCTTCGTAGATGCATGGTGCCAGGAAGTCGTGCACGTTATCGCCGAACAGATGACCATGCACGAAAGATCTGCCACCGTGTGTCTTCATGAAAAGCTCGATGGCGACTTCCTTCTCTGCTTCACTGCCGAAGATTTTTGCAATCACGCATTCCAGTTCGCCGCGATAGCCCTTATCGAGCAGCCATGATCCCCACTGGTACATTGCCGTCGCGCCACAGATCAAAGCCGCACAGCGTGCGATTCTTCGCTTAATCAGCTCGCGTGTTTCAATCGCATTACCATAAGTCTCGCGAAAATGTGCCCAAGGTAACATGTTTGCAAGCATTACTTTCATCACACCCGCAGCATTGGCACATAATGCCAAGCGACCGAGGTTTAGACCATGATAAGCAACCGTCAAACCATCGCCGATAGGAGGCACTAAGAGATTTTCTTTTGGCACGAGAAAGTCTTTGAAGATGAGACCATTATTGAATGCATGTTTTAGAGCGTGCAGTCCGTAGTGGTGAATTTTGAAATGCTCGTTTTCTTGTTTGGGTAGATCTGCAATCAAGGCCGCTGGTTTACCATCGATCAAGCAGACGATTCCGACGGTTCTGCCTGGTATGGCATTGGTGATGAAGACTTTCTCTCCATTGACCACATAATTGTCACCTTTGAGAACGGCTGTGGTGCGAAGGGCCGTCAAGTCTGACCCAGCCCACGGCTCAGTTAGCGCAAAAGCTGACAGAGTCTCGCCGGAGGCAAGAAGCGGCAGGAATCTCTTCTTCTGCTCTTCAGTTCCGAATGAGTTGACCGGGTCGACTGCACCGATACATCCGTGCACCGAAGCCAGACCCGCGCAGGTCGGATCGATGGTGGCAACTTCGGAGAGGAAGGACATAAATTGACGTACCGTCGCGCCCTGTCCGCCATATTTCTTGGGGATAAGCATCCCCCAGTAACCGACCTCACCAAGGTCTCGCAAAATCTGATCCGATACCTTACCGTTTGCGTCATAGACAGTTTTGTTCTTCTGGTGCTTCTGCAACACCTCAATGCACTTGCGCATAGCCGGAATGGAAGTATCGACGTCTTCCACTTTCGGCGTGCTGAACAGGTCTATCGGCACATTATCGTCCCAAACTGCCCGGTGGATAGGGCTATTGACGGTTTTGTATTCCTCCGCGAACATCGACTCGACCTGGTCGTCAGCGCGGTCCATTGCGCCTGTCTTTGTCGCTTCTTCCTCGGTCTTGCCGCCCAACCGTAGTGCGGTTTCGGCGAAACTGACGTCTTTATTAGGATCCGTTGTCATTTGATTGCCTTCCTTAAGCCGACTAAATTCATCATAGCCCATCCTGATACGTTTTCAGGTATTCAGCGAGCGAAAGAATGGATCGATTCACCCCATATGCCCCTGTTGATACGTGGAACCATATACAGTGCACTGCCACCACACCACCTATGGTGCTACCTCTGGCTGAGCAATTGGGTCAGTACATTGCGCCTGATTCGCCGGTAACCCGGCAGCTAACAGATCGCCTCCAAATGCGCTAGTCTATTGCCGGGTTGCTAGCATAAATTAACTTGGGGACGTATGACGACAACCATAGCTGATGTACCGGAGGCACGCCCGGTCAAACCTGCGTATGCCGAACTGTTTTTGCTCAGCCTCACCTCGCTCTTCGTTGAATTGCTGATTATTCGCTGGATTTCCGCCGACATCAGAGCTTTCACAATCTTCAAAACCTTTCCCCTGGTCACTTGTTTCGTCGGATTGGGTGTCGGTATGGCGATTCCAACAGACAAGTGGTTTCGCTTCACCCCTGCGGCAATCTTGCAAACAGTGCTGACTATCAGGATCAGTCAGATTGTTATGTTTCGGGGTGCAATCCTGGCCCGTTATATTTTTCCTTCCCTGACCACTTATCAATGGGCCGATTTCGAAGCCAACACCGCCACAACATGGCTGTTCGTCGGCACATTCATGCTGGTTTTAATGTTGTATCTGGCGGGACCGTTTTCGATATGCCTGTGCCTGGGCAACCGCCTCGGTCAACTTTTCGGGTCGATGAAACCCCTTACCGCCTATTCTATAAATGTAGCGGGTGCGCTTGTCGGTGGCACTCTATTTGGAATCTGCTCCTATCTTTCGTTCACACCAGGCGCCTTGTGGATTTTGCCTGCGGCAATAATCGCCTACTATCTGCTCAGGCTGCCCGATGCATCGGGACGAGCTAAAACCGGTTTGTTAGCCACATTGGTAATAGCTGTGGCAGCGGCTTTTTGGATTCCCAAAGATCCCCAGAACGCCGAAGCAACAACCTTCTGGTCTCCTTATCAAAAGATCGATGTTGTTCCTTGCAAAGTGAATGTTGATGTAGATGGCGTCACTAAACAGGTTTTGTACGCAGTGGAGGTGCGAGCCAATTGGCTTTCATATCAGCTGGGTCTGAATATTGGCAAGCTGAAAGAGCTTGGTATGAATGATGCGCAGTTAAAACTGTTCGCTGCAGCAAACGATCGATATTCCGTACCATTCCTGGTTCGTAAACCGAAAGACACTTTGATAGTAGGAGCCGGTTCCGGGACTGATGTTTGTCAGGCTCTCAATTTTGGCGCCGAACATGTGGACGCTGTCGACATCGATCCCATCATTCTTTCAATTGGAAAGACGATGAATCCTGGTCATCCATATCTGTCTACCAACGTCAGACCGATTTGCGATGACGCCAGGCACTATTTCGACACTTGCAACAAGAAGTATGACCTCATCGTTTTCGGACTGCTTGATTCTCAGACTGTAGTAGGCATGGGTTCGTCCATTCGCGTGGACAACTTCGTCTACACCAAACAGAGCTTCGCCAAAGTTTTGAATTTACTCAAACCCGGCGGTCTGGTGGTACTGACATTCGGTGCGCCCTATGATTTCCTCGGCGAGCGGCTCTTCTGCACTATTAAGGAAGCGGCTGGATACGCGCCGATAGTAATTCGCGGACGTGAATCCAACTATCAGGGACGCCATGGCTTTACTTATATCTTCGGTCAGGAGGTAAAAGACGGCACCTTGAAATTGCCGACGTTACCGTCGTCACTCTATATCGATTCGATGCAGAATGTGAAGTGCGGACGCATCCTTACCGATGATTGGCCGTATCTATATTTGAATCCGGAAGGCATCGACGTGCCCTATATATTGGTCGTCGCTGAGATTTTGCTGCTCAGCCTTTATTGCGGGCGCAAGCTTCTTTTCGCTCCATTCGAGCCTCGTTCGTGGCAACTGTTTTTTCAAGGCGCTGCCTTTATGCTCCTTGAATTGCAATCGATCTCTCGTTTGGCTCTGGTTTGGGGTGCAACGTGGATCACTACGTCGATTGTGATCAATGGCGTTCTTTTGATGATTTTGCTTGCCAACTTTGTCGTGGCCCGGCACAAATCTCTTCTCGAACGAAAAGAGTCGATGGTTTGGGGTTTGCTTTTCGCACTGATTCTTCTTAGCTATTTATTGCCGATCGATACTGTTTTGCATATGTTCGGCAACCAGATCTGGTTAGGTCAAGTCACCGTAACTCTTGTCACGATTTTGCCAATTTTCGGTGCTGGACTAATCTTTGCGATAGCCTTTGCCGGAATTCAGCTATCTGCCCGAGCACTGGCATTCAATCTTTTCGGTTCAGTGGTCGGGGCGATGCTGGAGTATTTTTCCAATATGATTGGAATCAATAATCTGGTACTGCTAGCGGTGGTCCTTTATGGACTGGCCTTTACGTGCTATACGAAAGTAAAGAAGTAAATTCGATTACTTGATCTTGCTGAGCAGTGCTTGAATGAACCGCCGGTCCAATAAGACTGCTCGAATAAGACTGCTCGAATGAGACTGGTTGAAGTACCTGCCCAGCTGTCAATTGAACTAACGATTGAACTGGATCGGCGGGTCGGCGCTGTTATCTACGGTTACCGTCAAGGCTTCACCATCCAGCAGCTTGATCAAGTTATCGCCAGCCATATCACGCCTCCAACCCTGAAGCAAGGGCAAAGGTGATTTGTTCAGCGCCTTCTCGCGGTGTGCACGCACAAGCGCTTGCAAGTCATCACGAGTACAAACCAGTTCAGTGGCGATATCCGCGTTGTAGGCAATTACTTTCAAGATGGCAAACAAATAGTCGGCAAGTAGGACTTCTCTTTTGGGGGGAATGCGAGAGCTCGGCCAGGAAGGCAGTTCCGACTCCGGCACTTGCATGCCTTTTTCTACGGCCTTCAAGATAGGCTGGCCAAAAATGCGAATCTGATCGGGTCTGATTCCGCGAATTCTCTGAATGTCAGCGATGCTTTGTGGTGGTCTGCGACTGACTTCGACAAGAGAGTTGTCAGCCAGGATCGACTTTGTCGGTTTGTTTGTGCGCACAGCTTCTTTGTTTCGCCAGTCGGTAAGCGCCTGTAAAACCGCCAGCCCCCGGCGATTCAATCCGCTCGCCCCCTTAATGCGCAAATAATCGTTACCGCGATCTCGTTGATACTTTTCGGCTGTGACGTATCGCTTGCACTCTTCTTCAGCCCATGAAAGTCTGCCCTGATCGCGAAGCACACCGCACAGCTTGTCGTACATAGGCAAGAGATGACAGACGTCTTCAAGCGCATACTCTATCTGTGATTCGGTAAGCGGGCGACCCAGCCAATCAGTGAAGCTCTCTGTCTTGGCGATTGTGACACCCAAAAGCTGATTGAGTAATTTGCCATAACCGATCGGATAACCAAAACCACCAAAGCCAGCTCCAATTTGAGTGTCGAAAATATTTTGAGGAATCAGCCCCGATAGACCATAAACAAGATCCAGGTCCTGGTTTGCGGCATGAAGGATAACGAGGATGGCCGGATCGCAGATACGTTCCCAGAGGATTCTCAAATCGGGCAGGGCGAGCGGGTCGATGATATGGGCAGATTGATCGGTCGCCACCTGCACAAGACAGAGGACAGGCTCGAACGTTCGTTCCGGAATAAATTCCAGATCAATTGCACATCTGCCGCTAGTATCGATTTCCTGGCAGAGCTTTTCCAGTTTGGAGCGATCGGTGATGATGGACATTTTCGTTAGCGAGCGCCTTGAGCCTGTGCTCGCAAATATTTTCTGCACCAGTGAAGAGAGCCGGGTCTGCCCATGACTACAGGCACCGCATGCAAGACCGTATCCTCAGGAAAAGCCAGCACATCGTGATCGAGAGTGCCGACGTCCAGTACGTTACCCAGTGCTACTGCTGCAGGACCCGCTGTATCCCATGTTTTCAGCTTGCCGGAGAGGTGAACGAAGATATCCGCGCTGCCTTCCAGAACCTTGGCCACTTTCAGCCCAATGCTTCCGCCTTTTACAAGAACAACCTTCGGATGCTCTTTCACCCACGGATGTGAGGTGCGGTCGCGATAACCCATAATCACTCGGGCTTGATCTTCCTGGTCCAAATGCGGCAATGGCTCAAACCTTATAGGGTCGTTATTGAGTTGCTTTTTCCAGGCACCATATCCGGGGCCACCGTAGTAGATGGTCATGTTGGCGGGTGCAAAAACCCAGCCGAAAACAGGCTTTAAATCAACTACGAGCCCGACCATGACCGACCACTGTCCATCGTTCTTTATGTAGTTATCTGTGCCGTCTATTGGGTCGATAAGCCAAACTCTCGATGATTTCGCGCTCGAAGAGTGAACATCATCTTCCTCGGAAACTATCGTGTCTTCCGGGAATCGATTCGTCAGCGCCTTTACGAGCAATCTGGAAAGTTCAAAGTCAGCTGCCGTGACACGATCTTCCGGACCTGTCTTCTCTTGAATTTCAACCCCATCACGCATTTTTGCGGCAATAATGCCTGCTTCCTGCGTCAACTCATTGACGAACACGATGTCGTCATGAGTCAATCCGTTCAATTCTGTCACTGCCGTTACCAATTTCACTCGTATTCTGTCTATTTTTTTCGCGATGCTTTCTGGTTCGCATCAGCATCTTCGGAATACATGCGAGCCTTGAACTCATCTGCCAGCTTGTTATCCAGGAGATCTGCGACATAGGCCACGTTCCACACTAACTCGTCCAGTTCTTCCTGTACCAGACCCAGAGTCGGTCGCTGGCAGACAACCAGAACTATGTCGCCATGTGTAGCCAGAGCGCAACTCGTGAGATTCGTGTTGATATCCAGACAACGATGGAAAAATTCTTCTCTATTATGGTCGGGAACGAACACAAGCGGACTTGTGATTCTCAGCACGGCCCCATTTGAAGCATCTTGCACAAAAATATAGATTTTGGCGCTGCCCTCGGTCAGCCACCAGCCAAAGCCGTCCGATCCGGTCAGCTGATGGTCTTGGACATCAAGCCCCCGGCGCTGGTAGTAAGCTTCGACCATTGTGACTGCTTCGTCTGCCAGCCCTTTGCTGACTTTCTGCGTGCCAAACAGTCCCATGTGCAAATCCTTCTATATAAATGAGCGTCGTTGAGAAAGTATAACGACATTGCCCGTTTCGATGGCTAGGGCTGTCTAATTTAGCAATCGGGTCTAATCTTTCTGATTGGCGTTAAAGTGCCATCTATTGCGACATACGCTTACTGGATGGCGGCAGGGCCCCCTTCGAATCTATGATTAAGTGCGATTAAGCATAGCCCCGGGCGCTTTACGACCTTTGATGACCGAAATAGTCAGCTTTTAGCCTGTGTAATTTTTTTGCAACGGAAGATATGCACCCCCGGTTAAATACACGGGAGGAGCATGATAAGATACCTGAACGCGCCTATTCCCGAGTAGCGCAGCGGTAGCGCAGTTGACTGTTAATCAATTGGTCGCTGGTTCGAATCCAGCCTCGGGAGAATTCCAGAATGCGGTCCTAACGGGCCGCATTTTTCTTTGTCGCTGTAAGTTTGAACCAGAATTCGCTGCCGCGTTCTTTGCGATTGCGCACACCGATTTCGCCATTGTGCCCTTCCGTAATGAGCTTACAGATGGCCAGACCAAGCCCCGTGCCGCCTTCGCTCGTCTGTTTACTGCCGGGCGCGCTCTCGAATGGAGCAAAGACACTTTCGTGGAAACCTTCCGGTACACCCGGGCCTTCATCTCTAACGGATATCTCGGCCGTCTGATTTGTCTGCCGGCACTGCACCGTCACTGGTGCGCCTTCAGGCGAGTAGCGGATGGCGTTGCCAAGTAAATTGACCAGCAGTTGTATCAACTTCTCTCTATCACCTGAAACAGCAACACCACTTCCATCGGTTTCCAGCCGTATTCGTTTGCTGCCGGCAAGAGTTTCGACTTCTCTAAAAGCTTCCTCTATGACCTCATCCATTTCCACAGGAGCCATATTGAACTGCATCTTTCCGGCTTCCATCTTTTCAAAGTCAAGCAAGTCGTTGATCATTGCGATTAATCTGTCGACTGTTTTTTCGGCACCATTTAGATCTCGCATCACCGATTCGGAACAGTTGCCCAGGGCGCCGCTCTGCACCAGTGCAATGGAACTGGCGATAGACATAAGCGGAGTTCTCAGGTCGTGGCTGATCATGCCGATGAAGTCTTGCTTTAAACGTTCGATGTTTTTGCGCTCAGTCACGTCAGCAACCACACAGAACAAGCTTTTGTCCTGTCGTGAATAGAATGTCGACCACGATGTGTCCACGATTCTATCTTCAAGAAACTTGAGTCTGAGTTCGAACTGGTTGCCCAGGATGCTCTCGAATGACTTGTTGATCTGTTCGTCGGCAAGCGCGCAGTCTTCGTTGATAACAAGGTCGATTACTGGTGTGTCTATCAGGGTTTCAGGCTCCCGCCCGAGCAATCGGCGGCAGAAACGATTGACGCGCAGGAAGTATCCATCTCTGTCTACCGAGCACACCAGGTCGGCAGCGTTATCGATCAAGTTGCGTGCCTTTGTCAAAATTTCTTCGATGGCAACATCCATTGCATGAATGTTCTGATCGACCCGCGCTACCTCGTCGGATCCCTCAAGCGGCGGCTCGAGCGGTTCGCGACGAGCGAAGCGCCCTGCGTTTTCGGTCATGTGGGCAATCATTCTCTTCAATCTGAGAGCGCAAACAATCGCCACTACAGCGCTTACGACGATGCCAAAGGCCGCAAAAGAAATAAGCACTACTTTTGCCAGATTGCGTCTATCTTCCTTTACTTTTGTAGCCACCTGCATCTTTTGACCTTCGGTCTGGATAATGCGCGATATTGCGACAAGCAGATGCCTGGCTGCTGTTGAGCTATCGTATGTGCCGTGGGGATGAATCTTTTCGGTCAGGTCAGCTACACCTTGAGCTTCTCGAATAAAGAGCGCGTCATTGTCGGCTTGCAGGGGATCGTTCACGATCAGATCGTGCACTTTATCAACCTGTGCTTGAAAAGCATCTTTGGCCTCGCCTACTGAAGGCGTGAGGAGTGACGCTTGCTGTTTATGCAGCATAGCCAGGGCACCGACACCTTCGAATACGCGCATGACGATCAGATTGCATTCATTCATGACTGATTCCGAGTGAATGTTGCGTTCAGCATCTTGCTGTGCTTGCGCGATGAGAATCAGTAATGTAGCCACGAGGAGCAGCTGAAAAGCCACCGGGCAGAAGATGACGATGAAAGCTTGTGTGGTAAGTTTCATGACCCTTCTTCTATCTCCATTGAGCTGTAATTCTCTCTGAAGGTTGGAATCCTGACGAAAAATCTCGTTCCTTTGCCGACTTCGCTTTCGACGCCGATAGTGCCGTTGTGCCCTTCGGTCAATACCTTTGCAATTGCCAGTCCCAATCCGGTGCTCTTGATAGGCGCCGCTGATGTTACGGCTTTCGATTGATGGAACTTCTCGAAAATCATCTCTCTGTCGGCTGCGGGAATGCCGGGACCCTGGTCGGCTACACTCATCTCGACAAAATCGTCACCGCCTTTGATGGCAACTGTGACTGTGCCGCCACGCGGCGAAAACTTGACTGCGTTGGAAAGGAAATTGATCATGATTTGCACAAGACGCCGTTCATCGCCGAGCATAAGAGCGTCTTGCCACGGTGGTTGAATTTTTACATTGAGTTTCTGCGCCAGAGTATTGAGTGAATCGATTGCAGCGCTGCAAACATCGAGCGCGCTCACGCTCTTAAATTCCAGCACCATTTTTCCGGCGTCCAGTTTCTCGAGATCCAGCAGATCTCTTACCAGTTCCATCAGTCGCTCCAGGCTCTGGCTGGCCTTGGTCAGCTCCTTTTGCGCCTTTTCGCTAATTTCGCCCCGCGCTCCTTCCGTAATCAAAGAAAAAGTGCTCGAAACCGATGTCAGCGGCGTTCTCAAATCGTGCCCGGCCACAGAGATGAGCTGTTGTTTCTGCCTGGCCAGTGCTCGCCTTTCAGTGACATCATGAGCGACGCAATAAAAGATTTTGTCAGCTTGAATCCAACTAGTTTTCCAGAGAATGTCTCTGATGTTGCCATTACCAGTGCGCAGCGGGCATTCGAACTCAAATTCTTTCTCTGAAGCCATGTTCTCCAGCAAAAGCGTGGTCAGTCTCGTGCGCTCCAGCTCAGGCACAAGCGTCAGCACAGACCGACCGATCAATTCATCGGGCGTGTATTTCCAGGCTCGGGAGACAGAAGCTCCAACATCGACAATGCGCAGCCTTCTATCGAGCGAGCAGAGCACGTCGACAGATTGCTCTAAGATGGCAAACTCCTTTTTCCTCGCATCTTCGATCAAATTAGCTGCTTCGTGCAAAGCAGCATCAAGTTCTCCAATTTCGTCATCATCGTTGAGTGGTGCTTGTAGCTGCTGCCCAAGTGCGACTCGCTGCGCATTTTCTTCAATAATACGAAATCGCCTGGCGACGTTGCGAAAAAAGAGTGCTCCCGCTCCTGTTGAAATAATGAGACTGACGATCAGTCCCATTCCAATTGCAATCATTACGGCGTTACGCTGAGCGGCAAGCTCTGCTGGAGCGTTCACATGCATTGAATACTCAGCTTGAGCGACTCGATCCGAGACCGGTTTCATGTTGAGCACAAGAATGATCATGGACGCTTCAAGCTGTCTGCGCATATCCGCTCGTTCATCGGGCGAACCGCGCAGCATTTTCTTGATGCGATCGATGAGATTCTCGCCACCATGAATCAAATCAGGAACTGGTTCGAGTGCATCTTTGAGTTCGGGGCGAACTCCGAAAGTCATATCTAATGATTTATGGAAATTGCGCAAATTCTCACGCAGATCATCAAACTCTCTTGAGAACTCCTGCTCTGTGAGCTTATTGATGTTAGTCAGCGAAAAAGTCGCTTGAATCAACGCTTCCTGCGCGGCATGAAACTTGACAAGAGCGGACTTTGACGTCTCAAAACGATCCGACAGTTGCTCAGTCTGTAAAAGTAAAGTCGCCAATGTGGCAACGAAGACGATTTCGAAGATTACCGGCAGGGATACGATCAGCAGGATTTTCTGCCAAATTTTCAGATTCATTTCTAGATCATACTCCCGCCGTCGACCCAGTTGCTATCCGCAAAGGAGAAGAAATGCAATTGCTCAGTCGGGTGAAATGGCGCAATGGGCAAGGGCTCGCAGATTCGCTCACAGAGTGCGTGCGCAAAAGTCAACATCACAATAATGCTGAGTCAGGAAATCAGTGGTCGTCTGATCTAGTCTCGTTTTCCAGAATGCTGTATTTGGGTTCCTCCAGGGCTCGCCGCAACGCAGGGGAGCGTGCCCAGGCGAATACGAACAGTGCCACTATTCCAGTCATGACGATCAGTGCGAATTGCAATAACATTACTCACTGACCTCCGTCATAGAGGGAGCGAACATAGTGAGCCAGATAGAGCCGCTCCGTTTCAGTCAATTGTTTTCCCCATGAAGGCATGCCGGTTCCCGCGACACCTGCCTCGATGTCTTTCATGGCATCAGCGAAAGTAGGTTGCACCTCATGAAAATTGGTCGGGCAACGTGCCATGGCTCCGGCTGCTGGTCCTGTGCCATCACCGGCGCTACCATGGCAAGAGACGCACTGTTTGGCAAACAATGCTTTTCCAGCCTCCAATTCGGCCGCAGTCGCCGTCAGAGACGGTTTCTCATTTTGAGGCAGGGTGGAAAGAAAGGCTATAAGACTTTCTACGTCGCGCTGGGGCATGTCTCGCCAGGCCGGCATGGAAGTTCCCGGCAGTCCGTTCATGATGATCGAGCTAAGAGTGGATGTCGAGATACGGCTAGCGGTTAAATCGGAGGGGCGAGGCAGAAGAATCGCTGCTGCCGGACCATTTCCTTCGCCCCGTTCGCCGTGACAGGTGGCGCAATTTTGAGCGTAGACGCCTTTGCCCTGTCGGATGTAAGTGGTCAGCTGTTCGGGATTGGACGGCAAAACAATAGCCAGTCTGGAGCTTGATCGTCGCGCCCGAGAAGGGCTGGCATCAGTCGAAGTTACATCAGTCTCCAGTTTCTTTACATCGTCAGGACAGGCACAATTCACAGCCAAAGTAAATTGATTGCTATCTGCACCGGTCAACTGTCTGGCTCTGCCGAGCGATTTGACATAGCGCAAAAGGTCTTCTGCCTCTTTGCCAGGTTTGTCGGCACTACCCTCAAACAACCATGGATAGCCGGGCATTACTGAATCTGCCACGACCAGTCGCGGGTTGTAGAGATGTGTTAGCTGCCAGTCATCCGATCTGATACCAGACTCGCGGGCGAGGTCAGGTCCGACACGTCTGGTGCCCCAGAGGTGCGGATAGTCATAATGGGTTTCCCAGGCTTTGGTAGGTGCTCCGAAACGTTGGATGTCTGACTCTACGACCCTGACCTGTTGCGTATGACAGTAAGCGCAGCCTTCACGCGCATAGACCAGCCGTCCATTCTCTTCCGACTTCGTGGGCGGCATCATCGTCTGCGGTTTAGTGCGAGCCACTTCTTTATCGAGAGCCGCACCGGGAAGGATGCCCAGCACAGCAAAGGAGAAGATAAAGAAGCCAAATCCGGCCAGCGACGCAGAGAGATAAGCCATATTGAGTGCCTTACTGCCGCGTTCTGAGCTCTCGCCATCTTTGAAAGAGGGCGCACTGCCGTCGGTCGACTGCGATTCCTGTACCACTTCGCCTGTCGTCATGGCCGCCAACAAGAGAGCGAAAGCCAGAAATACAGGAATCGACGCTATAGATCGAGCCACCCAGTAACTGCGCACGGTTCTTATCGAATCGAGCCATGGCAGCGAACTCTGCCAGATATGAGATTCAACCAGACCAGCCACGGTCAGGATCGAGAACATGCCCACCAGACCGGCAAGCAGTGACCAGTAACACCAGACCAGCGCACCGTTGTTGAATCGTACGCCCGGCAGACGCTGCCAGACATGAGCGATGCCACCAATTGCGGTGAATGAAGCGAAGCCGAGCATTGCCAGATGCGAATGTCCAATTACCCAGTCGCTGAAATGCAGCAGCTTGTTCAAGGGCATCAAGGCTTGCAGTGAGCCTTGCAGACTGACAATCAGATAAAGGATGGTGCCCATCCAGACGAATCGCAGGGGCAAATTCTCTTTGATTGTTTGCCCGGAACCTTTCAGTGACAAAAGCAGATTCGTGACCACAATAATCACATCCAGCCCCAGGTAGACCGAAGCGGCGATGGCACCTTTCTGAGCATCCATAGGGATTGCCGAATATATGTAATGGTGCGTGCCGTTGAGTGGATAAACGAAAAAGAGAATCCAGAACCCGATCATTGAAAGAAAATGGCTGTGAATTGGCTTTTTTGTCGACAAAGGGATTACCAGATAGGCAATAGCAAGAGCCAGCGGAGTCACGTAAAGTCCGACTGCATCGTGAATCCATAAGCCGCTGAAAGCGGCGCCTTGGGCGCCGGGCAAGAGCTGTGGAGCTATATTTCCCACTGGATAGGCAAGGGCAGTGAAGATGAGCGAACCTAGAATGTACCAGCCTGATACATACAGATGCGAGAGTTTTGCTCTCAGGAGCGGCAACGCGAATTGAATGATCATCAGCACAAAAGCGATGACAACGAAGGCATCGACTACAAGCGGAAACTCTCCCCACTCTATCGATTGGCTGAATCCAGCAAGCACAAGCAGCCAGCCAGGCAAAACAACAGCAAAATTCCATAGTGCAAACAGGCACCAGCCCAGGTGCCTGCTGGTAATGGGCCGGAATGCCAGTTTGGGCACCGCGTAATAAAGAAACATCAGGAAAGCGTTTCCGAGCCAACCAAAAAAGATTCCCTGGGTGTGGTTGTAACGCAGTCTGCCCCATGTAAGCCAGGCATCGTTGCCGGCAAAATCAGGGTGGTGCATTTTGATTGAAACAAAGAGCCCGAAAAGCGCTGACAGAACGAGTGTAATCAGGGCTGCGAAGGCATGTGCCCTGATCAATCCGCCACACAATTGTGGAGCGCTGCTATCTGCTTTGGTTTGCGCGTTCTCAGTCACTTGCTCGCTCCCTCAGAGCCTTTTACAGCAGCCAGGTAGTCCGTAATCTGTCGGGCTTCCTCACCTGAGATATGAGCACCATATGTGTTGATCATTTTCGCAACTTCTTTTGCCCAAACTTTTTTGGGAAAGTCAGGCTGCATCGTCACATAGCGAAGAGTGTGGCAAACAGTGCATCTTGATAGAAAAATCTGACGCCCGGGTGCGGCAGGAAATTCAGGATCATCGTGCGGCAAGGCAATCTGGTGAATTTCTGATTGAGATAAGGTCGTCGGTTTTCCGCTGTCAGACGCATTGGTCACTTTTGAGTCATCGCGTCCGAGCCAGAGCACGAGCGCACCGACAAGGACAAAGCCCATTAATAACATTATCTGCTTGGGTGTCGGCACTTAGATAACAGCGACCTCCCAGCGTTCAATGACATTACGCATATAGCCGCTCTTATTCCACTGGTCGAATGAGCGCTGAAATTTTCCATCGTTGCTGTAGGCCCGTGACATCAGTGCATGAGTCCCCGGTCCTGGCGGTGTCCAGCTCATGCGAAACCGTCTGAATGAAAAGTTGCCCAGCTTATCCGAATCCAGCTGAGCTGTCTGCCAAGTTTTACCTTCGTCTGTTGAGACTTCCACTTTCTTTATCCCTGAGCCGGAATCGAATGCGATTCCCTGCACTTCGCAAGGTCTTCCCACACGCACCACCTCATTCACATCAGGGCTGACGATCAAGGAGCGCACATTCATTTTGTTGATTGGTACGGTATCCTTGGCCAGGTTCTCCGGCGTTTCGACAGCGTCTTCGTTTTTTGGAATTCTGTATGCCTTGTCCATCCAGAAGCCCTGAAATTTCTGGGGCAAGACCTGTATTGATTTCAAAGACTTTACCCAGTAAGTGGCATACCATCCAGGCACCACCAGTCGCAGCGGAAATCCATTCAGCATGGGCAGTGGTTTCTCATTCATCTCGTAAGCAACCAGGACCTCGTCGCTCATTGCGTGGTCGATGGATAGTGCTTTGACGAATTTGTGCATATTGAAGAGCGGTGCTTCGTCGAGACCGGCGAAGCTGACTTCTACTGCACCACCCTTAATACCGGCAGCTTGCAAAAGGTCTTTAAGGCGGATACCTGTCCATCGAGCGTTCCCCATTGCACCATTGCGCCACTGCCCGCCCGGCACGCGCGGCTGAAACGAACTGCGAGAATTGCCTGAACACTGATTCACTGCTACAACAGTGGCCGGCTCGTACTGCTTTTTCAAGTCGGTCAAACTGAGAGTGAGCGGTTTATTTACGTGTCCGCCCACTTCTAACCTGAACTGACGCAGATCGATGAAAGTCGGGATACCTTCATAGTGCCATCGCACGAAGAAGGCATCATTCGGGGTCAGGTCCTCCCGAAAGTAGTGCAGGGGCGTTTCGAGCTGGGGCGGTCGATCGGTCAACAGAATGAGCTCGGTCTTTTCAGGAAAACGAGCTACAGTCTGACCAGGCGGCAGGGTAATGAAGTTTTCACTTTGATCTTGTCTGTGACAGGCTCCTAGAAGACCAGACAGAGCGGCAGCCGAAGCGAATTGCAAAAAACGCCTGCGACTGACGGGATCATTTAGTTCATGCGAGGGTGGCAACTCTTTCGGATTGAAAATCATCGACTAAATCACTGAGTCTTCACACTGCAATTTGGCTTCAAGTTGCCCGACTTATCATTGCCGTCAGTTGAAGTTTGTGAGATCACAGGCAGCTTCTCAACTTGCCAGCCTTCAATGCCGCCGCGCAGATCGGTGAGGTGTGTGACACCATGCTGACTCAACAGACTCGCTGCAGTGGAAGAGCGATTTCCGGAGGCACACATGATGATTATTTCTTTGTCCTTCGGCAGAGTGTCGACGTGCTCGAGGATGTCGCTAAGCGGCAAAAGATGTGTGTTCTCTATATGAGCAGCCTGCCACTCACCCTGGCTGCGTACATCCAGTACATAAGGTGGTTTCTCTGATTGCAAAAGCTTTGCTAGTTGCTGTGCAGTGACACGCTCGTTATTTCTAACGAGATCAACTCGTCCATCGAATGCTTTGATACCGCCGCCGACGTAACCAGCGACAGAGTCCAGTCCGATGCGCCCAAGTCGCATGACAGCTTCCTTTTCCTGACCAGGATCACAAATGATTACGACTGGTTTCTCGTGATCGATGAATGTGCCGGCCCACGTCGCATATCTTCCCTTGAGGGGAATGTTGACGCTGTCGACTACATGTTGCCGGGCGTATGAATCTGACTCACGTCCGTCTAACAAATAGGCGCCCGAGTTCTTCAACTTCAGTGCTTCGTCGACGCTGAGAGGCTTGAGGTTCTTCAAAAGTTCATCCAGGGACGGATGCGCCTGGCAATTGAATGCTGCGTCATAAGCGAAATATTTCGGCGCCGGCGGCAAATCTTTAGTGAGCAGCTCCACCAACTTCTCTTTGCTCATCGGCTGCAGCGCGTAATTTGTGCGCTTCTGCTCGCCGATTGTAGAGACGGTCTCTTTGCTCATATTTTTTCCGCAAAGAGAGCCGGCACCATGTGCTGGATACACGAGAGTTTCGTCGGGCAGGGTCATGAGTTTGTTGTGCAGAGAATCATATTCCATCTCGGCCAGCTCTTTAGCGCTGATGCCTTTTGAAGACAAAAGGTCAGGGCGACCGACATCGCCTATGAAAAGACTGTCGCCGCTCAAGACCGCATAAGGCCTAGCCGTGTCCTTCTTCGTGTCGAAAACAAGAATAGAGATAGCCTCAGGTGTGTGTCCGGGGGTCTCCAGAACTTTGAATCGCACGTTGCCTACATCAAGCGTATCGCCGTCTTTGAAGCCCGTAAATTTGTAGGTGGCGCTTGTTTTAGCACCGAGGCAAATTTTTGCACCGGTCTTGCGTTGAAGCTCAAGATGCCCAGCTACGAAATCAGCGTGAACATGCGTCAAAAATACATGGGTGATTTTGAGCCCGTTCTTCTCGGCGTCTGCTATGTACTGGTCGATGTCTCTCTGGGGATCGACTATCACTGCAGTTTTCGTGGCTTCGTCGCCAATCAGGTAAGAAGCGTGCGACAAACATCCAAGATAGTACTGATGAAAAATTATGCCGGGGTGGGCAGGCGCCGATTTCACTTCCGCTACGCAGCTAACTTCGCCGAAAGCCGGCGGCAAAAAGGGCTGCCCAAGTGCTCCCAGTGCGACCACACTCAAAGCCAAACGTACAAAACTACGCACGCGCATTCCTCCACAGTTGGGCACATCCTGTGCAACAGAGTAAGTTTATAAGCCTGACAACTCCAGATTGTTGATCTGAACTGGTTTTCTGAATAAATAACTGATTTCACACAGTCGGTCGAAATTACAAGTCAGCAGGAAAAATTTCAATAGGTGACTTGAAAGTGTGCACCTCGCAATCTTCCTTCGAGCCGTCCTCACAAACCAGGCAGGCAAAATCAATAGGTTCGCCGATCGCTGTCATCGGATAGTGCCACACACCCGGTCTATAACTGATTCCCTGACCGTTTGTCGCCTCGAAGCAACTCAACGTGTTCAAATCAGGTTCATCACCACCAAGACAGACGATAACCAGAAACCTTGCCTTGTTCGTCATTGGCAGGAACACTTGCGTGGAATATTGATGCTTCTCCAGTAGTTTCATTTGCAGAGGCGCTTCGGCAAGGGGGCTGCAACTGAACACACAAAGATTCAGCCTGGCCGTCTCGCTGCGCAGATTAACCACTTCCGCCAGATGGTCAAATCGCTTGGCAGTGCGCATATTGGCATATCTAAAAGGTAGCGAGTCGTCCGCGGAAATCAGTGAACCGTACGGCGCGTACGCTTCGCGCGTTATTGGCACAGCTTGGATAGCTGATTTCTCGGACATGTCAAGCTGCTCCTCTCGTGCCAAATTCTGTGCTGGTCCGATTTTGAGCAAGACTCAGCTCGGTAATATATCCAAAGCGAATAGAGTGTAATATAACCTGGCACTTACATGGTTGTACAGTTGCGGCTCATGCTGCCGGTCGTCGGGCAGCCGCAGACAGGCTCTACACAAATCCGCAACTGACAATACATCACCGTGCACTTCAATTCGTTGAAAACGCTCCGAGCCACTCAGGGGGAATGAAATGACGCAAGTAGCGCAGCAAGTAAAAGTTTTGGGGAAGCTAACACCAGAATACGAGCAGATTCTCACACCAGATGCGCTCAACTTTGTGGCAGATTTGCACAGTCAATTCAATCAGACCCGCGAGAAACTGTTGAGCAACAGAATTGCCAGACAGAAAGATATCGATGCCGGGAAATATCCCGATTTTCTGGCTGACACGGCCGGTGTGCGTGAAGGCAAATGGCAGGTAGCAGAGGCGCCAGCCGACCTGGCTGACAGACGAGTTGAGATCACAGGACCCTGTGAACGCAAGATGATGATCAACGCTTTTAATTCGGGCGCAAATGCCTTTATGGCTGACCTGGAAGATTCCCTATCACCGACATGGCATAACGTGGTCGAAGGTCAACGCAATCTGAAAGAAGCTGTACGCAAGACACTCTCCTTCGATAGCCCTGAAGGCAAGTCTTACAGACTGAATGAAAAAATCGCCACTCTCATCGTCAGACCACGCGGATGGCACCTGCTTGAGAGTCATGTCACCGTCAATGGTGCGCCAATTTCGGCCAGCCTGTTTGATTTCGGGCTCTTCTTTTTTCACAATGCACATGAGCTTTTGAAGCGCAACAGCGGTCCTTACTTCTATTTGCCCAAGATGGAGAGCCATCTGGAAGCCAGGCTCTGGAACGATGTCTTCAACTACGCCCAGGACCAGCTGAAAGTTCCACGAGGCACCATTAGAGCTACGGTACTGATTGAGACGATCATGGCTGCCTTCGAGATGGAAGAGATTCTGTTTGAACTGAAAGAGCATGCCTCCGGGCTCAACGCCGGACGATGGGACTATATCTTCAGCACGATCAAAAAGTTTTCACGTCACAAAGAGTTCTTGATGCCCGATCGTGCCCAGATCACCATGCGAGTGCCTTTCATGAGAGCCTATTGCAGACTTCTGGTAAAGACCTGTCATCGCCACGGTGCACATGCCATGGGCGGTATGGCGGCATTTATTCCAAGCAGAAAGGACGCTGCTATCAATGAAGTAGCGATGACCAAAGTCAAAGAGGATAAGGAACTGGAGGCCGGCACTGGCTTCGATGGCACCTGGGTCGCTCATCCGGATCTCGTGCCTGTGGCTAAAGAAGTGTTTGATAAGACTCTGGGCAGCAACCCCAACCAGAAGTCGAAGCAACTCGATGATGTTGTTGCAGGCACTGAACTGCTCGCTGTCAAGATCGAGGGTGGGCAGATTACTGAAAAGGGTCTCGTCAATAATGTCGATGTTGCGTTGCAATACATCGAATCATGGCTGCGAGGAACAGGTGCGGCTGCCATTCACAACTTGATGGAAGACGCAGCCACCGCCGAGATATCGCGGGCGCAGTTGTGGCAGTGGATCATATGTGGTGCCAAATTAGACGACGGCAGAGCGGTTACGAAAGAATTGTACAGGCAAACTCGCGACTCCCAATTGAAGATCCTCGGCACCGCTCCAGACAACCGATACAAGGAAGCAGCCGAGATTCTGGACCGCCTTGTAGAAAGCGAGAATTTCGAGGAATTCCTGACCACGGATGCATACAGATACTTGAACTAACAGTGTAGATACTTGAATTAGCAGGTCTCAATATGGCTTCGAAATTTGGTATTTCCAGCAACCGCATCATCACCGCCGATGGTATTAAAAAAGGTTGTCTGATCGTAGAAGATGGGCGCATCTCTAAAATAGTTGACGTTCCTGATGGTCACGGTCTCGACCACATCCATGAAGCGGGTAATTCCGTCGTCATGCCGGGGCTGATCGACTCTCATGTGCACGTCAATGAGCCGGGACGAACCGAGTGGGAAGGGTTTGAAACGGCGACGATAGCGGCAGCAGCGGGCGGCATAACAACAATTGCTGATATGCCTCTCAATTCCAACCCGGTTACGACTTCGTTGACCGCGCTGGAAGAAAAACTGGCAGCGGCCAAAGGTAAACTCACTGTCGACTGTGCCTTCTATGGTGGCGTTGTGCCGGGAAATACTCTTTCCCTCGAGCCTTTAATCGATGCAGGCGTGCGTGGTTTCAAATGTTTCTTGATTCACTCAGGCATTGACGATTTCCCGAACGTGACTGAAAAGGATCTTGACTCTTCCATGCCGGTTCTGGCACGTCGCCGGGTGCCACTGCTTGTGCACGCCGAGATGGAATGTGACGATTCTCGTTGCGACGACTGGAGCGAGCACAGTTCCTCATATCATGCCTTCCTTCACTCTCGCCCACGACGCTGGGAAAACGACGCCATTGATTTGATGATCAAAGTGGGGCGCAAGCACGATTGCCCAGTTCACATCGTACATCTCTCGTCATCAGATGCTATCGAAGCAATAAAAAAGGCTAAAGCCGCGGGCGTGAAACTTACCGTCGAAACCTGCCCACACTACCTTACCTTCGCCGCAGAGGAAATCGCCGACGGTGACCCGAGATTCAAATGCGCACCGCCTATTCGCGAACGCGAGAATCGTGAAAAACTCTGGGCTGCTCTTCTGGATGGCACTATCGACTTTGTCGTCTCGGACCACTCTCCTTGTTCACCCAGTCTCAAGTTCCTCGACGAGGGTAACTTGCAAAAGGCATGGGGCGGCATATCCGGCTTGCAATTCGTTCTGCCGACTGTGTGGACGCAGGCGAGGGAGCGTGGTGTAACAGTCGACCAGTTGTCGAAATTGCTGACTCACGGTCAGGCGAAGTTTTTGGCACTGACTCAAACTAAGGGGCACCTGAAGCCGGGTTACGACGCTGATATCGTTGTCTGGGATCCTGAGGCGAAAACCAAAATCGATGCGTCGATCATTCACCACCGCCACAAGGTCACTCCTTACGATGGCATGGAACTATTTGGCAAAGTTGAAAAAACATTTGTTCGAGGGCAGTTGGTCTATAACAATGGTCAATTTTCCTCTGAGCCTGTAGGACAGTTTTTGTTGAGAGAACGCGTGGAGAGTAAAACATAAAATGGAAAGAAACTCCGACTTTACAGCGGCAGTATTTAGCGGATTCATTGATCTTGCCTCGGAGAAACTGGGTGGCAAAGTGCTGCTCGCCAACGACGAGTTTTTCGCTGAGAAAGAAAACCTGATCAAGCCCGGTCGAGGAGTCTGGATCGCCGACAAATACACAGACCGCGGCAAATGGATGGACGGCTGGGAAACCCGCCGGAAGCGCGTTCCTGGTTACGACTGGTGCATACTTAAACTGGGCACAGCCGGGGTCATAGAGGGTGTAGACATCGACACCAACAACTTCCTCGGTAATCACCCACCCTATGCTTCCATAGACGCACTCTATCTGGAAGAAGATATGGCGGACGATAAGCTTCCTGAGGCAAAGTGGACCGAAATTTTGCCCAAGTCTCCATTGAAGCAAGGATCGCAAAATATTTTTGCAGTTTCAGACTCGAACCGCTGGACACACATACGTTTGAACATCTATCCCGATGGCGGTGTGGCCAGGCTAAAGGTCTACGGAACGGTTTCGAAGCACTGGGCTGCCATTAAGCCAGATGAGCAAATAGACCTTGCCGCTGTCGAAAATGGTGGCAGTGTGGTGGCGTGCAACGACATGTTCTTCGGCAATAAAAACAACATGATCATGCCGGGCTCCGGTGTAAACATGGGCGATGGCTGGGAAACCAGAAGACGCAGAGATCAGGGACATGATTGGTCGATCGTCGAGCTGGCTCAACCTGGAATTCTCAAGAAAATCGAAGTCGATACCAAACACTATAAGGGCAATTTCCCCGACTCCTGCTGGATCGATGCCTGCTATGCCCCGGGGGCGGAGATGAACAATCTTACTGCTGCCAGTTTCGAATGGACAAAAGTCGTTGCTCAAACGAAGCTGCAAGCAGATCATCGACACTTTTTTGAAAAGGAGATTCTGGCTCAGGGTCCGTGGACGCATCTGCGTTTGAACATCGTTCCTGATGGCGGCATCAGTCGCTTCAGAGTATGGTGTACACTGCCTGCGACTGCCACCAGAGACGCGAAGCAAGAAAAGAGCGATGGACGTAAAGAGTATCAACGAACTTAGTGACGGCGAAGCTGCCCAGATTTTTCGCAAGTGCTGCGGCAGTGAAACCTGGGTCAGAAAGATGGTTGAGTCGAGACCATACGCCGCTCTTGACGCCGTTTTCGAAAACTGCGAGCAAGCTTTCAGAATATTGACTGAAGCTGATTGGATGGACGCATTCGCAGCCCATCCAAAAATCGGCGACATCAAAAGCCTGAAAGAAAAGTATGGCGACACCAAAAACTGGGCTCAGAACGAACAGGCTGGGGCGCGCGGAATTTCAGATGAAGTTGCTGCCGATCTCGCCGCTTCTAACGAGCTTTATTTTCAGAAGTTCGGCTACATCTTCATCGTCTGCGCCACCGGTAAATCTGCGCAGGAGATGCTGACACTGCTCAAGCAACGTCTCGGAAATGACCCATCGAGCGAGTTGCCCATAGCGGCAGCCGAACAAGTAAAAATCACCAAACTACGACTGGAAAAATTATGAGCGCAATCACAACACATGTTCTGGATACTGCAAAAGGCCGCCCTGGCAGCGGTATAAAGGTCGTTCTTGAATTCAAAAACGATGAGGAATGGAAGGAAATTGCCTCAGGACAAACAAATTTCGACGGTCGTTTGCCTGACCTGATCAAAGACGGTTTCCACCTGCTTGAAGGTATCTACCGCCTCACTTTCGACACTCACAGCTACTATGAATCACAAAACGAGCATGGCTTTTACCCAACGGTGAGCATTGTATTCGAGGTGAAAGATCCCAGCCAGCACTATCATGTACCCCTCTTGCTCAGCCCATTTGGCTATTCGACTTACCGAGGCAGTTGAGCCTCAAGATTAAGGCACATCGCTTAAGAAAGTCGTATAATTTTCTGCTCAATAGCTGCAGGGAGATGCCGAGATGAGCGGTTCGGAGCAAAGCACGATAGCAAAGGAAACCCGCGTTGCAGGCGTTCTGGTAGAAAATGCATACGGTAAGTCGAGAGTGCGTCTGAGCAAATTGACGCGTCTCAAAGACCGTCATGTTTTCAAGGAAGTATGCGTAGACATCCAACTGCAAGGAGATTTTGAACGCACCTATACAGTCGGCGACAACAGTCAGGTTGTGGCGACCGATTCGATGAAAAATATGGTCTATGTTCTAGCCAGTCAACATCCTCTCGACACGATCGAGTCCTTCGGCAAGTTTATGATTGAGCACTATCTGAAGACTTACAAACAAGTAAGCAGCGTCAAAGTTCGTCTGGCCGAAGAATTGTGGCAACGCATTGTTGTCGACGGAAAAGAGCACGCCCATTCATTCTTCGGTGCAGGTGCGGAAAAGCATGTCGCCGAGATAAAAGGAACCAGAGATTCAATGACGTTCAAATCCGGCATTGAAGGATTGAAACTGGTTAAAACTACTGATTCTGAATTCTGGGGATTCGTCCGCGACGAGCACACAACCTTGCCGGACGTAAAAGATCGGATATTCGGCACAAGTGTGTCATGCCACTGGCACTATCTGTCCGCAAATCCTGATTTCCAAAAGACTTATGATACCGTCAGAGCCACTATACTCGAGTGCTTTGCCACTCACCACAGCCTCGCGGTACAACATACGATCAACGAAATTGGGCAGGTTGCTCTTCAGCGTGCTCCTGAAGTCAGCGAAATCACGATCATGATGCCAAATGAGCATCGGCTGCCTTTTAACTTGCAGCCGTTCAATCTGGAGAACAAAAGCGAAATTTTCGTAACCACAGATGAGCCCTACGGCTTAATTTCGGCGACTTTGAAACGTGCTTGATTGAATAATGAAGCGGCGCGAGGATGACGGGTTTACTGCGCATGTTTTAGATTTGCTTGCGCCATGGTCTGAAGTTGTCGCCAAACGAATGTTTGGCGGCATCGGCTTGTTTGCGCACGGACGGATGTTTGCCATCATCATCGATGATGTTCTTTACCTGAAAGATTCTAAAGACGCAGATGGCGTTCCTGTGAAAACCGAATTCGAGAAAGAGTATTTCGAATACGATCGCAATGGTAAAACCGTTAACCTGGGCTATTTCAAAGCGCCTGAAGCAGCGTTGGAAGAGTCGGATTATTTGATCAGATTGGCAAACGAAAGTTTCCGCAGTGCATCGCTACCGAAAACCGAACAACGGAAGAAATCGGCTGCGAAACCACAGAAGAAAAAAATTACTTCTGCCCGTCCAGGCGCTGCACGAGACCAACGCTAACGACTGAAACAAGAGTAAAGAAGATCAAAAGAGCGAAGGCACCTGCAAAATTGCCGGTCTTTGCCGCGATCAATCCGGTTATCGCAGGCGCCATAATCGAAGCGATTGCCGAGCAGCAATTCATTAGACCCTGACTGGTAGCAGCACGATCTTTCGCGAGATCGCAGTTGATAGCATAAAAGGCGGCATTGGGCATCATGCCGAAACCGACTCCCAGCGAGATAAAAATCATCGATGTGAGCAAAGGCGGATTGAATAGCAGTGGCACGTACGCAAGTCCGGAGATCAGCTGGCAGATGCAGATCAAGTAAGAGCGGGAAATCTGTTTGCTTCCTGTCTTTATCCACAACCAATCTGATAGATAACCTGCCACCGGCAAAAGAATTGCGGCGGTGAGCCACGGAGCGATCAGGATAAATCTCGCATCCTCCAGCTTTACTTCATGTGCGTGTTCGAGATAACCAGGCAGCCAGGTCAGGGCGAAAAAGAGTGAATAACCGAAGGCAAAATATGCAATGTTGTTGGAGATGAAGGAAGGGTTTGTGAGCATGTCGCGCCAGGTTGTGCCACCATCGCTGCGCTCCTGATCGCGCCGATCGGCATCACTAACCGAACGGTCACTGCTCTGCCCTTCTCTGATGTGGTTGAGTTCGGCCTCACTGACAAACTTACTCGAGTGCGGATAGTCTCTGAACATCAGATACCAGATGCCTGCCCAAACTACCCCGGCTGATGCCATGACCAGAAACATCGCTTTCCAACCGACAGTAATGATCAGCGTTGAAATCAGTGGCGCCCCGATTGCCGATGCAAGAGGGACAGCACACAGTCCCAGACCAGTTGCTCTCACTCGCTCCGATTGCGGCAACCAATCTGCCACCACTCGTGTGAGTGCTGGAAAGTGCGGACCCTCCGAAAGTCCAAGCAAAACACGCAGCGACAGAAGTGCTGGAAAGCCGCTAACACAACCCATCAAAGCAGTAAATCCAGACCAGGCTATTGCCGCAACCGGCCAGACTTTCCTCGCGCCCCAGCGGTCTACAATAATGCCTCCAACCAGAGTCATAACGGCATACCCGATTCCAAAAGCTGCCAGTACAGCACCAAACTGGCTATCATCCAGGCCAAATTCTTTCTTGATCGGTCCAATCGCGTACGAAATTGATGCGCGATCCATGTAATTAACGAGAGTGATTAGAAAGGCAAGACCGAGAATTACATAGCGGTAGTTTCCAAAAGATTGCTTTGGAGTTACGACACCGGACTTTTCTGATTGTTCTGTTTGCGACAACAAAATGTTCCCCACCTTACTTGTTGCTGATATCGCAACAGCGTCGTCTATTCTTCCATATGAGGGCAGGAAAGAAGAGGATGAGTGTTGCGTCAAATTCTGGGGAAGGTTTTAGTATCTTTACAACCACCCGGACTTTTTTCCCGCACCTAAATCCATGAATGATTTTTAACTCTCCAGGCAGCTGGACCATTTCACCTGGTTAGCATGCAGAAAGATGACACTGTGTGCGGTGCAAATGTCACCTGGTCTCACTACTTGAATACTTAAATAAAGCTCAGAACTGTTGGAATTAGGACATCTTACTGGCTGATTAGGGACAAAAGACCTATTATTGAAAACTCAGTCATTGTTGGTTTCGCCATCATCAATAGCGTGACCGACTCATCAACCAGTATGGTGCTCGGCGGCTGAAAACAAGGAAACGACAAATCGATGATCAGTGCAAGAAATTCAAGAATGTTCCGGCTGATTGCAGCAACAATCTCTTGTCTCAGTGTTACTTGTTTGTTTCAACCAACTCCGTCGCACGCCCAGGACGAGAGCAGTGCCGGCTACTACTCGAACGGCTATAGACCGATTCAAAACGAAGACTTCTTAGGATTGGCTCACAACACTCCTGAGACTTATCTGTTTCGCGCCGAAGTTGCCATCAATCGGCAGCAATGGGGTCAGGCTGTCAAATATTTGCGCAAATCAATGCGCGGGAACGACGACGATATCGATACCCACAAGTATCTGGCTATCTGTCTGGAAAAGCAGATGGAAGAGCAAGTCGATCGCGATCCAGGCATGTTCAAAGAATGTGTCAAGGAGTGGCTCGTTGTTTTGCGCAACACCAAAGGTGCTGAAAAAGGTTTGACCTTCAAGAACGGTCTCAGCCCAACAAACAATAAGAAGTGGGAAGACGAGCAAACGGCCGGTATGGCGCGCCAACACTTGAAAGAGCTGACTGGTGAGGAACCGAAACGTTGGGAGACAAACGATAAGTTCATTGCTCGCGTGGCTAAACCTGCCGAAGAAAACGTTCACGCCAAAGTGTTGAGCAAGAAGCCTGCAGCTCTGCAGTCTGGTGTTGACCAGTAATCGGTTGTGCGAAATACCGACTAAATCGGCGTCGATCGACGTTTGGTAACACCATGGTAACGCTTCAGCGGTTACACTTCGGACACAGTTAGGATGCATGATTATGCTGAGGCAATGATGTCCTCTTTGTAGAAGTCCACCAGTACCGCAAGATCACGGTTTACCACTGACCGACAAAATGATGATTACACTCATTCGAGCAATCGAAGGAGGATTTTAGATGCTTTTTGACACACATACCGACTCGGAGGCATCCCTCAGTACTGAATCCAATGGGCAAATGATGTTGTTCGTCGGGTTCGTCCTATTGCTTAGTATTCGTTCGTTCTTCGTAGAAGTTTTTGAAGCCATTCTGGCGGTTGTCTCCCTTTGTCTCAGCTTGATTCCTTCAAAGTCCGAATCGTAGAAATATTCGAGTCGGAGCAGATCGGAGTCGGAGCAGGTCTAAGCAGTATCAGCGCGCATCAGATTTAGCGCTTATCAGTATGCTTGTCGACTCTATCCGGAAAAGCTCGGATAGTACTTTTGACTGATGCATTGATCTTAACTATCCTCTACTATTGAACGTGTATTGGCGTCAATGGTGGCAAAGTATGTTTAAAAAGCGCTTCCCATTCAGCGCAGTCGGCATAATCAGCTGTTTTACTCTCTCGTTGTTGTCTACTGTTGTTTCTTGCGATGCGGGTGAGCAGAAAAACGCGGTGAAAACGGAATCGCCAAAAGTTCAGGACAAAGAGAAGACTTATCACGGCGATATTCACGTTCCAAAGCTCAGCAGCGAAAAGAAGTTCGAACCGGATTCGGAAACTAACGATTCCAAAGAAGGGCATCGCTTGTACGAAACATTCAAATGTGCCCAGTGCCATCAAATCAGCCATAAGGGTGGATATGCCGGCCCATCTCTAGACGGCGTGGGTGCAAATGGACGCGACTACGTTAATGCGCATATAAATAATCCACAGGCAGAAGCGGTTAAGAAAGATCGATTCTTTGAGTTGGTTCCCACGTCTATGCCTAAGTACGCCATAACACCGGCACAGGCTAAGAAGATAACTGATTATTTGATGACTTTGCCTGCACCGCAGTGATACCATATTCAGTACTGGTAGCAGCGTTTGCACTTGGAGTGCTGGAGTCAATCATGCCCGCGAGACGCGGGCGTTCCATTTGTCAGCGACCATGGCGCCAACTACTGATCCGCGAAGTGACCGGTGCTTCGCATGCTGATCTTATCTTCGAAAATCAGCTGGTCGAGCTTAAAAGCCTCGGGTTTGACTATCAAATCGCCCGAGAACGGATAACCGAAAAGAAGCACCAGGAAAAGATTCAAACCGATGATTACTGTTACCATCGCAGTCATCATTACCTGCAAAGTAATCGATTCAACGTAAAAGAAATAAGTGAACACAAGCGTGATCACGCCGCCAACGATCAAGACTACCCATTCAATCCACGGCATTCCGTTGGTAGCCATATTGGTGCGAGCGCGCCGGTTATCCCACAGCTGGCACACCTCTTGCACCATAATCGGGTAAACGGCTTTTTCGCTTTCTTTGACCGGCTCGTAGTCCATGGCTGCTTTCATCAAGCCGATTGCAGTACGGCGGGCAGGGAGATATACCTTGCCTTCGTCCATTGTTTTCCATTCTTCATCGACAACCTGATTGGCATACTGAATGCAAAAGTTTTGAATTCTGTCTCTGTGCTGAGGAGGCATACGCTCGGACAAGAGGAAGATATCCGCCAGTGAATTTGCCTCCTGTTCCACCGTGCGGGTAGCATCCTGGAATTTGCTCATGGCGTCTACAACGATGAGCCCCAGCAAAACCGCATACATAGTGCCAATCACAGCCAGAAACTGACCGCTGACGTCATGACATTCTTTGAGCTTATGGTTTTCGACATATTGCCGAACCAGAAGCTGCCCGAATACGGCCACCGCGGTGCTGGCCGTAATAATCATGAAGCCGCCGATGTAAGAGTCGTTAGTCATACAAATCACCAAACCCACGGTCATGATAGCTTGTCTGCCCGCCCTTACCAAGCGGGGTCCAATTAAAGATTTCGGGCCATCGGGATGGCGCTTTGGTGAGCCGGCATGGTTGAATGAATGCTTGAGCCGAAAGGAGAACCGGATGTCAGTTAAGCGCCTCTGCATAATATTTTCTGCTTTAACCGCGCTCACTTCAACAACAATCGCCCCGGCTTTCTCAGTTGACGACGTCGTGCTCAGTGCCATGCAAAAGGAACTGACCCGCTCATTTACCAAACTGAAAGCCAGCGAAGCTGAAGCAAACTTGTATTTCCTTGCTTATCGGCTTTACGACACCCGTTCGATCGAAATTTCTGCCGAATACGGCGGTCTTACAAGCGACAAACCAGAAAGTCACAAGCGCGTTCTTGATATCGAGGTGAGGGTTGGCTCTCCCAAAATCGATAACACGCATCAAACTAGAGGCGGCTCGATGCGCTCCAGTGACTTTCTCAGTGCACGCACGCCGATACCAATCGATGACGATGAAGCAGCCCTCAGAACGGCGTTGTGGGAGCGCACAGATGCCGCTTATAAAGCCGCGCAGGCTGACTACCAAAAAGTACTCACGAATCGCGACGTACGCATCGCCGAAGAAGATAACTCAGACGATTTTTCTCAGGAAAAGCCCTCGGTCTACATCGGCAAACCGATTGACATGGAAATCGATCGCCGCGTCTGGGAAGAGCGCCTGCGAAACTTGTCGGCAATCTACAGGAGCTTTCCCAACATAAAGAGTTCGATGGTGCGCTTCTCGGCCATCAAAACACGCCGCTATCTGGTCAACAGTGAAGGCACGACGATTGAAGACGACCACCTTCAATACCGAATCTATACAATCGCTGACGCCACAGCTGATGATGGTATGCGAGTCTGGCTTTATGACGGTGTTGAGGCACCTACCAGTAGCGATCTGCCCGATCAGGAAAAACTCGAGGCGATGGTACGCAAAGTAGCATCATCTGTAGAGGCACTGAGGGTGGCCAAAGCGGCAGAACCCTATGCTGGTCCAGCCATTTTGCAAGCCAAATCTGCCGGTGTCTACTTTCACGAGATTTTTGGTCACCGCATCGAGGGGCATCGACAAAAAGACGAAGGTGAAGGACGAACTTTCACTAAATTGATCGGCAAAGAAGTTATGCCGACATTCATCAGCGTGATCGACGATCCACTTAAAGAAAGGCTGGAGAACACGGCTTTGAACGGGTTCTACCGGTACGACGACGAAGGTGTGCCTGCGCAGAGGGTAGTGCTCGTCGACAAAGGAATTCTCCGCAACTATCTGATGGAGCGCTCCCCAGTCAAAGGATTCCCAAATTCAAACGGGCACGGGCGCGGTTCTCCAGGCAGCAAGCCAGTAGCCAGGCAGGGAAATCTGATCGTCGAATCATCTAAGCGTGTTCCATACGAAACTTTGCGCCAGCAACTAATAGCAGAAGTAAAACGGCAAGGTAAGCCATATGGGCTGGTCTTCGACGAAATTGCCGGTGGATTTACGATGACGCAAGCGTACATGCCACAGGTCTTCAAGCTGAAACCATTGCGTGTTTGGCGTGTCTATCCCGATGGGCGTCCCGACGAACTGCTGCGCGGTGTAGACCTCGTAGGCACTCCATTGACTTCGCTAGAGCGCATTCTCGGTGCCGCCGATGACGATGATGTTTTCAACGGCACTTGCGGCGCCGAATCAGGCTGGGTACCGGTCTCCGCCATCGCACCGAGCCTTCTGGTTCAGACCATAGAGGTAGAGAGAAACATAAAAGAGCAGGATAAACCGCCTGTGCTGCCTCCTCCAGATCGCGACAAGGATAGCAAGCGCTCGATCGAACCTGAGCCGCCTTCAGAGGAGTCGAGCAAATGAAAACTTTGATCAGCAGTTTGCTGGCTCTATCGGCTGCTGTCGTACCAGTCGCCACACAGAACGAAATCACCTTTCCTGCTATGAAAGACGAGATGGCCAGGTCGATTGCGCGACTGAAACTAGAAGGTCACCAGGCGCCCTACTATATCGGCTACACCGTGCACGATACCGACCAGCTCGGACTTGGTGCCACATTTGGTGCACTGAGCGACGACACTCGTGAGCACTCACGCACGCTGACAGTAGACGTGCGCATCGGTGACTACAAGCTAGACAGTGCATCAGGTTCTTCAGAAATAGGAGACCTGTTCGGAGCAGGACATTCGGCAGGAGCTTCTTCAATCAGTGTTGATAATGACTATGATGCGTTACGACGTGAGCTATGGCTGCGCACCGATTCTGCTTACAAGCAGGCAATCGAGGGGCTGGAGAGCAAAAAGACATACTTGAAGCAGAACACCGTCGAAGATCGTCCAGACTCGTTCTCGCGCGAAACTCCAGTCACTGTTGTTCAACCGGTCGAGACTCTCGAACTCGATAAAGATAAATGGAGTCGCATCCTTCGAGAACTGACAGCATCCTTCAAGGGAAGACCTTTGATTCGCAGTTCACAAGCCAGTTTGGCCGCGATGGCAGACAATCACTGGTTTATGAACTCGGAAGGTTTTAAAAACCGCATCGGCGAGAAAGCCTACATGATCATAATTAGCGCTCAGGCTCAAGCTACAGATGGCATGAACTTTTCAGATCAGGAGATGTTTCCGGCTTACTCTGAAAAAGAACTGCCTAAGCCGGATGAGTTAAAAAAACGCGCTGCTGAACTGTGCGATCGGCTGGAGAAACTGGCTGCCGCGCCGAAAGTGGATGATTACCGCGGTCCTGTTCTATTCGAGGGGCAAGCCGGAGCACAACTTTTCCATCAAATTCTGGAGCCTAAACTGGCTCGCTCAGCCAGCGATATGCGCAGAATGCTCGGCACAGACATGAGCGAGAAACTCGGTCAGCGCATTTTGCCGAAGTTCATCGACGTGGTTGATGAACCGGGCTTGAAAAGTTACGATGGCAAGCCACTTTTCGGCTACTACGAAGTTGACGACGAAGGACTGAAAGGGCAGAAAGTCACGCTCGTTGAAAAGGGCATTCTCAAGACGATCTGCATGTCTCGCATTCCGACTCGCACCATCGCTCACAGCAATGGTCATGGCAAGAGAGGTGGAAGTGCCACAAGCAACATATTCATCAATTCGGAGCACAAGCTCTCGCCTGAGGCATTGAAATCCAGGCTCCTTGAACTGGGAAAGGAAGAGGGACTGAAGGAAGTCTACATTGTGCGCAGAATTACCGGCAGTGCAAGCGATCTGGACTTTTCCAATTTGCAGGCCTTCTTCAAAGCCTTCATGTCTGGTAGCTCCGGTGTATCGCTCTATCCACCCGTTCTGCTTTACAAAGTGTCAGTTGCCGACGGCAGCGAGCAACTCGTTAGAGGTGGTAATTTCTCGAATATTTCAATGCGAATACTGCGCGATATTGATGCCACCGGCAATGATGTCAAACCTTACGCTGTGCAAAATTCTCGCGAAATCACAAGCATCGTTTGCCCCTCTGTTCTGATCAGCGAAGTAGAAATTCAGAAGCCCGACAAAACAAGCACTAAGCGCCCAATTCTGAAGAATCCAAACTTCGACAAGTAGCTTGAGATTGGCTGAAAAAATCAAGTGGGAACGTGGCGATTCATCATCCACAAGACCATGCATATGATCAAAACAATTGTGACGGCAAGCATTATGCCCGCGCCTATCAACAACTTGCTTTTCGATGCCTTCGTTTCAGCATTCTTTAGATCGCCGAGCTTGTCCTTATTGATTCTGGTCGGATCATTAGCTTTGCTGTGTGGATTGTAGGCCGCCTTCATACCGGTCTGACTGACGCGATTAAGTGAGCCCATAGGTGTATTGAGTACGGGAGTTTTCGGGCTTGACGATTCAATCTTCTGTGAAGCCGAGATCGATGAAATCTGCGGTTTAGGCAAAGCTCCGGCGTTTGTGTTCCGCTGTGGAGTCAGGTTTTGCTTGGTTGAGCGCGGCTGAGTCGAAACGGGGCGCGGCTCGAACTTGTCCATCTCGATAATACGAGCGACATGAGCAAGAGCATCGCGGAATTGCTCCATTGAGGCATAGCGGTCTTCAGGTTTCTTTTCAAGCGCCTTGAAAACAACAGCCTCAAACTGCGGATGAATCTGCAAATCATGGCGCATATCGGCGAAGCTGGCCGGCATCGTAGAAACATGCATCTGCATGGTATCGATGATGGTATCACCCATGAGTGGCGGCATCCCCATCAAGGACTCATACAACATAGCGCCCATCGAATAGATATCTGACCGGGCATCGAGATGCGACCCAAGGCATTGCTCAGGGCTCATATAGATAGGGCTGCCAAAGATCTCACCGGTTTGAGTAAGATTCTGAGACTGTTTACCAGAGTTCGGCATCAATTTGGCGATACCGAAATCCACGACTTTGACGACGTCGGTCTTGCCTTCGAAATCGACCAACATGATGTTGCTGCTCTTCAAATCTCGATGCAATACGCCTTTCAGGTGGGCGTGTTCCAGGGCATCGCACGCCTGAATAAAAATGTTCAAAGCGCGCATCTGCTCGACATGATTTTCGCGTTTGATAATATCGGCCAGGCTTTCGCCCACCAGATAGTCCATAACCAGGTAAGGTTGCCCGCCTGGTGTGACATCGCAGTCATAGACTGTAATCACATTGGGATGAGTCAAACAGCTGGCCGCTTTTGCTTCCTGCTTGAATCTCTTGATGCTGGTCTGGTCGTTTACCAGTTGAGCCTGGAGCATTTTGATGGCAACCATGCGGTCCATCATCTCGTGACGTCCTTTGTAGACGACACTCATGCCGCCTCGACCGATTTCGGTCTCAATTCGATATTTATCAGCAAGCGTAGTGCCGATCATCAAGTCTTCTTTGACCGGAATCAACAGCGTGCCGTCATGCTTACAAACGACCAGAGTGCCTGTAAATTCACGACTGCACGCCGGGCACTTTTTGCGTTTCTCTAAAGATTTTTGCGCTTCGGGGTTCACAATCCTTCTCTAAACCGAGAGTCAGCTGCTCATAAGCTCTTTGCATTTAAGAAACATGGCAGAGTTTGCTCCACACATAATAGCAAGCGCACCCTGCTCTCTTGGGTATTCCCCGTTCAAGCAAATTTCAAAATGGATCACGCAGTTTTGTCGATTTGCTTGAGATCGTGCAAGATTGACTCGGCTGTCCTGCGCCCTGAGACCAGGGCTCCGTTTATGGAAGCGTTGTCTCGATGGTCGCCGCAGACATAAATTCCCGGTTTGAGCTTGACCGGTTTTTCGGCGGTTGCCAATTGGGGCGGACTTTGATCGGGTAAGGCATATTTGATTCTGTAAGCTCGCAGGAAACGCCACGACCGGACCTGCTCGCCAAACCATGATTTCAACTCGGCGCGCACCTCTTCGTCTAGTTGGCTGTCTTGAACGCCCTCTCTGTCACCAAGAATCGATACAGATATCAGGTGTTGCCCCTCCGGCGCATAAGCGCGAGAGACGTTGCTTGGCACGCAGACGTTGTTGACACAGCCCTTTCCCTCACCATTGAGGACGAGTATTGGTTCATCAACTGGAGCAGTTTGGGCTGCATAATAAACGCAGATGACCGACCTGGCGGGCGTCACCTGAATTTGATCACCAAGTAGCCTGGCTGCCTCTGGACCCTCTGTGGCGACAACAATTGTTGGAGCTGTCAGCTTATCTCCGTTTTCCAGGATGACAACACCGTCTTGAACGCTGCGAGCATGGCAGTTCAAGCGCACTGACTCTCTGGGCAACTTAGCGGCCAACTGGTCTGCAATCGCGCTCATACCTCGAGCTGGAAGGGAGGTATCTCCTTCTGCGAACATCTTAAAAACAAACTCGAACATTCGACTTGATGTTTTCAGGCTTCTATCGAGGAAAATTCCTCCAAGGAAGGGTCTAAAGAAGCTGTCAATCATTTCACTAGAAAAGCCCTGGTCACGCAAAGCCTCTTCTGTGGTGGTTTCAGGTCTCTCAAAGAGCTTCTTGAGCGTTGTGCCCACGAGCGCTTGTCTCAGTTTGCCCACCTGTACCTTATCGGACAGTGAGCCGATCGGCGAAAATGCGTGAGAAACTGCGTCTATCGGATGCCTGAAGGGATCGGCAAGCTTGTGCAACTTTCCGTCCCGATAGACAAGAGCGCCTGGATAAAAGGCGTGAAAACTCAGTTTGGAATAGTCTAGAATTTTTCGACCTTCAGGATAGGCCGTTAAATAGACCTGAAAACCTCTATCCAGGATGAAATTCTCATAGTGGTCAGAGGCCACACGGCCTCCGGTTCGATCGGACGCTTCGAGTAACACGAAGGGCACGCCGACTTCATGCAGCTTCAAGGCGCAGGTCAAACCAGCTAACCCACCGCCGACGATGATCACCTCAGAATTTTTTTCTGCCAAGATTAGCCACCAGATTTGGGAAGGGAGTCTTCTGCAACGATTTCGACGGCGTTACCAGCCGGATCCTTTATGTAAACTGAGCGCGTTCCATCGCGATGTGTCTTCAATTCGCCATAGCTCTCAGCCCTTGGGCTGACAAATGCCAGATGCGGCGGATGCTGATGCTTGACCACGAGCGCCAGTTTTATATTTTCGAACTTCAGAAATGCCCAGGTATCATCCTGATATTCAATCGTGCAGCCAAATTCCGATGTGTACCATTTGACCGACGCATCAACATCAGTCACGGGAATAGCAATGTGATCTATAGCTGCCGGCTTTGTTTTGGAAACGGTGTCAGTCATAAGTTTTCCTCATCGCTTGAGGATTGTATCCTCTTTAATTGACTTCAACGCGTCCAGGGCTCGAAGTCTTGCTACCGAGTGGTCAACAATCGGTCTTGGATAAGTATCACCAAGTACGATACCCGCTTGCATGAGTTCTTCTTCGGATAAAAGCCATGGTGTGTGGATTTTGTCACCATCCAGGGCTGCTAGCTCGGGCACCCACTTGCGTACATAATCGCCGTCAGGATCGAACTTCTTGCCCTGCAATACAGGGTTGAAGACACGGTAATACGGCGCGGCGTCGGCTCCGCAGCCAGCTACCCACTGCCAGCCCATGGTGTTGCTGGCCAGGTCGGCATCGACAAGCGTGTCCCAGAACCACTTCGCACCAGACTGCCAGGGCAAGAGGAGATCCTTGACTAAGAAGGACCCGACGACCATGCGTACACGATTGTGCATCCAACCCGTAGTCCACAACTCGCGCATGCCGGCATCTACAAGTGGGTAACCAGTCAACCCTTTCTGCCAGCGCTTCAGAGCTAGACCATCACGCTGATACGGAAACTGTTTATACTTTTCGTCGAGCGGAACACTCTCAGTATGAGGAAAATGGTAAAGAAGGTGATAAGCAAACTCTCTCCAGATCACTTCTTTTAAATAGACCTGCGCTCCTTCTTTACTGCGTGCACCAGATTTGGTGCTGACTTCATCTTTAACACTGTGCCAGATCTGCCGCGGTCCGATCTCTCCAAAATGGAGATAGGGAGAGAGTCTGGAAACGCCGACCCGATCAGGCCGGTTGCGCCCTTCAGCATATTGCTCGAGTACACCGGAAAGAAGCTTCTCTACTTGCGCTTGCGCGCCGACCTCACCAGGTGTCCAGGCTTGCCGGATCCCTTCAGCCCATTTGATCTGAGGTTCCAGATGTAGATCCTCAAGGTTCATGCTTTCTGGAAATTGTGCCGGTGACGGTATCGATGCTGGACGGGCGAGAGGCACAGGTGGCTCTGGTAGTGAGATGCAGTGCCTCCAGAAGGGCGTATAGACACGGAAGGGTTTGTCAGACTTGTTCAATATAGTCCATGGTTCGAACAACAGGGAAGCGTTATGCGATCGCACCTCAATCTTGTCTTGAAGCAGGGCTTCTTTGATCCTGGTATCACGCTCGATGGCAGCCGGTTCATAACGGCGATTCCAGAACACCGCCTTAGCTCCGGTTTCCTTTACGAGGGAACGCAGTTCGTCGAGACTCGAGCGCCCACTGCGCAACACAAGTTTCGAGTTGAATTTGTCCAAGTCACTGGACAAGCTCTTCAGTGACTGATGAAGCCAGAAGCGCGAGGCACCTCCTGGCGGCCACTTCGCTTCTTCAGACGGCGCGTATATGTAGACAGGTACGACCGCGTAACCCCTCTCCAGAGCTTCGACCAGAGCGGGGTTGTCGGTCAGGCGGAGGTCTTGTCGAAACCAGACCAATGCGACAGAACTCATTTCCGTTCACCTTGTGTTCACTGACTACACAGATGATATTAGAGCAAATCTGTTGAAAAAAGCACTGAATTTTTGACTTTCCCAAATCCGGAAAAGCCAGAATTCAGAAGGGTTTCGGCGTTGAGGTGTAGATGAGAAAAGAGCCTGTTTTAGTGACTGGTGCCACAGGATACGTGGGAAATCGGCTCGTACCGAGATTACTCGAGGCAGGGTTCAGAGTGCGCGCTTGTGGTCGCAGTATCGAGAAACTGCGCAGCAAAGCATGGGCTAAGCACCCGGCTGTCGAGTTAGTGACCGCTGACTTCTTCGACAGAGATTCTGTGATGGCCGCAGCGCAAGGATGTTTCGCTGCCTATTACTTCGTACACTCGATGGATGGCGCATCGAGAGAGTTTGAGGAACGAGACCGAGAAGCAGCCCTGAACATGGTGGCTGCCGCAGAGTCGGCACATCTTGAGCAGATCATCTATCTCGGCGGTCTCGGCGAAGACAACCAGGACATAAGCAAGCATTTAAAATCTCGCAACGAAGTTGCCGAGATTCTCCAGACTGGTCAGGTACCAGTGACGGTACTCCGCGCGGCGATGATCATTGGCTCCGGCAGCGTCTCGTTTGAAATCCTCCGCTACCTTGTCGAGAGGCTGCCGGTCATGATCACGCCACGCTGGGTCACCACTCCGAACCAGCCTATCGCTATAAAGAATGTTCTTACTTACTTGATCGGTTGTCTTGATAACGAAAAAACCATAGGGCAGACCTTCGACATCGGTGGAGAAGAAATTCTCACTTATCGCGATTTGATGACGACCTACGCCGAAGAGGCGGAACTACCTCCACGCAAGATAATTTCGGTGCCGGTATTCACTCCAAGGTTGAGTTCACTGTGGATTCACCTGGTCACGCCAGTACCCGCCTACATCGCTCGCCCTCTCGCTGAGGGATTGCGCACGCCTGTGGTCTGTCAGGAGAATCGGATTCGAGACATCATCCCCCAGGAGTTGATGACTTGCAGGGCAGCCATAAAGTTGGCTCTCGATAAAGTGCAACATCAGCAGGTGGAAAGCCACTGGACTGATGCCGGACTGCTTCGTCATCCTGAGTGGGCGAGCCCGGAAGAGCCACACTGGGCGGGCGGCACCGTATACAGTGACTGCCGCCGGGTGGTTGTCGAAGCGCAACCGAGCGATATATGGAAGCCAGTGGTCCGGTTGGGTGGAACGACCGGCTGGTACTACGGGAACTGGTTATGGCGACTGCGCGGTCTGATGGACCGTGTAGTTGGCGGCGTCGGTCTCAAACGCGGTCGCAGGCATCCATATGAACTGTCACCTGGTGACGCGCTCGATTTCTGGCGGGTCTCGAGTGTAATTCCAGATGAGAGGCTCGTTCTGGTAGCTGAAATGAAGCTGCCAGGGCAGGCTGTGCTCGAATTTCGAATAAAGAAACTCGATGCGACCAGAACTGAAGTGCTGCAAATCGCCAGGTTTCTGCCCAAGGGTCTGCTTGGCATTGCTTACTGGTATGCCGTGATGCCGCTGCACAATGTTGTTTTCAACGGCATGCTCGAAGGAATAGCCAGAGCCAGCGGCTACAAAACGGTTGAAGGACCGAAACTAGCAGCGGTGCCACAGCTCAGCTCGAAACTTTCTGCGGCCGGCACTTAGAGCTCAGGGCTTTTCTTCAACGCTGGTCCGACGTCTCTTTTGGCGGTGCACCGACATTTACGTCAATCTTCAGCGTTCCTCCAGCAGCGTTTGCAACCGCTGTCTTGTAACGCTCCATAAGATTCTCGCTTTGCTCTGACATGTTGTTCAAACTAAAAACGAATGCTCTGCGACGAACTTCGCCACCCAGGGTTTTCGAATCTGGTCCTTCATTGTGAATCAGATCGTCAGCGGCTTCTGTAAATAACTGCTCTGATTGTTTCAAAAGACTGTCTTTTGTCTGCTCAGACCTGCCGCTGAAAGCCTCAGTCAACAACAGATTCGAATACTCCATGCGATACGAGTTTAAAACTGTTGTTGATTGCCGTACTTGCGCCTTCTCGAACTCTATCGCTCCCTTAAAGAATTCGCCTGCTATCGCAAACTGTTGCGCCTTCTCGCAGGCACGCACTAGTTCACTCGTTGAAACATGTTGCGGTGCACTGGAGGCACTCTGCGGCAGTTTTACAGCCTCCAGGAGCGCATCTGAGGCTTCCTTCAAAGCCCCACCGGCAGCGTAAGTCTTGCTCAGCTCAACTAAGCTTCGTCGTGTAACAACGGTATCAACACTTTCAAAACCGAGCTGAGCTGCACGTTTCTCGTGCCGGCGGGCCTGCGCTGTATCGTTAGATGCAGCTTCTGCTCGAGCCAACTCCAGTAACTGATTCACCAGTTCAGACTTGCTCACTATCTTTTGTTGTTCTAGCAGCGCGAGCAGTTCCAGGTTGCTTTTGGTAGCACCCCTGGTATCACCCATCTTGTTTTGCAAAACGGCTTGCTGGCGCAACAAAATACGCTTGTTCGTGTCATCGTCAAGCGGCTGTTTATCGCAAAATTTGATCAAATTGCCAATCAAGGCAAGATGAACTTGAGGATGTTTTTTCAATGAGGCATTATCCAGGATGGTGGTCAAAGGCATGGCTCGACTAAGCTGGGAAGCACTAAGTCGGCTATGCGCCGTTCTTTTGTACTGTATGCGCAGAAGACCTTCCACCGCATTTGTAGTAAATTCGAGATCAGGTTCGGCTTTATTCAGGATTGAGATGAGCTGATTGGACAAATCCCAATACTCGCTCATGGACGCGCTCGTGAACTTCTCCGATGCCAGTTCTTGCAAACTCTCCATAAAAATAGATCTTACTTTCTGCATGTCAGGTTGCTTTTGAGACAATAAACTGGTGACAAGCAGTGTTCTGGCCTGAATGCGCTCAGCGCTGTAAGGCGGGGCTTTAGCGAGCCTGCTCTCTGCGACGGCAATATTGCGAAGGATATTGGCAGTAATGAGCGACTGCATCTGGTCCTTGATCTGGGTTTGTAACTGGTCAGCCTCTTCCGTTCTCCCTAGTGCTTTCAGTGCTTTCAAACGCAGCTGCTGTTGAGGATTTGCACGAGCTCGCTGAAGCAACAGGTAATCTTCCGTGTCAAGATTATCAACGAGATCGCACAGCAGAAGCGCTTCCTGAGCCTTCCCCTTTGCCACCAGATAATCACCTAATGTTTGAAATAGCCGTTGTTGCAGATTGCTGTTGGTGCAAATTGCAAATTTGAAGATCTCCCTCAAAAGCGGCTCGGCAGATGCAGAAACTGAATCTCGATGCTCCAGAATGCGGCTGACGCGATCAAGTTCTTGAAAGACCCTGTTCTGTATGTCGTTTCGACTGGCAAAAGGACCGGATTGCTCTGTCAAAAGACTGAATCTGTCACTTGCATCTTGCTTGTTCAAACTGGAGGTGCGGATCAGTATCAACAATCGCTCAACTAAAGAGTCGGCAGCGCTCCCCTCGGGTTTGTTCAAGGCGAGCTCAAGCTGCTTACCGAGGCTATTGATGGCGAACAAATTTGTAGGGTCAGGGTGCTTGGTCTGCCAGACACTTCTTTGATTTTCCACCTGACTGAGAGCAGTCCAATCCTCTTGCGAGGCAAGGAAAGTCACTGTTGAATCGAAAGCCTGTTCGACGTCAGCAGGGAGAGCATCTTCATTTTCGAGCATTATAGATAAGCATCGTTGATACGCCAGTTTTGCTTTGTCCACATTACCGATCTCTTGCAGCGCCTTTCCTTTTTTCTGATAGAAGTAAGCAAGACGCCCCAAACGCTTCGACGAAGACTGATCGACAAACTGCTGCGCCGTGGCCAAAATTGCGTTTATCGACACGGCGCTATTAACTTTCGAATTGGCGGGGCCGATTGGCATGCGAGATCCGATGCGATCGCAAAAGTTGACCAGTGACATGCCAATATTGAAACGTTCATTACCCTGCAACTGCGGCACAAGCTTAGAAAGGCTACTGAGTAGTGTTTTGACGGCTTCAGAATCACCCTTCTTGAATTGTTCCGGCAGAGCCAACATGTATGCGTGTGCTGCTGCCAGAAAACGTTTATCGTTTATCAAACTATCTGCTTTCTTAAGCTGCGCGGCAGAATCAGGAACCTGATTGAGACCGTATTGAAGCGTATCGAAAGTCAACTCCGGGGGCGAATCTGCGAGCAGTTTGCGAATCTCCTCGTCGTACAATCTGTCTGGCTCGCTTTGCTGGAATGGTGCTTGAGCGCCGATCTGCGCAGGCATCGTTCGTGCTGCCTCTGGTCTGACACTTCGATCTGACTTCTCTGCACCAGGAGAACTTTTGCTGTTGGGACCGGCAACCTGCATGAACGTACCGAAACTTCGAAAGGTGAACGCTTCATCAGGTCGAAGATACAAGTTGTTAGAGTCAGGCACTGGATTGCCGAAATAGATCTGAATTTCAACGGTATCGTTAGCTGAACTGGCGAATTTCATCGGTTTCAAATCGACTTCGCTGAGCGCTTTCATCATTGAAGCATCCAGTTCCGAGTTGCCCGAGCCTTTGATGACCTTGCAAGATTTGATCTTGCCCAGGGCGGTGATGTGCAGTTCAATAATTACTCTGGCGTACGCTGGCGAGTTTTTCACAGCGTCAAATACCCTGCGAACCACGTCAGCTCGATACGCCGCCATATCCGAGGCAAGCAAGTCATACGACCATGCGGCCGTGAGAGGCGCGAGAGCACAACCAGCGGCTAGTATCAGACTGCGAAGATGCTTCTGGCGAATCACAAGCATTTTGTCCCCTTTAAGACGCCATTTAAGCATCTGATGAACTATTTTGCTTGACCCTAACAACAGAGAGTGGACTTCTCAGGGACCACATGCGATCGCAGGAACATCTAGAACTGTACGCACTTTCCACAGGTCTGCGAAGCATCTCTTGGTCAAAGTAGAGCGCAGATAACCAACGCCTTCGCTGCCGCCGGTGCCTCGTTTGAAGCCAATCACGCGTTCTACAACGATGGCATGATTTGTGCGCCAGAGAGCGATCTGTTCGTCTATATCGATCATCACCTCAGCCAGATCATTCAAATCGGCATACTCTTCCAAGTTTTCGTAGAGCTTCCGCAGAGATTGAATGCGGATGTTTTCTCTCTTCAATGACTCCGGATCATTTTCGTCGACTTCGTATGGACCCGGAAGGTCAAACCCTTGCTTGCGCAAAATCTCATAATAAGCGTCCTGAAGCGTCTTTGACTCATAGCGCTTCATCAGCTCGGGATGAGCAATGCTGTCGTCTTTGAAGTGTTCGAGAAGTCTCAGATCCTTCAAACCGCAGGTCATTTCGATCTCACGAAATTGGGTTGACTGAAAACCGCTGGCCGGATTGAGGTTATTGCGAAATCCCAAAAAATCTTGAGGAGACATTGTCTCGAGAATATGAATCTGATTGACGAGCACCTTCATTATGGCTACGACGCGCCGCAAAAAATGGGTGGCTCGCTTGACACGATTTTCAGACAACAGTTTCATCGCTTCGTCGATTTCGTGCAAAACAAGCTTGAACCAGAGCTCATAAGTCTGGTGAATCACTATGAACAACGGTTCGTCATGGTGAGCGGGATTCGACTGACAAATCTGCAACTTCTTCAACTCTGGAACTTTGAGATAGCTGTTGTAGCTCAAAGAAGTATGGCCGTATTGTTTGCCTTTCTCATTTTCATTGCTGGATATTGGGCAGGTCATATTAACCCCGTATGTGGTGGCTTAGTTGGGAGACGGCTGTGCCTTTGATTGAGGCGAAGAATCGGGTTTCTTGGTTTCGGACGAAGCGGCTCCGGATTTTTCCGGGCTTGCCATGTTGTCAATTTTGGGTGTTTCGGGCTTTTCAGATGGCGGACTTTCTAAGCTATCAGATTTTGGCGTTTGGATACTATCGGGCTTAGCTTCAGCATCGCTGCTCGACACTGGCTTGTCGCCATTGGCGGGCTTAGGTTCAGCTTCACTGCTCGGCTCGGGCTTGTCACCATCAGCGGGCTTAGCTTCCGCGTCACTGCTCGACTTTGGCTTATTGCTTTCGGCCGGGTTGGTATCTTCTTTCGTCGTTGAATCGTCTGTCTTCTTTTTGTCGGATTTCGACTTCGATTTCTTCTCGCTCTTGGACGCAGCCTTCTCTTCAGTACTGCTTGATTTTGACTGCTCTTTCTTGTTGGACTTGGTTTCGGGCTGCTTGTCTTCGGCCTTCTTGTCGTCGCCCTTTTTGTTCTGACCCTTTTTATCCTGGCTCTTCTTGTCTTCGCCTTTGCCTTTCTTTTTGTCTCCCTTGGCTACTTCCTCTTGCTCTTTTCTCGCCTGCTCTTCCTTCGCCTTCTTCAACTTTTTCTCATCGATCTGCTGAGCGGGCTGCCCGGGTGACAACGGCAGAAGCGCCATGTTATCGATGCGGTTGCCAACAGCGACTTCGGCAAACAACGCCGGCTTTTGCTCGTTATATTGAAATGCAATTGTGGAACCATCCAACTGCTGCTTCGCCTTCTTAACCAGGGCCGGATAACTGACCTGGTAACTCTCCATCTGAATCGTCTGCGGCGTTACCCGGAAAATTCTGTAACTGCACGGATAAACATCCAGACTGGCGCTGGAAACGTACCAGATGGCTGCTTCTTGCTGCACTTTGTTTACGTGAATGTGTCCGTTGATGGCCAGACGCACGTCCTTCGAACCGGCCAGAATCTCTCGCACAGAAGCACCATTTGCGGTGACGTAGTCATCCCAGGGAGGACCGCCATCAAACGGTGGCGGCGCCAATAAGGGATGATGACTGAATACAATGGTAAATTTGCCGGCGTTGCTGCTGAGATCTTTCTTCAGCCATTCCAGCTGTTCGTTAGAGACATCGCCTGCGGTGCTCTCTGGCCGACTCGTATCGAGCCCGACAATATGGACACCGGGAAGCGGAGACTGAGACCAGTAGGGCTTGTCCGTCTGTATCCCTTTTTGCTTCCAGTCCGGACCATACAATTTCATTTTGTCGACGGGAGGATTTCCGGATACGTCTTTCTCGCCCAGTACGAAAGACCAGGGGCATGACAATATCTGTGCGCAATCAACGAATAGCTGCCAGTTTGCATCATCGACACCGGGATTTTCTACTTGATCGCCGCCAAAAATGACGAAGTCTAATTTCTCGCTGTTTAGCTGCTTGACGCAGTCCTGAAGAAACAGCTGACTCTCTTGCAATAACAAGTAAGAATCTGGTTTGCCATGAACAACGTGCGTGTCGGTGACATACCCAAACGAAAATGGCGCAAAGCTGTGGGCCGCTTTCGCCTCCGGTAAAAAGGGCAAGCAGGTTACTGCTGCAAGTGTGAACAGAAAGGTTCTTCGACTGACAAGATGATCAGAAAAATTGTCTGCCACTTTGAAATTCAATCTCTTTCGGGAATACGACGATTCTACTTGTTATGAATAAAAGCCATTACTTCCGCACGCGCACTCTTGTCTTCTTGCAAGGCACCACGCGCGGCGCTAGTTACGGTTCTCGTACCAGCCTTGCGAACGCCTCGAATGCTCATGCAAAAGTGTTCGGCTTCGAGCACTACGATGACACCAAGAGGGTCTAATCTGCGCATGATTGCATCGGCGATTTGACCGGTCATGCGTTCTTGCACTTGCAACTTCCGTGATGCTAGCTCGACAACCCGAGCTAATTTGGAGAGCCCGGTGATTTTGCCCTGGTTCGGTATATAGGCGACGTGAGCGATCCCTATAAAAGGAACAAGATGATGCTCACAAACACTTGAAAACGGAATGTCTTTGACGAGCACCAGATCATCATTTTCTTCGTTGAAGGTGCAAGTGATCTCAGCACCGGCGTCGATTCCCGTGCCGTACAAGAGCTCGCGATACATGCGGGCGACGCGCGCTGGAGTTTCCAGAAGCTCCGGTCGAGAAGGATCTTCGCCCACGCCTTCAAGAATAAGACGCACGCCCTCGGCAATTTTTTCAAGGTCCATCTTCAAGGCAGCATGCGTTGATTCGCCAACTGCGCTTGCACGCGTCGCGCTTGAACCTTTTGGTTTGAGCTGATTAGCCTTGGGCAAGATGGTCTCCATTTGGTCAAACCGAACACACCTGCTGTGTGACGACACACAGATGACGGCAATCTTAACCGCTGCCAAAAACGGTGAGATTATCCATATTTTAGCCTGCCGAGCCCCTGTATTCTATTAAGTTCGCGAAATAGGAACAATCTTGTCACAAGCGCTCGTTAAATCGCCATGTATACTATGCTTCGCCTGAAACGGCGCCCAGAGCTGATTAAGCAGCTCTATCAAAAGACACTTGCAAACAGGAGCAATCGATGAGCACCGCTACGACGTCAGAAATTACCCTGGACATCACCCAGATCAAGGCGATTTTGCCTCATCGTTATCCTTTTCTGCTTGTGGACCGGGTCACACAAGTGATACCGGGACAGAAAGCAGTGGGCTTCAAGAACCTCACCGCCAACGAAGATTTCTTCAACGGACATTTCCCTTTCAAGCCAATTATGCCTGGTGTTTTAATGATCGAAGCTCTCGCACAGCTCGGCTGCATCTGCGTTTTGATGGAAGAAGAATTCAAAGGTCATCTGGCTGTGTTCACGGGCATTGATGGTGTAAAGTTCCGCACCATGGTTGTTCCCGGCGATCGACTGGACATGGAAGTGGAATTGACCAAGCGTCGCGGCCCGCTGGGCAAAGCTAAAGTCCTGGCTAAGGTCGGCGACAAAATCGCAGTTGAGGGCGAGATTACTTTCGCAATCACCAAGCCAGAGGAATCAACATCACAAGTATGAATTTGACAGTACACAAATCAGCTGTAATCGCAGATGGTGCTCAGTTACACGAGACTGTCGAAATAGGACCTTATGCCGTAATTGGACCAAACGTCAAAATCGGCAAGGGCACTAAAATCGGACCTCATGTAGTGATTGATGGTCACACCACTATTGGTGACGATTGCAATATTTATGCCGGAGCCGCAATCGGTTTAGACCCGCAAGATCTTGGTTATAAAGGCGAACCGACCGGCGTTCAAATCGGAAATCGCACAACGATCCGCGAATATTGCACGATACACAGGGGCACCAAAGAGGGTGTCACAGTGGTTGGTGACGACTGCTTCTTCATGAACTATGTGCACATCGCCCACGACTGTAAAGTAGGCAATGGTGTGATCTTCGCTAATAACTCGACATTGGGCGGACATGTTCAGGTCGGTGACAATGCCATCCTGGCGGGCTACTGTGTGATTCACCAGCACTGCCGACTGGGTCGCATGTTGATGATGAGCGGCCTTTCCGCCACCAGGCAGGACATGCCACCATTTGCGATGTGCGACGGTCGTCCGGTCACGGTTCGCGGTATTAATGCGGTCGGACTGAAACGCAACAAAATTGGACCGGCTAACCGAAAGGCTATCAAAGAAGCGTACCGACTGATTTATCGGGCCGAACTCAACCTGAGCGCTGCCCTGGAGAAAATCGAGAAAGAGATCGAGCCGTTCCCCGAAGTAGCTGAAATTGTCGAATTCTATAGAACTTCGAAACGCGGGGTTATTTCCAGACGTTCCGACGAAGACGATGAAGGCGAATCATTCGAATAGCCTGATTACAGATCAAGTTCAAAACAGCGGCTGAGCGTCAACCGCCCTGAACTCGCTCAAACCTTCAAAAAGCCTTCATTTGCTGAAGTGTTGGCAACCCGGCACCGCCCAGCCGCCTGGTGGTAAAGTATTCTCACTGACTCCTGGTATCCGCTGTGTCATCTCAAACCACAGATCCTCCAACCACTCCATCCAGAACAAGCGGTTACGGATCTCTTTTTCGCAATCGTCAGTTCATGCAGCTCTGGATTGCGCAGGTATTTTCACAGTTTGCCGACCGGGCAGTCTTCGTCTTGTTCGTTGCCGTCTTGACGGCAAAACAAGTAACCCGCGTTGCCGGCCATGAAATCGGCGCGGCCCAGATGACGAGCATACTCTATGTTGCTTTTACAATTCCTGCCGTGGTGTTAAGTCCGGTGGCAGGCGTATATGTTGATCGGTGGTCGAATCGATCGGTGCTGGTTTTCTCCAACCTCGCACGTTGCGTTTGCGTAGCCCTGGTGGCGGTACCGTGGATTACAAATTCACCGATGGCTACCTTCGCACTGGCGTTTCTTCTTTCTATCGGATCGCAGTTTTTTGGACCGGCCGAGACGTCATCTATTCCTCGCATTGTAAAAAGCGAAGAACTTTATGCCGCCAATTCACTCTTTTTCACGACTATGATGATCGCACTCGGATTCGGTTTTGCCATAGGCGAACCGATCATCGAGCAATCAGGCACCAAAGGTGCTCCGTGGGTAGTGGCAGCCGGATTTTTGATTGCCGCCATTCTGGTCTGCTCTATTAAGGATAATAAGCGCTCGGAAACCAGGCGAGAAGCCTGGTGGGAGGAATTGAGATTCGGCATCGCCTACATCGTCAACAATCCACTCGTCTTCAGAGCGATAGTCAAAATTACTCTCTTGTTCAGCACAATCATTACTCTGAACATCATCGCAGTCGGTCTGGCCGAACAAGTCATGCACATAGAAGCATTCCAATTCGGCTACATTATTGCCGCCGCCGGTTTGGGAATGGGAATCGGAAATTTTGGAGTCAGCCATTATGCGCGACACATAAATCCTCCCCTTCTCGCTTACGGCGGTTTCACGGCCCTTGGACTGTTTATGTGCGGTCTGGCCAGTCTGGGTTATATGCAACTATTCCTGTTTCCGCATCTCGGCTGGCATAACGTTTACTTCAGTGGCTGGCTCATGACAATTCCTTTACTTTTTTCTGTTCTGATCGGAATTTCATGCGCATGCGTGGCAGTGCCCACCCAGGCGGCGCTTCAGGCTGCAGTGCCCGAAGATCTGCGCGGTAAGGTCTTCGCCGCTCAAAACACGGCGATGTCGGCTGCATCGACTATCCCTGTGATACTCACGGGCGTGTTCGCAGATAACCTACCAGGCGGCGTTTCGACGACTCTTTTGATTCTGGGAATACCGACTTTTGTCGCCGGATTGCATCACTTCAGTGAGACAAAACGAGAGGAAGCAAAGCCGGCGTAAAAGCTGCTGTACGCTTGCTGCTGTTGGCTTAGCACGATTTGACAACCTTCCTTCGTGGTAAGTAGATATATGTCCGGGTTTGTGTAAAAATTATCGGGCAATGAGAGATCGAATAATCCTAGCTGCATTAACGCTCGCCGTCTGGATCGGACTGAAGTCAATCGATGATTTCGTCACCGGTCCGGAGGTTCTGATTTTGCTTTCTGTAGCGGTCGTCGTTATGGTGACGCACAGCGTCTGGCTCATGGCCGCGCAGGGAAGGTGGCGCCGGAAAGCTCGCAAGGCAGGATTGGTCAAACAGCCCGACGGCAGCTATCTGGCAGTAACCGGCAAAGACACCGACCCAGACGATGCGTGGAAGCCCTGGATTGACATTTTCATCGCCGCCAAAAATGAGCAGCGCGTAATAGAAAATACGATCCGCAATTTCTTCAAGCTCGATTACGAGAATTTCTATCTCTGGATCATCGACGATTGCTCAACTGATGAGACACCTTTCATTCTCGAACGTTTAAAGAAAGAATTTCCTCGCTTACGTGTCATCAATCGCACTTATGGAAGCTGCCCGGGTAAATCTGCAGCTTTGAACGAAGCACTGCCGCGTGCTAAGGGCGAAGTGGTGGCAGTTTTCGATGCAGATGCTTACGTGGCACCTAACTTTTTTGCACTGACTCTGCCTGTTCTCGATCAAGAGGGAGTCGGTGCGGTGCAAGCACAAAAACGAATTTTTGAGCACCAGACTGGCACTCTGGTCGAATGCCAGGCTTCAGAATACGCCATGGATACTCACTTCCAGATGGGGCGTGACCTCATCGGTGGTGCCGTGGAATTGCGTGGCAACGGTCAGCTCATAAAGCGAGCCGCGTTGATTGACGTCGGCGGTTGGAACAATAAGTCGCTCACAGACGATCTCGACTTGAGCATGCGTTTACTCGTCAGCAATTGGGACGTCAGATTCTGCCCGCATGCGTATGTCTGGGAAGAAGGCGTTCCTACTATCAAGGGCTTGTTGAGGCAGCGCAGAAGATGGGCGGAGGGCAGCATTCGACGCTATCTCGATTACATCTTTCCGCTTAATTCACCCACCAGACTTTCTCTTGTTGAGAGACTCGATACGATCGCATTTACCGTCTATTTCGTTGTGCCCGCACTGATGTTTCTTGAAGTGACAAGCGAGATAACCAGACTGTCGATGGGCGTTCCCACATACGGCAAGTTTTTCGCGCTGATATCACTGGCAGTGTTCATCGTCAGTCAGTTGAATCTGTTCGTGGCGATTCGCCTTTATCGAAACAAGATGTCGATCTGGCGCACACTCTGGCATAGCTTCCAGGTCGGTACATATGTTTTCGCACACTGGGTACCTGTAATTTTCGTCTCCTTCTGTCAGATTATTTTCGGCAAGAGTGCATCGACATGGCATCCGACAGAGCACGTCGGCGTAGCTCATTCACTTACTGACGCAACATAGTCGACAAAACCTTCATCGTCCAGCAGGCGCAGGTCGCGCCAAAACCTGAGCTCTCACGTGGCTTCCAGGAGCGACTTTGTCTTTTGCCAGGTTGTGCATTGACGTTAGATCGCTTGCAAAAAGCCACAGGTCTTATTGCCGGGAACAATCGCAAGAGATTTGCAGTCAAATACTCTTGGTATCATCGGCGGTGTTTCCAAGCACCGGACCTCATCTCTTTGCAAGTAGATTATCTGCCGCTTCGCCAACACCACGCTTCGGACTCTTCGATCTACCACCAGATCATCTCTTGGAATCACCTGTGGTGCCAGGAAATTCGGCAAGAAGCGCTTGGCGACCGGCTTTATGTATTAGCGAGCGACGTATCAGCGCATATACGACTTGCAAAGTGATGACGAATTCAAACAAACATTTTACAAGGATAAAAAACGCGCAAGAAAAGGCGCTGTAGTACGTCTTCGCATACCTACTATAAATTTCAACAGCCACAAAGATGGACCTTCACAAGAAAATGGGTACAATGGTGCATGTCTTGTGGCCGAGTTGGTCCAGGATTGGTGGTAGTGATTGCTAAGAGATGGAGATTTGCATGCTTAAGAAGTTAGCGTCCTCTTTCATTCTAGCCTCGGCTCTAGTCGGCTCGTTGGTAGCACCTTCGTTCGCTGACGATGACACTTTCAAAAGCATTGTGGTTTTCCCAGTGCGTGTAGTCGGGACTGGAGTTGGTATGGCTGCTGGAGTACCTTTGGGTGCTTTCAAAGACAGTGTTAAAGGCTACATAAAAGCCTCGAAAGCTACGGCTGGTAAGCTTGGCAACGAAGATAACGGCGGATGCCAGTTCTTCGGTCAAGTACTCGGCGGACCATTTGGTTTTGTCGGCGGCGGTGCTTACGGTATGTTTGATGGTGCCGTACATGGTGCCAAAGAAGGTTATTCAAAACCGTTCAGCAAGGACACATTCACTTTCAAAGATGAATAGTCAACTAATGAACTCTAAGTACTAAGTTGTTGTGAGGATTAAGAGGGTGGTTCACCGAACCATCCTCCTTGTCAGGTGAATATCAAATGAAAAACAAAATGTTGATGTTGTTGAGTGCTGCAGTTGTTTCGATCGGAACAGCCGCACCCTCATTTGCAGATGGTCCGCTCAGCTCAGGCGCAAGCTTGCTCGGCGCGACCACAGCCGTCATCATTGATACGCCACAAGGCGCTATCATCGGTGGCGTCTATTCTGGTCCTAAGCATTGCTGGCATGGACTTGCCTCTGCTTTCGGCGATGAAAATGGCTGGAAACAGAACATTGTTGGAGCAGTGATGGGCATTCCTATCGGAATGGTCTTTGGTGTTCCATACGGTGCCGTTCATGGTCTCTACCATGGCGCTAATACTGGATGGGAAAAACCATTCAGCACCGAATCGTACATCGTTACTGAAGAAAAGTAGAAAACTGACGGCCCGAGGTCGAGCCAAACCCTCGGGCCGTATTTAACTGGAAAGACGGTGGTAAATGAAGATGAAATCTCTAGGTCGTATTGTTTGCTCAGCAATGATGTTGGTCGGTGCAGCGGCTCCAGCCTTTGCCCTCGACTACGAAGCCAAACCAATACATTGGGTGCTGATGGCGCCTTTTAGAACCGCAGGTGCCTTGAGTGGCGCTGCTGTTAGCGGATTAGTAAGTGGTCCTATCGAAGGTGGTTATCACGGTTCACACCGCGGTATGCACCACGTAGCCGGCAAATTCGGCGACGAAAAGGGTGTTTCCCAGCAGATTGCAGCCTTCCCACTCGGTGGCGGAGTAGGCATGGTGCTTGGTGGCGCTGAAAGCGGTGTCAAGGGCGCTAAACATGGTTGGAAGCTCGGCTGGGAAAAACCATTCAGCCGCTGGTCCTACATCACCATGGAAGAGAAATAAGGCTGGCTTTTAAAAACTAGGAAGATTGGAGTTAAAAATGAAGAAAGTACTCTCCACGCTGCTTGCTGCTGTCGGCTTAACTGTCGGTTTGTCAGTTCCAAGTTTTGCGTATCCAGAGCGTCCTGAATCAGCACGCGTCTGGTATGAAATTGAATATTTTCCTTGCCGTTTAGTTTCGATGGCAGTCACAACAGCTTGGGATATCCCGACAGCTATGTTCCAGGACGCTATCAAAGGCTCAATCGGTGGAACGAAAATGGTTGCACGCAACCTCGGTAACGAAGATGGCGTGTACGAGTTGATCGCTGGCGGATTGACCGGCGGACCGGTTGGATTCGCTGCCGGTGGCGCTTATGGCGCTCTCCATGGTGCTGCTTATGGCATCCACCATGGTTTCGTAGGCTACCCAAGCCCACACAGCGGCAGCCACAGCATGATCTTCCAGGGCAAAGGCTTTGTTGTTCCTTACGACGACAACTACTAACAAGTCTTGACCTAGGGAAATTAGTTTGGCTCTTGAGAGATATTGGCCCAAATTTGGGGCCAATATCTTTCTGTTTTCTTTTTTTCGGGGCATAAGATGGAAGTAGCTCGATTGCCGCTTCGCTATTGCTAGTCCGAAATCACCCACCCTGATAGACTAATAGTCAGCGAAACGTTGCTCAGAGCCGCAGGGCGCATAGTTGGCGTTCGATTGTTGTTGGCAGTGGTTGGCACTACAAAGGGTTTTAAGAGTTTGGAGATTGCAAGGGAACGACGGGCCGGACCAAAGCGTATCGGCGAATTGCTGGTAGCAGCAAACGTAATCAAACCCGAGGTCTTACTCGAAGCGCTTCAGGTCGCTAAGAAGTCGGCGACTCCCCTCGGGCGGGTGCTTATGGGCATCGGAGAGTTGACCGAACGCGATTTACAGACAGCTATCGAAATACAATCTTTGCTGCGTGAAGGGGTTATCTCAGCCGAGTTTGGCATACGCGCTCTGAACGTGGCCATCAAGGGTTGTATCCCTCTGGAAGAGGCGTTCACGAGACTGGGATGGAAAGCGCCCCAGCGTGAATCTATGCCCGGCAGCGAGCTTGGCGAACTGCTTCTCGAGGCAGGCGCGGTGACGAGAGAGAATCTCGAAGAAGCGATGACTCAAAGCCAGGAAAACAATCTGCCTCTGGGGCGATGCCTTGTCCTGGCTCGGGCCCTTCCATCTACCCTGCTCGCCTCCGCATTGACAGCCCAGGTGCTTCTCCGCGATGGAAAGATCACCAAAGAGCAGGCGGTCAGCGGCATGCGTGCTGCTGCTCGTAAACACCAGACGATAGAAGTCTCGCTACAGGAAGTAGGTGCCTACAAGCCGTCGCAGGCCAATATCCGGGTCGGTGACTTGCTCATGTCTGCTGGTCTGGTCACAGAAGGCGACAAAATTTCAGCAATTGAGATGGGACTGGTTCAGCAGCAGCCCGTCGGGCAGATACTCGTGCAAAACGGCATGATCTCAGAGACCATGCTCAAGGAAAGTCTGAAACTGCAGGATATGGTCGCCAAAGGTAATCTGACAGGAGCCCAGGCAGCTGACATTCTGCGCGCTGCCAACGCACGCAACTGCCCAATCGAAACCATTCTTTCTGAGAGAAGCAGCAAAGAAGACGAAATTGCGCGGGCAAACTCAGTCATCGAAATTTTGCAGCAAGCAGGTTGCCTGACACCGCAAGAGATGGCAAAAGCAGAAGGTGTCAGCCGCCAACTCAATGTGAGCCTTGGCGAGGTAATGCTTTCAACCGGCGTAATCGATAAAAAACTACTGCAAGCTGCGGTGCAGGCACAGGGATTTGTAGACGACGATATTCTCACCAATAGTCACGCTGTAGCCGTTCTTCATTACTGCCAGAAAACCGGCGTCGACTTTCCTTCGGCACTAAAGGAGGTGGCGTATACGCCACCAGCGGATACTGTCGATCCGGTCTTGCAACAAAATTCTGGCTGGCTCGGTAAACTCTGGTCGAAAGTTAAAAAACCGGGCGAGTAGGCAAGTTCCACCGCAACAGGCAGCGTGCCTGGAAACAGAATCCACCATATATGGTGCCTGTTTACTTCAGCCACGGCGGGGAGAGCCGAAACACTCAAATAACGCAAAAAACAGCCCGAAAAGTTCTGACCAAAATGGGCATAAAAATCTTGGAGTTGATACTGGTTCGCTCCTGCGACAACAGATTAGATATCGCTTCAACAGCTAAACGATATCCGATACTTAGCGGATGTTTATCTGCTGGCAATCCACTTCCGTGCCGTCAAGAGATAGACTAGTGAAGCAGTCCAATCGGACGTAAGCGCTTCGAGATTACTTCTTCCCGACAGCAGTCGATGAGGGATGAAATTTGTTCATGATGCCTTACAAGAAAAGCCTGATATGCGGAAACCGAAAACGTCACACGTTTTCATTTCTGCTCCTTGCGCTGACACTTCTGAGCGCGTCAGCAACGTTTGCTGCTGAAACTCCTACTGAGTTCAAATGGTGGACCGAGAAACAACCAAACGGTCACCGTTGGGTGAAAGCTCAGATGCTTATTCAGGCAACACCAGATATCGTCTGGCAATCGATTCATAATGAGCAAAATGCAGATCAAGACCTGGTCTATCGCAAGATAATCAGTAAAGGCGTCAATGATGTGGTCTCCGAACAAAAACTGCACCACCTGCCAATTATTGGCACGGCGGTGAGCACGATGCATACTACCGAAGTGCCTCTCAAGCGAATCGACTACGAAATGGTCAAGTCTGATCGTTTCAAGGCGCTGGAAGGTAGTTGGGTTCTCAATCCTGGACCAAACAAAAAATCTACCTATCTGGAGCTCTCTTCCTACTGCGATATCGGTATTCCGTTGCCGCGACCGATTCGCGATGGTATCACAGTCAAGAAACTGGAAAAGCGCCTGGCCAACGTCAAGAAAAACTCAGAGTTCGCTCAAGTACAGATTGCAGAAGATAAGGCTAGAGCTGAACGAGTCGATTGAGCCTCTAGCTGCTAGCTGAGTGCTCCTGGCTTATTAGCTGAGGACTGTTGGTGATCTAGGCTTGCAGAGCTGATTCCAGCTCTTGCATGTCTTTTGTCTCGACATTCTTGCTGTTTGCTTTGACTCTGTTGAAAAACTCATCCGGGTCATCACCGGCGTGTTCAGCAACGCAAGCCACATGCAGGTACCGCGGTCCACTACGAGGAAACGGTGAGCCGTCGTCTTCGCTCTCGATCGCCACGCGCAGGTGACCTTTCTCTATCTTTTCAGTACAACCGATGCAAGCCGCACGCGCTGTTGGTGCGTATTCCGCGTAAGGAAGCACGGTAGGCTTTTCATTCTTGGCATTAGCTTCGATCGCCTTTAACAACTCTTCTTTGTCAGGCACTTCCTGATCTGTATCATCAAGAGCCTGCTTGAGCGCAGACGGTTTTTTCTTGGCTGCGCATGCCAGATGGTGCCAGTTGTACGTCATATCTCCAGCCGAAAATGCGTTCGGTACTTCTTCGCCAAATCGCAGCTCACCTTTGCCAATCGGCTGCTTGCAAGTGCGACACCCTGCTCTTCCGGTTTTGGCTATTTCGATGATGTTTGGCATATGACCCTCACTGTGGCAATGGGTAAAAATGTTAGTGCAACTGACGACGATTGTCCAGCCAATCGAGACCTGGTAATTCTGGTACTACAGATGGTATCATTGAGACAGGCTGGCAATTAAGTTCTCCAGTAACAATCGTTTTTCAGGCCACTCCCTGTCGAGCATGCGGAACCAGGCTGTGTCTCGATTTTGATCTTTGACAATGAAGTGTGATTCTTGCACACCTTCAAAAATAAACCCCATGCGCAACGCCGCCTTTCGTGAACGCTCATTTAAGGCGTTACACTTCCACTCAACTCGACGGTAACCAAGATCAAAAGCGTGTTTAAGCATCAAGTAGGTGGCAATCAAGTTGTAACCTTTGCCCTGCACGAGTGGACTGTACCAGATGCTTCCCAGCTCGATCTTGAGATGTTCCGGCACATTATTCATGAACGTGGCTATGCCTACCGGCAAGCCTGTCTTGTTGTCGAACACACTCATTGCAAGCCCGTTTGGAGCAGACTCAAGTGCCTTAAGGTACTGAACAAAGCTCTGCCTATCAGCAAATGGACCAGAGTTCATGTAGACCCAGATTAGCTGATCGGCGTCGTACGCAGCAAAAGCGCCAAGCTCGTTAGTTATGGCCGACCCGTTCGACACTTCATAGAGAACGTCGCAGTCTCGACTGACATCCAGAGGAGTCAGCCTCACAGCCGAGTGTGTGAGCACGACCGGGTCCATTCGAACAGGCAAGCGGTATCTGCGCTCCAGCGTTTCCCGGCTCAAATTCTGCGTTTTCACCATTTAGACGTCTCTCTCCCCTTTGCATTGCCGCACAGGCGCTTGCTCCCCACCGTTATTAGTAAAAGCTGATCATTTGCTAAGACTGCCCCCTGAACTGTTAATCTTAATGGCTAGCGTGACGGAGGAATCATCGTCTGACTCCTCGTCTTTAGATAAATTTGGGTGGGGCGACCCGATCTAAAAAGGTGAAAACACATGGGACAAGTAATTGACAAAACGTATAACGGCTTGAAAGTTCCTCAAGGGGAAAAGATCACATTCAAAGATGGCAAGCCAGTTGTACCTAACAAGCCGATCATTCCTTTCATCGAAGGCGACGGCACTGGCAGAGACATCTGGAAGGCTTCACAGCGCGTGTTCGACGCTGCTGTTCAGAAAGCATATGGTGATGAGAAGAAGATTGCCTGGTTTGAAGTTCTGGCCGGCGAGAAAGCCAACAACGAAACTAAAGAATGGTTGCCAAACGATACTATCGAAGCTTTGAAAGAATTTGGTGTTGGCATCAAAGGACCTTTGACGACACCCATTGGCGGTGGTATCCGCAGCTTGAACGTAGCTTTGAGACAGATTTTCGACCTCTACTGCTGCGTTCGCCCAGTCCGCTACTTCGAAGGCGTGCCTACACCAGTTAAGCACCCTGAAAAATTGAACGTTGTTATCTACCGCGAGAACACAGAAGACGTTTACTCCGGTATCGAATACGTTGCAGGCTCACCTGAAGCCAAAAAACTGATCGAATTGATCGAATCATTCGGCAAGAATACAATCCGCCCCGATTCAGGTATCGGTATCAAACCGATTTCGAAATTTGGTTCGCAGAGATTGGTTCGCAGAGCGATCGAACATGCCATCCGTCACAATTTGAAGTCGGTCACGCTGGTGCACAAAGGCAACATTCAGAAATTCACTGAAGGCGCTTTCAGAGACTGGGGATACATGTTGGCTGAAGAAGAGTTCGCTGCTCAAACGATTAGCGAAGAAAAACTCTGGGCCGACCATGACGGCAAAACACCTGCCGGCAAAATCTTGATCAACGATCGCATTGCCGACTCGATGTTCCAACAAGTATTGACAAGACCTGACGAATACTCAGTGCTCGCCACTACCAACTTGAACGGCGACTATCTGTCTGATGCTTGTGCAGCACAAGTAGGCGGACTGGGAATCGCTCCTGGCGCCAATATCGGCGACAACTGCGCTATCTTCGAAGCGACTCACGGTACTGCTCCCAAGTACGCTGACAAAGACGTGATCAACCCTGGCTCGGTAATTCTCTCCGGCGTAATGATGTTTGACTTCATGGGCTGGACCGAAGCTGCCAGACTGATCGAGAAGGGCATTGCCACATCGATTCAGAAGAAGACGGTGACCTACGATTTGGAAAGATTGATGGAAGGCGCGAAGAAAGTGAAAACAAGCGAATTCGCAAGTCACATCATCGAAAACATGTAATCATCTGCATTTGCAGTGATGAAATTCAGCAAGAGCGCGTCGCAGGATGCGCTCTTTCCTTTCTGTCCACTCGGGCAATAAGCTAAAGACGCTTCATCTGCGACCTTTTCAGCCCTCTGTCTAGTAGGATATAAGCGGAGTCATAAGGATACTTGAGCGCGCCTACATAAGGTCCCTCGCAGTCATTAACGGCAGTAGAAAATGAACCTATACCTGACATTGAATAAAGCAATTACCCTGTGGCCTCAAAAAGAAGCAATTGTCGATGGCGATAAACGTTTTACTTACGAACAGTTCGCGCAGCGCGTCTCTGCTCTAGCAAATTTCTTAATCGAGTCTGGTTACGAAAAGGGTTCTGTCGTAGCCGTGCTCTGCCCCAACGGGCACGAGCTCATGGAAATCTACTATGCTTGCGCGATCACCGGTGTGATTCTAAACCCGATCAATTTTCGCCTCTCCCCGCACGAAGTAGCAATTATTCTCAACGACTCCGAAGCCCGCGCTCTATTCCTCCACGCTGATTTCAAGGAATGTGCAGGCAAGAGTCTACCCGATGCGCCCGCAGTCGAGCAGGTCATCACATTCGGTGCTAGGGATTGGCAAAATTTCAGTCATAAGACAATCGACTATGAGACTGCTCTGAAACAGCATTTGAAGAAGCCAATGCCGGTGGCAGACGTAGGCCTGGAAGATCTGGCCCAACTCTACTACACGAGCGGCACAACCGGCAAAGCCAAGGGAGTGATGCTCTCCCACAAAAACGTTTGCTTAAATGCACTTGGTGCAGTAACGGAATTGAGTCTAACCGACGAAGATACCTGGATGCACATCGGCCCAATGTTTCACCTGGCGGATGCCTGGTCGATCTGGGCAGTCACCTGGGCTGGTGGTAAACACACGTTTGCGCCGTATTTCAAAGCCGAGGAGGTTCTAAAAACTCTTGCCGATGAAGAAGTCACACTTACAGCCATGGTACCGACCATGGTGAATGCGTTAATGCACAGCCCGAAACTGAAACACTATAAATTTCCGAAACTCCGCTTAATCCTGACTGCAGGCTCGCCTATTGCACCTGAGCAGGTGAAGGGAATAGTTCAGGAATTCAGTTGCGATTATATGCAGTTTTATGGGATGACCGAAACCAGCCCTTTCCTTACAATAAGTGCTCCCAAAGCGCATCTTCGCTCCTTGCCGGAAGAAAAATTGTTAGAGCTAAAAAGCAAAACCGGCAGACCTTTTATTGCAGTTGAAGTAAAGGTCGTGAACGAAGACGGAGTGGAGGTGAAAAAAGACAACACAGAAGTTGGTGAGATTATCGCCCGCGGTCCTGTTGTATTTTCAGGATACTGGAAACAACCAGACACCACAGCCCAGACCCTGATCGATGGCTGGATTCATACAGGCGACATGGCCGTGGTAGACAGCGAAGGCTACATCAATATCTGCGACAGAAAGAAAGACATGATCATTACTGGCGGTGAGAATGTCTACTCCACAGAAGTAGAGTACGCACTTTATGAACATAGTGCTGTACTGGAGTGTGCTGTCCTCGGTGTTCCCGACGAGAAATGGGGAGAGTCGGTGAAAGCCATCGTCGTTCTCAAAGAGGGGCAAACAGCCAGTGAGTCTGAATTGATCGAATTTGTCCATGAAAGACTGGGTCGCTTCAAGGCACCACGCACGGTGGAATTCGAGAAAGAGTTGCCGAAAACCGGCAGTGGGAAAATCTTCAAAAAAGGCTTGCGCGAAAAGTATTGGGCCGCAAGCGCCAGGAAGGTCAACTAGTGACCTATCGCGGAGATTAGAGAATGACCTTTTCCAGCTTGAGTTGACTGATTTGCTCAATCGAGTAGCCGAGTTCGCTCAAGACACTGGCGCTCTGCTCAGCTCTGTCATCGTAGGCAGTGCTGGCTGCCATTGATTCGGACAACGGTGATGAGACCTGTGGAACGTCTCCCAATATGGGGTGAGACATGTGGTGAACAACACCATGCTCTTGTACAGGCGGGTGCCGCAGTGCCTCCTCGATCGTGCTTACCGGAGATACACAACAGTTCGTATTTTCAAATATTGAAATCCAATCACTAAGCGGCTTTTGACGAATTACAGCAGCAATCTTGTTAGAGATTTCCTGATCAACACTTTTGACCACTTTGTCCGCTAATTCAGGAATGCCGGCCTTCTCGCAAAAGGTCTTCCAGAATGGTGCTTCCAGCGCCGCTACCGCCAGGTATCTCTGGTCGCTGCATTCGTAAACGGTATAGTTAGGCAGTTCTCTGGGATACTCATAGTGTCCAACTTCCGGATGAAGTTCTTCATACAGCAAAGCTGTGCCCATAATGCCCATCGTTGAGAGAGCGGACTCGAACATACTGACATCAATGTGAATACCCGCATTTGTGCGCTGTCTCTCATAGAGCTGGCTTGCTATGCGGATTGCAGCGTACATGGCGGAAGTATAGTCAGAAACGAGCACCGAAGGCAGTATCGGTTTTTCACCGTCTCTTGCATTCATTGCCAGTACGCCTGATTCGGCAATCAAATTCAGATCGTGCCCAGGCTTCTCGCTCCAGGAGCCAGACTGACCGTATCCAGATATTGAGCAATAAATGAGACCTGGATTGAGCGCGCTCATCGCCTCGTAGCCAAGCCCGAGTCTGTCCATAACACCGGGGCGAAAATTCTCAATCAGAACGTCAGCATCCTTTATCACGCGCCTTGCGATTTTGACGCCGTCTGCCTTTTTCAAGTCCACCGAAATGCGCTGTTTGTTTCGATGTAGACTCCAAAAGTACAGACTGTGACCGTCGATGATAGGTGGCAACATTTGCCCAAGGGTTGCGGTCAAGGGCTCAATGCGAAGAACAGCGCAACCAAGGTCACTCAGGGCGGTTGAACACAACTCTCCCGGCAAAAGATGAGTAAAGTCGATTACCTTGATTCCGTCTAGTGGTGCCATACATGTCGCCAATTTGATTCAACTAGTTTAGCAGGTGAACACAAGCACACCTGAGCAATACCTGACAATCAGTGACGCCTTGTTGCGTAGTCGCCCCGCTTAAGCTACTCTAGCTTTAGATACTGGCTACGCCACCATTTACTTACTAAATGAAATTGTTTCATCCAGCCTTATCAGTCTCTCTCATGGCATTAGTGTCATGTGGTGCACCCGCATGGAGTCAAACGAACTCGGCAAATTCGCCGAACTTGCACGATTCTCCCGGGTCCGAACAAGGGCCAGGAACCAAGCCCGGAGCTCCGGAAGCGAAGCATGCCAATTCAGCAGTTAGCCAGCTAATAGAACGCGGTGATGATTTACTTCAAGCGGATCAAACTTCGAAAGCGATCGAAACCTACACCGAAGCAGTCAAATCAGATCCGCAAAACCCCTCTGCCCATCAGCGATTAGGTCACGCTCTCTCGATGGGAGGAAACCTTGCAGCCGCCCTTGAGGAAGAGCGTAAAGCGCTGAATCTAGATCCAAATAACGACGAAGCACATTGCAATATCGGATGGATTTTTGGTCTGCAGCAGCGTTTCAGAGCAGCTATTGAAGAAGAGAAACTGGCGATTGCGTCCAATCCGTCAAACAGCTCGGCTTATTCAATTTTAGGTCTGTCACTTGCCAGCCTGGAAGATTATGACCTTGCTATCAGTGCCTTCAATAAGGCACTTGCATTGGATCCCGATGATTTCAACACTTATATGAACCTTGGCGCTGCACTTGGTCGCAAGAAGGACTATCCTCAGGCAGTTTCGATGTACAAGCGGGCAATTGAAATCAACAAGAGTAATCCAAACGCCTATCTTGGTCTGGGTGCCGCTTTAGGAAAGCTGGGAGACATCAAGGGAGAAGTTGAGGCATACAAGAACGCTGTAGCCATTGCTCCGAACAACCCTGCTAATCATGGGCGACTCGGTTACGCGTTGTCTCAGACTGGAGATTGGCGCGGTGCCATGCGTGAAGGTTCTATTGCAAATGGTCTACGTTTGCAAAAATCATCGAGTGAGTTCCTCAAGCTATTCCTGACGACCTGGGCCGCAATATTCGTTGTTTTCGGCATTCTCTTTACCGTTGTTTTCTCAGGTTCGCGCTTTAAACCGCAGCCAGGCGAGTCTGTGATCAAATCCTTTTTTCTCACCTTTTATAAGGATAAGCCAGGACGATTCGTGCTCACTTCTCGCCGACTTGTCTTTGTACCTGAGGCATTCTCTACCTGGTTTGGAAGTACTCGTGTCAGCATCGAATTAGATCAGGTTTCTGAGGTCGAATCGCATAGCACCATGAGTGGTGGCAGACTATCAATACTTTCATCGAACGGAAGTGTCCATCAGTTCAGCATGCCAAACTTAGTCCTGGAGCCGCTCACAAAGCAATTGAAAGAACTGGCGGCGACACAATCGAAGCAGCCAGAAGTTTCGTCCGCAGCAACTTCCATTGACACAGCGGAAGCGCTTTTGAAATCACTGAATCTCGATGACCTGGCACCGCAACTGAGTTTTGACCCATTTGCCAACAACATCGACGACAAAGATGCGGTCATCATAACCGTCGTTGCCAATGACGAGAAGCCCGCAGAAGAGGGCGCGACGGACGCTAACGCATCGAGACCATCAGAATCGACGCCCTAGACTTGTCCTGCCAAAAGGACTCTGATATGAAGTTTGGCATGCGGAAGGGTCCGCATTTGTCGGGCAAGTTCCAGTTAACCGGAAGGTCCATCGTACTCAGGACAACGGGCTGAACATTCAACTGTTTAACTTTTTGATTAATCGAAGATTTAAACAGACAATTGATTGACTGTTTGTCTTGTAAACAAGTGATCTTGTACACATGTCGACTTTGGTTATTTATAAATACACGAATGTACTACTTGTCGTATTGTCGACAGTTCTATGCGACTAGGAGCACCTACCGCCAAAGCTTAATCTGATTTCGCCACTACCGAGTGGAAACTTGCTTCTCATCCAGGATGCGGCTGGAACTCATTGGCGCACAGGATTTTTTCCGGGGCTTACTTTGAATTCCGCCACGTTTTTGCCACAAATAAATTATAGATTGCTAATCTAGCCCACGCCCCCAATTTTCTTTTACTACGGAGCATGCCTGATGGTTAATGCATATACCCCCAATCTTTGCACCGCGGTGACAGATTCCATCGAATTCAAACAGAGCTTTGGACAATTAGTACGTGATGTTGACCCGAGAGATTCTGGTCAGTTCAAGACAGTACGACCACCACAACAGGCCGGTGAGACGACCTTGCAACTGACATTCGGAACTCGCGATTGGTGGCATTACAAAAAGAGCGCTGAACTGGCCGCGAAGAACGGCAATTACAGCCAGGCCGAGGCGATGTGGCTCGCGGCCCTAATCGAATGCAAAGACTTTCAAAATGATGATGAGCGTCTCGCTCTCACTCTGGATAATCTTGCCAGCCTCTACTATTCACTCGGGCGCTATGAGCAAGCCGAATTGTTCTGCAAACGAGCTTTTGATGTGGTCGTAAACGTCTGGGGCGGTGAGAATACAAAGGTCGCTTCTTGTCTGAACAACCTTGCCGGCATTTACTACAACATGAAAAGATACGAGCAAGCTGAACCAATTTGCGTTGAAGTACTCACCATTTACGAAAAACTGAAAGGTCCCGATCATCGCGACGTCGGTATGGCAGCTAATAATCTAGCCATGCTTTACCATGCTCAGAAAAAGCTTCTCTTTGCCGAGAAATACTATCTGCAGGCAATTCGCATCCGCACCAGAGAACTAGGTAGAACAAATCCTGTGGTTCAAACGCTTTATGCAAACTACGTCAATCTTTTGAGAGCTATGAATCGAAACGCTGAAGCAGATGCGTTTAAGCTATGGGCTGGGGCGGCCTCAGTAAACCCACATGGTGACACCCTGGCAAAATCGAACCTGGCATCACCCAACCTGGCGTAGCAAACTAACGGCCCTCGATAATCCATCCCAAATGTCCAGGCGTGAGAGGGCACCACTGGGGCCGATAATGTATATTATGTTTCATTTCCGAGGCAGGCATCCCGAGATGACCACGCCACAAGGCATTTCAGCCTTGCCAACACAACACACGTTATTG